>CAZKLU010000041.1:4445-18801 GCA_964553775.1 uncultured Oscillospiraceae bacterium | reverse complement strand
GGTGACACCGCGGGTATGAACCGCGTGCTCTAGCCAACTGAGCTACGCCGCCGTAATTTCTCTACGCTCTCTATTATACACCATTTTTGAGATTTGTCAAGGTTTTTTTTCTTTCTGTTGAAAAAATGACTTCCCCCATAAATTCCCAATCTAAACGCAATATCCCGCATACAGTATTTGCCTTGAAACGCAATATCCCGCGTTTACTTTGGCAAATCAGAGAGCGGAGAGACTGGCGGACAAACCGCATGGGGTTGCCGCGTTTTTTTGAAAAGTGAAGCGGCGCGAATTTAATGGAGTGAATATTTGATGTGAGACTCGGTCCAAAAATCGACCCTCAGTTGACTTTCACATTCCGACGCCATTTCAAAAGACACAAGTGAGCTTTGAATTGTACGCAAATTGTCTGGCGTTTACAATTTACGGAGAGCGGAGTCTCCGTTGTTAAATTTTTCTTAACACTGTGCGCTTTTGTAAAATGCTGTGATATAATTAAGCGACATAAGGGAGTAGTCGGCACAAGGATATGTGCGGAAAGGTCAACATCGTGGACTTACGCTGAAGCGGGAAGCTTTGCGTAATAATCCTGGTCTTTTCTTAAACGGCGAGACTTATCCTGAGACAGGAAGCTGTCGGAGGATAAGTCTTTTTTGTTTATCCGCGTGTAACGCTGAGTGTTGCGGAACTCAAAACAATAATTTATTTAGAAAGGAGATCGCTTTTATGCTTTTATTTCTGAAGATAATGTTCACAGAATTTATCGCGGAGATGGGAGACAAGACACAGCTTATGCTTATAGCGTTCACATCAAAGTATAAGCCTCGCGACATAATAATCGGCACAGCGGTTGCTATTCTCGTTCTGAACGGTATCGCTGTTCTGGCGGGCGGGCTTATAGGATCTCTCATACCTGAGTGGCTGATTAAGATTATCGCGGCGGCAGCGTTTTTGTACTTTGCTCTCACCTCCTTAAAGAAAAGTGACGATGGCGAGGAGGAAAGCACTGAGAAGGGGAGCTTCAAGTTCGCGCCGCTGACGGTATTCTGCACGTTCTTCGTCGCGGAGCTTGGGGACAAGACGCAGCTCACGGCGATGACGTTCGGGGCAAACGAGGGACTTAGCGCGGCAGTGACAGTCTGGCTGGCGTGCAGTGTGGGACTGTTTGCGGCTGACATAATCGGTATGCTTGTCGGGTATCTTCTCAAGAAAAAAATGCCTGAAGATTTTCTGGGAATTTTAGCTTTCGCTATCTTCGCTGTATTCGGGATTTGGACAGCTTATCAGGGCATTACACTTCTTGTGCCGGAGTACGCGGCGTTAATAACAATCGGTGTCGCTGCGGTGTTTGCCGTTCTCTGCATAGTTCTTCGATATCCCGCGCACCGTGATGACTGAACATTCGGTTTGACCGTTGCCGTCACGCAATCTAAAATATCCGCCGCATTTATGCAAAAAACTCTTCCGGCGTGTGATATAATGGAATAACAGTATAACTATTTGCGCGTATTACCATATCGATTTGCCGCGTTTTGGGAATACCGCGCTTGCGGGAGTAATTTTTATGCTCCGTGCGGTTTAGCCCATTGAGGTTCACTAAAAGCGGTTGGAATTTGAGGTGATATTGAGACTTTTAAAATAAAGAAGCGTTCAATAATTTTACAAGCGGGCAGTCACTGCGGAGTTTCCGCAAAATCTTCTGAATCAGACAGTTTTCTGATTTGAACACAAAATAATAAGGAGAGCAAAAATGGAAATTTACACACTGTTTATACTTGGTCTGATACTCATATGTGTCGGAGGAAATTACCTTGTGGATGCCGCAGTCGCGATTGCCCGGAAACTGGGGATTCCGCAGCTCGTTGTTGGAGCAACGGTTGTGAGTCTCGGTACGACACTGCCGGAGATACTTGTTTCGTCAACGGCGGCGTTCAGCGGCTCTGCGGAAATATCCGTTGGCAACGCGCTCGGCTCGATAATATGCAATACCGCGCTTATTGCCGGAATTTCGCAGCTGATAAGACCGTCAAAATCGGTTGAACCAAAATCTCTCGTCTGGCGGGCAATATTTTTCTTTGCGGCGTTGGCGGCTGTTGAGATTTACGGGTTTGTGTTTGGGGAGTACAACACGCCGCTCGGAATCGCGCTTATTATAGCGTTTATCGTGTACGCATACATGAGCATAAAAATGCCGAATGATGAAGATGAGAGCGGCGGAGATGACAGCGGCGGAAGTATTGTAAAGCAGATTTTGATACTTGTCGGCTGTGCTGTGCTTCTGTATTTCGGAGCGGATCTGCTTGTTGATAACGGTGTACTTATCGCGGAGAAGGTCGGAGTGCCGGAGCGCGTGATAGCCGTTACGTTTATCGCGCTTGGAACATCTCTGCCGGAGCTTATCACATCCATAATATCACTCTGCAAGGGCTATGAAAATGTCGGACTTGGCAACATTATCGGCGCGAATCTGCTGAATCTGCTTCTTGTTATCGGCATACCCTCCGCACTGACGGTTGTGCCGGTTGAGCAGAGTACCCTTACGATAGACGCTCCGCTTGCCGCGCTTGTTATGATGATCCTGCTTGTTCCAATGCTTATACGGAAAAAATCATCAAGGGTACAGGGTGCCGCGCTACTCGCGATTTACGCCATATACTGTGTCGCGTCATTCTGATGGGGGCTTGTGAGCATCGGGGGCTTGTCTATGATGAACGCAAGCACAACGCGGGAATCGGTTTTCGATTTATGCCCACGCATTATAAACCAGTATATGGCAGCACCTGACGAACCGTTTGTATATACGGAACCGATTGATTTTGAGTGAGCCTGATTATAACCGGACGAATACGCAAAGTTGGGGATAACCGGAAAACAGAAGCGTTTTCATTTCCGTAAGCAAGTTCAATGCGGATTTGTGTGTCTTCGTTTGAGAAACGGCAGACAGAAACCAAAACGGAATCCCCACGGCGTATTGCGCCGCCGTGAATTGGAACCGGAGGGAAACGGTTTAGATTGCCGGAAAATAAAAATATTATGTGAACATTTCGCGGTACATACTCAATATTGTGATATAATATGATACATGAGGGGTTTTATACCCTCGAAAAAGCTGCAAAAGGGGAGTACGGGTGTGTACCAGACAGGAGATTTGATAATATATAGCGGCGAGGGCGTATGCCGCGTTGACGCTATAGGACCGGTGAGCATAACCGGCGCGAACAGGCAGAGGGAATATTATACTTTGTCGCCAATATACAGGCACGGAAGAATTTTTGCTCCTGTCGATTCAAGCGTGTATATGCGACCAATACTTTCACGCGAAGAGGCGATGAATCTGATTCGCCGGATACCTGACATTGAGCCGCGGGATTACGACGGTCGCGGCGCGAGATTCCTCACTGAGCGTTACAAGAACGAGCTTCAGAGCAACGAGTGTGAGGATTTGATAAGGATAATAAAAGATGTCTACAGCAAGGGTCTAAATGCTGCCGATCATGGGAAAAAGCTCGGACAGATTGACGAGAGATATATGAAACGCGCTGAGGATATTCTCTACGGGGAGCTTGCGGCGTCGCTTGATATTCCGCGCGACGATGTACCCGCGTATATCGCGCAGATGATCGGGGAAGAAGCTGAATCGGCGTAAGTTTAACGGAAATTATGAACTGTATACTCGAAAGCGTATTGTTTTGACAATGCGTATTATACTTGCGTAAAAAAGAGCCTTTTAAGTATTCCGGTGCGTGCGGATTTACGAGTCTGAATTTGCTGAGCGGAAGTCTGAAAGAGAAAACATTCTGGAAGATGTGTTTTTTCGACGCGGCAATCGGCAAATTTTGCCGAAAAGACGTGCGTAAAGGATCCTTGAAAGGCTCTAAGAGCGAATTTCGGGTTGCGGCGGATTTGTTTGCACAGTTTGAGAAGGAATAATAAGTACAAGCCGGATCCGCGGGAGGCGGAACGTGTAACGGCTTAAAATTTTAGCAGAATATAACAGGCTCTGAGGCTTTGGGAGGGTTTGCCGCTGAGTATACTCTCAAAGCTATCAAAGAGAACCGTGTGAGAATCACGGACGGTACCGCCGCTGTATGCGGATGAGAGCTTCACATGGCGAAAGCCGGTCACTGGGTGCATTTCCTGGGAAGGCGTGAAGCTCATGGGTATTCCCCGCATCCGCGAGCCAGAAGACCTGCGGAGCCTATTATAGATAATGCTGTACACCGAAATAAGTGCGGTAATATGTCTGAACTTACCGTAAAGAGCGGTGTGCGGTGTAGAAGCCCTTTGTGCGAGCTACACGAAGGGTGTATCGGTGCGCTTAAAAACGCCCCAAAAGCCTGGGGAATTTTTTCGCGTCCGAAATTTATATTTTAAGGAGGTTCATATAATATGAACAAAAGAAAGCTCACTGTATTAACCATGGTTCTCGCTTTGCTTATCGCGGTGTTCGTCTCCGCTTGCTCTAACGCAAGTGATGATACAACAACCGGCGATGACACAAGCACGGAGGACACCGTTTCAACGGAAGACGCCGCCGATGGCGCGGACACAACCGGAGACACAGACGCAGAAACCGATGGAGAGGACGCGGCAGCCGATGGTGCTGAGACACCTGACAGCAATGACACAGCGTCAACCGATCTCGTGTCTATAAGTGTCAGCGTGACACACGCTGACGGGACAGAAGCGTCGTTTTCGTACACCACGGACGAGGAATTTCTCGGTGACGCGCTCTTAAACGAGGGACTTATAGCAGGTGACGAGAGCGATTACGGGCTGTATGTCACCGAGGTTGACGGCGAGACTGCAAGCTGGGATGATGACGGGGCGTACTGGGCATTCTATGAGAACGGCGAATATGCCACGCTTGGTGTGGACTCCACACCTGTAACTGACGGCGGCGAATATTCGTTCGTTTACACAGTTGAGTAAAAAGCTGAGTCTCTCGGAGACCGCGCTTTTCGGAACGCTCGGTGCGCTGACGTTCGCCGCGAAAGTTGCAATGGCGGCACTTCCGAACATAGAGCCTGTATCGCTTTTTGTGATGCTCTTTGCCGTGACGTTTGGCGTTAAGGCGTTGTTCCCGATATACATCTACATATTTCTTGAGTTTTTCATGTACGGCTTCAACCTGTGGAGCATAAACTACCTTTATATATGGGCGATACTCGCGGGAGCGGCGTATCTGCTGCGGAATATGAAAAGCGCACTCGGCTGGGCTATACTTTCAGGCGCGTTTGGACTTCTCTTCGGCGCACTATGCACACCGGTTTACCTTGTGACAAGCGGACCCAAATTCGCGTTAAGCTGGTGGATAAGCGGAATACCGTTCGACTTGCTGCACTGCGCCGGAAATTTCGCGATAGCACTTGTGCTGTTTTGCCCATTGAGAGCGGCTTTGGAGAGACTTTACGGTAAAATAGTAAAATAGCTAATGAGTCGCGAAATGCCTCGCTACTGAAAACGTCAGAAAAGACAACCCCGCTGGAGCAGGAAAATTGCTTCGGCGGGGGTAATTTTTTTAAAATATGAGCATTTATATCACTACTGTTGAACGCAGCGCAAAACTGTTGCCTTCAGTCCCGCAAAGTCTGTCTTTACCGGGTCAATCTGAAGAAGTGAACTCAGCGCAATCGACTTTTGCGCTCCAAATATGTTGTCCAGCTTTTTGGTTGAAACAACATAAAATTCCCAATCTTCCAGCCTCATCGGATTAGCCCGCGTCGCGTTATTCTCCGTGTACACGCAGAAAACATACACATCTGACATTCTGCTCTGTTTGCCGGAATACCCGCTCTCCGTTGTCCACATCATTGATGGTCGGATGCTGAATCTAATGCTCGAAGGATGCTTTTGTTGCCATATCTGAACATAGGAACTGCTCTTGACCTCAACGTGAATATCGCATTCGCAACGCATTGTCAAGTCCCATGGCTCCCAATTTACTCTCTCGGCTGACAAGTCGATGTCCAGTGCCGCCGCAACGATAAACTCCGCATAAATTCCACGCAAAGTATTATCAAGTAAATTTGAAAAGCCCCAGCTCCAAAAATCACGGATGTACAGTCCGGTACTCTCACCGTTAAACGTCAACGGTTCGTTGCCTGTTTTACCCATTGTTATCTCTCCTGCATTCCCTTACACAACATACCCGCCGTGAACTCATCTCCGGCGGGTATGTCATATATTCGCTTTAACCTATATCTCTCAGGGTAAGCCGACCGCTTATGGGAACTTCACTTTAATCGGTTACAATCTTTTCACTGCTTATCAACCGCCAGACCCTTTGCCTGACGCTCTTTTATCGCTTCTTTGCGCGAGATGTTCCATCTTCCGCGCTCATCGATTCCAAGGAACTTGACCCATGTCCAGTCACCGACCTTGATAGCGTCCTCAACCTTTTCGGTGCGCTTGAACTCAAGATCCTTTATGTGGCACATAGCCTCTTTGCCGGGTACTATCTCGATAAACGCGCCTATCGGTATTGTTCTTGTACACTGTCCCCAATAGAGCTTGCCGACCTCCGGCACAAACACTATGTTGTCAATTATTTTCTTCGCCGCCCTGCAAGCCTCTATATCCTCGTTGCAGATGAATATACTGCCGTCTTCCTCAATATCAACCTTGCATCCGGTTTCAGCGCATATCTTCTGTATCACCTTGCCGCCAGAGCCGATTACATCGCGTATCTTGTCCTGATCTATCGTCATAGTAATCATCTTTGGCGCGGTCTTCGCAAGTTCCCCGCGCGGTTTAGAGATAACCGGAAGCATTATCTCGTCAAGGATCTGTATCCTCGCCTCTCTCGTTATCTCAAACGCATTCTCTATTATATCATACGTCAGACCATCGTTTTTGAGATCCATCTGAATTGCCGTTATGCCGTTTCTCGTTCCGGCGACTTTGAAGTCCATTTCTCCGTGGAAATCCTCAACGCCCTGAATATCAATAAACGTCTTCCACGCCCCTGTATCATCGTGTATAAGTCCGCACGATATACCGGCTACCGGCTCCTTAATCGGAACACCCGCGTCCATGAGCGCGAGAGTTGAGCCGCATATTGACCCCTGTGATGTCGAACCGTTCGATGAAACGACCTCGGATACAACTCTTATAGTGTACGGGAACTCCTCCTCGGACGGTATAACAGGTTCCAGAGCCTTTTCAGCGAGTGCGCCGTGACCGATCTCACGCCTTGAGGTGCTTCTTGAAGGACGCGCCTCACCAACGGAGTAGTTCGGGAAGTTGTAGTGGTGTATATAACGCTTCGACTCCTCATCGAATATTGTGTCCAGCTTCTGTGCCGCCGAGAGCGTGGCAAGCGTACATACAGACAGTACCTGCGTCTGCCCGCGTGTGAAAAGCCCCGACCCGTGAACGCCGGGCAATACGCCGACCTCCGCCGCAAGAGGACGAATCTCATTCATAGCTCTGCCGTCAACGCGCTTGCCCTGAAGGAGCCATTCCTTGACAACTTTCTTCTGAATCTTATACGTTATCTCCTCAAGCATTGTCTCAATTTCCGGATACTCTTCGGAGAATTCCTCGAGCATTTTTTCAACGACAGCGTTGTATCTCTCCTCACGGACGTTCTTATCGTCCGTATCCATAGCGTAACGCACATCATCAAGATGACGTTCGACAATCTTGTCAAACAGCTCCTGGTTCCATGAGGCGTGTTCATATTCAAATTTCGGCTTGCCTACATCGGCAACCATCTGATTTATAAGCGAGATAACAGGTTTTATCGCCTCATGCGCCGCGATTATGCCGTTCAGCATAACCTTTTCCGGTATCTGGTTGCCGCCCGCCTCAATCATGACGATCTTGTCCATCGTAGCGGCTATTGTGCAGTACATCTCCGAGGTTTCGCGCTCCGCGACAGTCGGGTTAATTATATATTTTCCGTCCTTAAGTCCCAATCCTACACCGGCGATCGGACCCGCGAACGGTACATCGGATATGCTGACAGCCGCCGACGCGCCAATCATCGCCGTTATCTCCGGAGCGCAGTCGTGGTCTGAACTCATGACGGTGCAGGTGACAACAACATCGTTTCTGAGATCTGACGGGAAGAGCGGGCGCATAGGTCTGTCTATCATGCGTGAAGCGAGTATTCCGCGCTCTGACGGTTTGCCTTCTCTGCGGTTATAGCCGCCGGGTATACGTCCGACGGCGTAGAGCTTTTCCTCAAACTCAACGGAGAGCGGGAAGTAATCTATACCGTCCTTCGGTCTTGGGGAGGCGACAACTGTGCATAAAACCGTTGTGCCGCCATAGGTTGCGAGTACCGAGGCGTTCGCGAGTTCCGCGAGCTTACCGACTTCCAGCTTCAGCGGACGCCCCGCAAGTTCCATCTCGTACTTTCTGTAATTTGGGAATGTTCTGTGCGTAATTATCAATTTGTTGAAACTCCTTTCTCAATCAGGAGCCGCGCCTTTCAGTACTTGAGACACAGCCCGCCAAAGCCGCTGAAAAGACGTTGTCTCAAATACTAAAATGACACGGCTATCACATTTATTTGCAGTCTCTAAAAATTTTCGAGGTGTGCTTTAGTAGTTTACATGGCTCTCTGCCGCGAGAGAAATGACCGCTCATCAGTATCCCGCCGCATCGGCTCCCCTTTCGGGGGAGCCAAAGAATACGCGAACAGGTTTCGCGGACAGCGCACCAACGCTATTTTGATACTAAGCCTTTTCCCGCGCCGTGAGTAAGTTTTTATCGGGGCGGGTAAACGCTGAAGTAAGCCGCGAACCGGAAATAAATTGTAAAAATGATTTCCGGATCTTTTATCTGCGAATACCAAGCTTCGCGATAATGGCACGGTAGCGTTCGATGTCCGTTTTCTTGAGGTAGTCAAGCAGACGGCGGCGTTTGCCGATCATCTTGTACATTCCGAGTCTTGAGTGATTGTCCTTCTTGTGAACCTTGAGGTGCTCGGTGAGCTGACCGATACGTTCAGTGAGAATAGCGATCTGCACTTCAGGCGAACCGGTATCGTTTTCGGATCTGCGGTTCTCCTCAATGACCTCGGTTTTACGTTCCTTTGTTATCATGGTAATAATACCCCTTTCAATATAATATTCCCGACACCGCCCGGTATGAGGCAAGGGGGAGTTTATCCCCTCAAACTGCGCGGCGCGTACAACATAATATATAATAGCACAGTTTAACGTGCTTGTAAAGAGTTTTTTGCTCTTTTTTTGTGAAAACAGGCGGGATTCACAGCCGTTAAAATTCCCTGTGCGCCGGATCCGCCGTTATTCGTCACGCCGGAGTGCCGACATAGCCGCAAGCACTGCCGCGTAATAATATAGGGTTGACACTTAATCGACAAAATCTCAAAAGCTGCGTAACGCTCCGCAGACAGTTGTTATCACCGGCAGACACAAGCCCACCGGTGATAATTCTCCTTTACACGCGGCTCAATATACCAATAGCCGCAGCAAAAGTATTACAGAATGTTCCGTGATTATCGCGGCATCAGTGCGCTGTTTTCGCCAGCGAACCCATCGGATCCCACGGCGCGAGAACTGTCGGTTCGCTGTCATACGCTTTCAGGACATCGCTGTCAAGGTACCTGCGTTTGACCACTACCTGATACATATACTGGTCGAACCATTCGTCCGTCATGAGATACATACCCTTGTTTCCGGGATCGCTTCCCCAGCTGTTCTCAACGCACCAGCGCACAGGCTGACCGTTCTCATCCAGATCAACGCCTTGGAATGTCATCGCGTGGGTCATGAGACTGTGACCGTACTCCAGTCTGTCAGCCTTGTCCATAGTAAACTTTGTTGAGAGAAGTGTCTCATAATCATACGCTTTGAGATCAAGCGTCCCGCCAACTCTGTCGCTGTACTTGCCGACATCGCACCCAAACCACACGGGTACGCCGTCCTTCATCTGAGCAATCGCCGCCTTCTTCATCACGTCTATAGGCACGTTCACATATTTTACAGGCGAGCCGTCAAGGACGTTGCCGAGAAACTGCACTGTGTAGCTTTTATAGTACGGCTTGTCATTTGTCGGGGCGTTTATCAGACTTATGTACTGGCTCAGCTCAATGCCGATATATTTATCATAGAAATCCCACGGAGTGAGAGCGCAGTCGGATATGTATCTGCCGTCTTTCGTGCGGATTTTGAAGTCGAATTTCTCAGGAGGCTTGCCGAGACATATACAGAGTACCCTGTAAACCTTGGAAAGCATTGACTCCTTGAGTGTCTCAAGCTCCTCGGGCGATTTGCCGTCCTTACACGCCTTTCTCAGTATCGCGGCATCACGGCGGAGCATCCTGTGCAGGAGTTTATTCATCTCACTTGTGTTCAGCGAACACGCGCTCTCCGGCATAGCCGACTGGGGAACAGCACCGTATTTAATAAGTATCGCGCTTATCATGTCCCACTGCCCGCCGTCCTGAACGGGATCTCTCAGAATGAAATCAAGAACGCGGCTCTCCTCCTGCTCGTCCGCCGTCTCAAGTATAGTTTCGTAGAAGTAATTTGCCTTTTCTAACTTATCATAAAAGCAGGTGTAATTCTGGCTCAGTTCAAAGCTGTCAAGGTTCAGCTTATGTATAACCTCGTACCGCAGGCAGTTGAGCGCGGCGAACATCCAGCAGCGACCGCTTTGCTTCTGGTTCGATACACCGTGGTTGTCAAGTCTCAGCGAGTATTCGTGTACCGCGTTCATGGCAGCGGGTCTGTTTTTCGCCGCCGCCGCGAACCCTACGGATATAACGGCGTTCGCCGCCGCCTTGTTAGCGCGGCTGCTGTTAAATTCGCGGCTGAAATTCTCTATATCATCTGTGCAAAGATACTTATTCATTATTTCAACATCCTCCTTACATCAAGCTCTGCCATCTGTTGAGCGGTTCCGCGTCACCCTTGTAGGCATCCAATATTTCCTGCGGGAGGTGCTTCTTATTTATAACGACCTCATAGACGTACTCGTCAAACCAGCCGTCTGTCATAGAATACATACCCTTTTTGTTGCCGCTGTCCTTGCCCCATGAGTTTTCAACGCGCCAGAGAAGAACCTTTTCACCGTCAAGATCAACGCCTTTAAGCACCATCGCGTGACTGTCCGTTGCCTGACCGTAGACGAACCTGTCATAGCGGCTCATAGTGGTGTCAACGCCTAAAAGTGACTCATAGTCATAGAGTTTATCGTCCAAAAGCGCGAGATCGCGGGAGCTGCCCTCGCCGACATCGCACGCGAACCACACGGGTTCATCGTCCTGAAGCTGCTTTATCGCGTACTCCTTCATTTTTGCGGTGGGAATGGTGACAAAATCGACAGAGCTGCCCTCAGAGCAGTAGCTTCCGTCAACATAGGCGTACTTTTTAAGCTCCGCGCCGCCGGTTCTGCCGCTGACAAGAGGGATATAGTCGTTGAGGTCAATGTTTACATACTTTTCATAGAACTCACGCGGCGTAATGTTTCTCTCAACAATGAAGTTCTTGTCCTTATCGTGTATACGGAAATCGAACGTCTTGACCGGTTCACCGTACAGTATCGCGAACATTCTGTAAATATCAGACATCATATAGTCTTTCATTTCCCGAAGCTCGTCAATGGATTTGCCGGACTTATAGGCTCTTCTTAAATCTCTCGCGAACTCACGGAGCTTTTCGGGTATGACGGGAACGAGCCTCGTGCTGCCATCGGTGCCTACCGTTTCCGGCATGACATCCTGCGGAACAATGCCGTATTTTTCAACGAGTGTCTTAAAAAGTCCCCACTCGCCGCCGTCCGCCGCCGGTCTTGCCATCAAAGCCATGACGTTTCTGCTGTCCGATGGCTCATCGATATATTTGATGACCTGCTCAATGAAGGAATTTGCCTTTTCGAGCTTGTCGTAAAACATCAGATACGCGCCGGAGAATGCAAGATGCTCAACATTCAGCTTTTCTATTACCTTCTCACGCAGGAAATTCATGCCGGCATACATCCAGCATCTGCCGCTCTGCTTCTGGGCGGTGACGCCGTGCTGCTGAAGCTCTACGGAGAAATCTCTGGAGTCGAGCCGTGTACTTTCGTAGCGTCTCGCGGATTTGCAAAGACCGTTTGATGTTACGACATTCATAGCGAGCTTGTTTTCACTCTGTTTGGAAAAATCGTCCGCAAAATCACGCAGCATTCTTTTTGATATTGCTGTATTCATTCACGTTCCTCCTCTTTTTATATATTATATATTAAATAATATCCATTTGGGGTACGCTATTTTGGGGAGCTTCCCCTGTTGGATGATTATACAGACTATAGTCAGAGCCGAAGAGATTTTCAACCCTGAAGATTCGCGGAATATTCCGCCCATGATACGCCACAGGCAAAAGTCCGGCGGGGATGTCACTTCTTTTCGCCCATAAGCTCACGCAGCTTCTCAGTGATCTCCCGTCCGCCGCGATATGTCGCTGTCGGGTTGCGGCGCAGGATACTTGCCGCTATGAGGTAATCCTTGTCGTGCGTTTTCCTGAGTGCCGTGAGCGTTTCTCTGAGCTTTTCAGCCTTTTCAGCAAGCTCACGCTTCTTTTTATCAAGAGAGGCACGTTCAGCGTCACCCTCTCTGGCGGCGCGGTTCTCCATTGACGCTATCGCTGACTGAGCCTTTTCACCGAGAAGCTCAATGGCTTCACGCCTTTTTGCTTTGTAGGTGTTTACTCTCTCAATATAGCTTTCGCCGAGCGCGGTTTCAAACCGCTTTGCTGTTTCTTTCAGACTCTCGACACTCTCCTCGGAAAACTCACTCAGCCGTTCGCGGAGCGCTTCAAATTTCTCCGAGCTTTCTTTTATCCTGTCAACGAGCTTTCTTGTATTGAGAGCGGCGATTGCCGATTTTATCGTATCGTACAGAAACGCCGCAAGTATGATTGGCGATATAATCTCCACCGCTGTCTCAGGAACGGACAGCACCAGCCTTTCAATCGGCGGGTGCAGAACCTTGACAAGCAGCAGCGAGAAAAATCCCCACGCTATACTGACGGGAAGACATATATAACCGTTAAGATTCAGCGGTTTTCCGCTGTAGTCCCACCAGCGCATATGGAAAATTGTTTCCATTAGAAACCCCACGAAAAGTTCAAGAGCAGACGCGCCGATCGCGCCGAATATGTATATAAGCGGTATGCTGCTTTGTACAGGAAGTGTTAATCCGAGGATGATAATTGCTCCGAAGCCGTATATCGGTATCATCGGTCCGTAGAGAAAGCCGCGGTTGATGAATCTCCGCTCCTTCACAGACTTATATCCGGTTTCCCATACCCATCCGAGAAAGCTGTAGGTGAAGAACAGCAGCAGCCACCGCGAGGCGGTGTAATAAGCTGTCATATGAAGACTACCCCTCACTTCGCGTACAGAACTTCATGATCGGCTCGGACCGGCTCAGGGAAAACGCTTTGATGTTCACAGGAGCTTCCTCCGCGCTTTTTTCAGGAAAGAATCGATACTGACGATAAACCTTGTGTGTGTGCCGGATCCTATGACACCTTTGCCGTCATAGGCGGTAACGCGAAACGTCACGGCGCGGCGATCCACGTTCGTAACCTCAGCTTCGGCTCTCACGACAAGACCCACGGGAGTTGCGGCACTATGGACAAAGTTAAAACCGGAGCCGACGCTTGTGAATCCCTCATCGATATATTTCTCGATCGCGTTGCAGGCGGCATACTCCATGAGAGCGACAAGGTACGGCGTGGCAAACACAGGCAGACCGCCGGATATAAGCGCGGACGCTGTCATCTTCTCGGTTACTTCCAGCTCCGCGACACCCTTCATTCCTGCTTTGATATTCAAGCTGTATCACTCTTTTCTTTATCGTGTTCGGAACTATTATACCACAGCTAATCGGAAAAAGAAAGAGGTTAAATAATAATTTATTTCTTTTTTGAAAATATTTTGAATATATTTTTACCTTGCGGCGGGCTTGCCGCCTGCCGGACGGGCAAATTAAGCCTGCAACGGCTGAACAGTACCGGTACCGCAAAAATTCGTGCGCCAAAATATAAAAAACTCATTGACTAATCGCGCTTCATTATGTATAATATAACATATATAGTTTAACCGCGTTATATCGGCAAAATCTGCGGAAGCCTTGAATTTTGCCGCTTTCTCTCCTTTCCTGAACCGGTCGGAAAAGGGAGAAAGCGGAATAAGTCAGTCTGAGAGCCGACAATGCCGAGGAAAAGAGGCGGCTTAACTCTGCCGGACGGTCAGCGCGGCACAGTCGGAATTTGCCGTAGCCTTTTTCATAAGGAGTGCCGCCGCTGTGGCTGCCCGCTCAGTCCGATGAACGCTCCGAATCGGTGACATCATCGTTTGTATCAGTCTCGTACATATCAAGGTTCGGGTCGCGTGT
>CAZKLU010000041.1:0-4345 GCA_964553775.1 uncultured Oscillospiraceae bacterium | reverse complement strand
GTTTGAGCCTGAGCCTGAGCTGGTGCCTGAGTCGGAGCTGTTTCCGCCTGTAATGGCATCTCCGGCATCCTCAAGCGCGTCCTCGGTATCCTTCATAGCGTCGTTCATATCGTCCTTTGCGCTATCTAAACCGTTTTCGGCATCACCGATGAACCCATCAGTTGAAGTGTCGCTGTTGTCAGCGTCGGACTTGCGGCAGCCGTTCAACGAAAACAGAAGTATGAGCGACAGTACGGACGCTGTAATTGCTTTTCTTTTCATGTCTCCTCCATACTTATCTTAGGATTTTTGCTTTGCGAATATAGTATTTTGCCGTTCACTGTAAATTTATTCGAGGAATAAATTTCCTGATTATGATGATGCTGTATGAGCTTACGGCTTATATAAAATGTACCTTAAAGTTAAAATTTATTGCTTGAACAGCAAGAAATTTTTGAAAAACCGGTTTCCGTGAAGGCATAGAAAGGAGAGCTTCTCAATGCCGATAAAACAATACCACATACAATGCTCATCCGATGACATAGGAGAATACGCGTTCCTCCCCGGCGATCCGGGAAGAGTCCGCAGGATTGCCGAACACCTCACTTCGCCGCGCAAGGTTGCGGAAAACCGCGAGTTCGTTACCTACGTCGGCACACTCGGCGGCGTTCCGGTAAATGTCACGTCTACAGGGATCGGAGGACCATCAGCATCTATTGCCATGGAGGAGCTTGCCGCTTTGGGCTGCCGCACGTTTATACGAATTGGCACCTGCGGGGGAATCAACATGAGCGTGAAAAGCGGAGACATCATAGTCGCGGCTGCGGCTGTCAGAATGGAGGGTACAAGCCGCGAGTACGCTCCAATAGAGTATCCGGCGGCGGCTGATTTCACGGTAACAAGCGCACTTGCCGCGGCGGCGGCTGAGATGGGACTTTGTGTACACACCGGTGTTGTACACTGCAAGGACTCGTTTTATGGTCAGCACTCCCCTGAGAGAATGCCGGTGTCATATGAGCTTCTCGACAAGTGGCAGGCGTGGAAGCGTCTGGGAGTTCTCGGAAGTGAGATGGAGTCAGCGGCTCTTTTTACGGTAGCGGCATCTCTCGGCGTAAGGTGCGGAACGGTGCTGAATGTAATATGGAACCAGGAGCGCAAGGCGGCGGGTTACGGCGAACCGGATTCACCCGATACAGAAAACGCTATAAAAACCGCTGTTCGCGCCATGGAACGCATTATACTTGAAACGAAATGAACTTCTGCTTTTAATATAACATGGAGGAACATAAAAATGCAGGATCCACAGGTTGAAAACAAATTTAAGGTTACGCGGCGGCTCTACTATGAGGGCATGAAGGCAATATCCGATTATAAGCAAACTGTAACGCGAATCGGAATTATGCTCTTCGCGCTCTGGCTCGCGTTCGCCGTCTTTACTATATCCGAGGAAAACGGAATACTATTCGTATTGGCGGAGCTTTTAATCGCGGCGGTGCTTTTCGGACTCGTTTTGCTGTTTTACTCTAAGGGACGCTGGAATAAGGCTTACAGGAGTATGCTCACAAAAAACGGCGGAGAGATCCCTGTCAGAACAACGAAATTTTATGAGGACTATTTTGTCATTGTCACCGAGTCGGGAGAACTGAAGCTGATGTACGACAGCGTTAAGAAGATTTATGAGACGGAGAACCTCATTATTCTGTTCTGTCAGGATAAACGAGGCGTTATGCTCGCGAAAGACGGCTTTGTAAAAGGTACATGGGAGGATACGCGGAAGAAATTGACCTCGGCGGTGTAAATGCCCACACAAATGGGTAAAATTTACAATAATAAGAAATTTTTTGCTTGCTAAACAAAAATTTAAAATTATAGTTGCAAAATCCAAGCATTTGAGCTATAATCTATAATTAGAAAACACAGCAAAGCACAAGGGGCTGAAACGATTGAATAAATACATTATACATGGCAACAAATCTCTCTACGGCGAGATAACAATAAGCGGCGCGAAAAACGCCGCTGTTGCGATAATTCCGGGTGCGATTCTGGTCGAGGGAGTGTGCCGAATCGAGAACATCCCTCAGATCTCCGATGTCACGACGCTTCTCAAAATTATCCAGTCTCTCGGCGGCACGGTCAGAGCTGTTGACAAGCACACGGTTGATATAAACTGCACCGGAATAAATAGCGCGGTTGCCGACAATGATCTCATGCGCCGCATACGCGCATCGTACTATCTTTTAGGCGCGCTTCTGGGCAGGTTCGGTGAAGCTGTCGTTGCAATGCCGGGTGGCTGCAACTTCGGGGGCGTAAGACCTATCGACCAGCATATCAAGGGCTTTGAGGCGATGGGCGCGAGCGTGGAAGTGAAAAACGGTCTTGTACACGTTACAACGCCGAACGGCAAGCTCCACAGAGCCGATATTTTCCTTGATGTTGCGTCAGTCGGCGCGACGATAAACCTCATGCTCGCGGCTGTTTACGCTCAGGGTACAACCATAATTGACGGCGCGGCGAGGGAGCCTCACATAGTCGATGTCGCGAACTTCCTCAATTCGATGGGAGCGGACATTCGCGGAGCGGGAACGAATGTTATAAAGGTTCGCGGAGTAAAGCATCTGCGCGGAGGGTTCTACTCTATTATCCCTGACCAGATAGAGGCGGGGACGTATATGTCAGCAGTCGCGGGAACAGGCGGGGAGCTTCTTATACACAACGTAATACCAAAGCATATGCAGTGCATTACGCGCAAGTTAGAGGAGATGGGAGTGATCGTCGAGGAGGGAGCGGACTGTATGCTCATCCGGCGCGAGGGAGCGTTGAAACACGCGAACGTCAAGACACTTCCGTATCCGGGGTTCCCAACCGATATGCAGCCGCAGGTTTCCACAATTCTGTGTCTGGCGCAGGGGCGTTCGGTGATAACTGAGGGCGTGTGGGATAACAGATACAAGTATGTGGACGAGCTTATAAAGATGGGGGCATCTATTCAGGTTGACGGCAGAACGGCGATGATAGAGGGCGTTCCTATGCTCACGGGCGCACCGCTTAAAGCGTGTGATTTGAGAGCGGGAGCCGCGATGGTTATAGCGGGTCTGTGCGCTGTGGGAAAGACGGAGATCGAGGGCATAGAGTACGTTGAGAGAGGATATGAGGATATTATAAGGAAGCTGCGCGGGGTTGGAGCCGACATTCAGCGTGTGAATGTACCGGAGGAAGAAGAGCGTCGTCTGGCGAGAATAAGTTAATGCGCGGCGTGACGTTAATTTGTGTCGGGCGGCTCAGGGAACGGTTTTATATAGATGCCGCCGATGAATATATAAAACGTCTTGGAGCATATTGTAAGTTAAAAGTAATCGAGATACCTGAAAGCCGACACGGAGGAATGACGAAAGAAGCGGAGTTTATACGAGCCGCTGTACCCGACAATTCGATGACATTTGCACTTTGCGTTGAGGGCGAAGAGTATACATCTGAGGAATTCGCGGAGCGGCTTGAAATTGCCGAGATTCACGGTGTGTCGCAGTTTGCGTTTATAATAGGAGGCTCCGATGGTCTTGATGAAAAAATCAAGAGAGAGGCAAAGGTGAGAATGTCGATGTCGAAGATGACGTTTCCGCACCATTTGGCAAGAGTGATGTTTCTTGAGCAGCTATATAGGGCATACAATATATTGAGCGGCGGGAAATACAATAAATAACAGATGCGCTCTGTTAAGCTCTGCCTGATAAAACGAAAACACGAGATTTTCCAATATTTTGGTATTCAGTCATATATTTTTTATACAGATCCATAGAGCGGGAGGCAGACACATGGGAGACTATGGTATACACTTCGATACAGGGATAACCGGAGACTGGGATACGGACGATCTTGGGAACAAGGTTCCGCCCGCTTTTTTGGAGCATATTGGAGGCAGCGCGATTGATCTCGCTCTTGAACGCTCTATGCTTGCCGCGTTCGGCATAGCAACTGTCTGCAAATACCCCAACAACGGCGAATTGGGTAATGTTGTCATGGGCTTTTCCGGCGGTGGAGTCGATATATTTGTTCCCGAAACAAAGCTTGAGGATGCCAGAAATATTTTGAGCGGCAGTGTTGAGCCGGAGAGCGACTGTTCGCTGTAAGATGAGCGGAAATCCATCGGGGACGGCAATCGGACCGCTCAGCGAG
This sequence comes from uncultured Oscillospiraceae bacterium, assembly GCA_964553775.1. Taxonomy (GTDB): domain Bacteria; phylum Bacillota; class Clostridia; order Oscillospirales; family Oscillospiraceae; genus RUG626. The sequence goes on along the minus strand of CAZKLU010000041.1, from coordinate 196 downwards.
CCGCATACTGCATTCTGATTCGGGAACGCGGCAGTAAACGCAAAGCTTTGCGGCTGATTAACCTTTTAATACGGCGAACCGAAAATAATATATTTTTCTGTTTTTGGCGTTTTATCAGACAGGTTATTTTTTACGTTTCCTTAAAAACATAAATCAGGAGGATAAAACAATGGACAATATACCGCTCGATTCCGGA
>CAZKLU010000040.1:0-18807 GCA_964553775.1 uncultured Oscillospiraceae bacterium | reverse complement strand
ATGTTTGAATCTGTAAGAAGTGTTTTAGAAGAAGAATACAAGAAGCAGCATGGAGACGGGTATTGCCAGCAGACAGTGGTGGACGGATGCAGTGATTTCGTGTTTGTTTCTCGGCAGAATCGTGTTTTGAAGTATCATACAGTATTTGCCAGAATCAGTAAGATAGCAGAGTTATATAATGAACAGGAAAAAGAAAACGCGCTTAAAGAAAACCGCAAGCCACTCATTATAGACAATATAACTCCGCATATATTCAGACACAGTTTTTGCTCAAGAATGGTTGAGCTGGGAATTGATACAAAGGTTCTGCAAGAAGTCATGGGTCACGCGGATTACAACATTACAATGAACGTATACGCTCAAGTATCGTCAAATACCGTCGAGGAAGCGTTCAAGTCGGCTGAAGGCAAATTCGCAATAGCGTAACCCCCAAATCTCAGCTGCGAAGTATAGCCACAGAATTTTACGGCAATTTTACGGCATTTGCAAAACAAGATATAACAAGATGAGATAATTTAATGACAAACATTAGGAAAAAGTTTTGTGCAGAGTTTACAAAACAGAGACGATTTTACAGGATATAATAAGTTATAATAAACAACATTCTCCGGAACTCCCCTACATTCAACAAAATTTTAATTTTGTTGAATAACGTGTCCGGCGCAAATCCGGCTCTGCCCCCTCCCTGCTGCCTGCCTCCTCCCTATATCTCTCTTGCATAATAATTTTTTTGAAATTCTCATCTCGTCGCGGTACAACATATATTTTGATGTATAAATTTCGATTTTTTGTCTATAATAACATTGTTCGCGGGAGGTGATAATAATGTCAAACAAAAATAATCAGTATAAGAACGACAAGCAGCAAACTGAGCAGAATAATACGCAGCAGAACAACACACAGCAGAACCAGCAGCAGAATAAAAACCAGCAGAACAGCTGCAAGTAAATATAAAGCTTGAGGAGCGGTTAAAAACTCCTCAAGCTTTTTTCATCTGATCCTTGGTATGAGCAGAATACTGCCCGCGACTGGCGACTGTTCCGAATCCAAATTGTTATATGCTGTGATTAGCTCTATTGATGAACCGTATTTTTTAGAAAGCTCCCACAAACCGCACTTGTTTCCGGCTTTTATAACAGTTATTGACGGAAGCTGAGAATTGTCCTTTTTGGTGTTTTCATCGTACTCAACAGCTTCAATTACATCAAATTTTATAATATTTTCACGTCTGACACTTATCGTTATCGGTATACGCAGCTCAACCTCGCCGTTTGATACCGCCGAGAAACACTCTCCGCACACCGCTGAAACATCGCGGCTATCGATCGCCATATCAAAATCATGCTTACACTCCAGCTTTTTCGCAACCTGCCACTTTGAACCGGAGCGATCCTCGTATACCATCGAGACATTTAACACCACCGTCACCGATGCCGGATCATCGCCAACGCAAATTATCTGGCACGGCGTAACTGACAGAAGGCATACATTGTCAGGGTTTTCAACCGGTATTGATCCGCGAACAGTGTCTGAAAAATCGGAATTATCCTCAGCAAGTTCAAAAACAAGCTCCTGCCTTTCCGGTGTAAGCTCATATTTTGGACTGTACACATCAGATACATAGTTTAACTCATACTCCGAATAAGCTGTACACTGCGCTACAGCGTGTATCTCTATATTAAGGTACTCATCTTCCGCGTCCTCCGGGTAGTCACGAGACACATATACACTGGTCAGCATCAAAGACGCTGTAAACTTCGCTGGCTCAGTCTCCGAATCAGTTTCCACAATTTGTGAGAAAGGTGAAGTGAAGCGTTCCGTCTCGATTCGCGAGCTTTCTTTCATACAATAGGCAATTTCAGTGTAGGCGTTCCCCTTAACGACCGCTTTTCTCCCGACCGGTTTTATTTCATCGCAGGACAATGTTACCTTGGATCTGAGTATTTCTCCTATTGGCTCCGATCCGGATTTGAGCTTTAATTCATCTGAAAAAATAAAGGACTTCTCCCCCACCGCGGATGGCAGCAGTAATGTCCGCTGTTCAGATTTCGCGAAAACATCGCGCAGCTCCCCTGCTGAACTTATTGAAAACTCAAACGTATTGAAGCACTCAACTGTACACATAAGCTCCGTTTTTACAAGCAGCTTGCGTGAGTTTATCAGCTTCGCCTCACAAGCTGAAACTGAAACATCGGCAATAATAAGGCTGTCCGGCTCTATTTCCGCCGCGTCTGCTGAGACTGAAAACGGAACATTTACATCAAGTCTCCGTATCCCCTCCCCATCCTCCGGTATGAAGAGTACCGCGCACTCTACCGTTCCGGCAGCGGAAACGTGTCCGGTATCAGAGTCCTTACTGCGTATATACGCGGTACCATCGGCATTCAGAACACGAAGAACATCCGGCTGTGTATCCGGAACTATTACCTCCAAAATCTCCTCATGCGAAAATTTTCTCCTGAAAATCGGCTTTACATAGCTGATTTTTTCCTGTTTCAAATCAATATTCATACAATTCCTCCCATAGCGCAAAAAACTTTCAAGCCGTTACAATCAATGGCTGTCTGTCTATTGTTAGTGTATGGGCAGGAAAAGCAAAATAGAACATCTATCTTCTCAGTACCGCGATTCCCGCGCAGATAAGAGCTGCCCCCAATATGAACCACCAGAATGTTCCGGGCAGCACCATTGAGAGTATTATAAGTAATCCGCAGCCAACTAAAATACATCCAAACACCTTGATATGCCGCTTCACTCCACGCACCTCCCTTAATATTATATGCGCGTGAGTGCAAAAATGACACACATATCGCATAAAAAAGGCTTCAAAACGCTAAAACACGTTCTGAAGCCGCAAATATCATAATAGCAGATGAAAAAGTATAATTATATAAAATTGACCCGCCGCGAAACGACCGCTGAGAAACTCTTTGACCCGTTTATTTAAGGCGAACGTCTCCCCTCTTTTTGTAACCTCATCGGTACAAAGCGATGATGGAGAAGCTGTCCGCGCCCCAGCACAAATCTATATCTTGTACCGCAAACTATATACATCAACAATATAGCATATTTATGATATATGTATGTTATGCACTATACGGCTCTCGGGTGCGTTCTGTCATAGACATCTCTGAGATGATCGCGGACAACGAGCGTATAAATATGCGTAGTTGATCTGTCCGCGTGACCAAGCATTTCCTGAAGAGATTGAATATCGGCACCGTTTTCAAGAAGATGAGCCGCGAAAGAATGGCGGAGCGTATGCGGCGTAATATCCTTGTTAATGTGAGCCATATCCTGATACTGCTTAACTATTTTCCAGAAGCCCTGACGCGATAAACGCTCACCTTTGCAGTTCAGAAACAGCGCGTTCTCGTTGACATTGGAGAGCATACTCTCCCTCGCGTACTTCAAATAGTCCGAAACCGCTCTTATCGCCGCCGGATACATCGGAACCATCCGTTCCTTGCTGCCCGACGCGCATCTCACAATTCCGGTAGCGAGGTGTACATCCTCAACATTGAGCGACATAAGTTCACTCACGCGAAGTCCTGTAGCGTACAGTACCTCCAGCATTGCATGGTCGCGGTATCCTTTCGGATCTACGCATTTCGGCTGCTGAAGCAGAAGCTCGACTTCCTCATTCGTCAATATCTGCGGCAGCTTCCTCTCGGTTTTTTGCAGCGTAACTCCGTTAAGCGGATTTGAGGAAACAATATTCTGCGCTAAAAGGTACTTATAGAAGCACTTGAGCGATGCCGCCGAACGCGATACTGAAGCAACCGCTCTGTTGATACTGCGTAACCATTCGAGATAGCTGTTCAGTGTTTCACTATTCGCTGTCAGAAGAGTCTCAAAAGTATGTGTGTTCAGGTAGTCGTTAAACTGATGAATGTCACGCACATAAGAAGAGTATGTATTCTTTGAAGCCTTCTTTTCATCTCGCAGGTAGCTTTCAAATTTATTTATATATATTTCCATATCATCCATCAAAATAACCTCCCTGAAAGTTATACCCAAAGCCGCATAGATTTTCAGCTTTGAACATTTTGCGATAATTTTTGCGGAGCTGATCCGCGCATAAAATATTTATGAATTATATATCTTCAACGGAAAGACCGTCAAAAGTCCTGTTTTGTTTTTGCAAATTCATAGCTGTTTGAAGCTTCCCAAAGTCACGCGCCGCAATTATAAAATACGGCTTCAAACGCTACGGTTCGCGAGTACATAGAGAAAAAGCATCTATAATAAATTGTTCCAGCATGAACTTTTTAATAAAAGCAAACACCAGTATCACAAGCGCGATGAAAGCGAAACGCAAAAAATACGCTCTGTTATAACACATCTCACATGGCAATCCTTGTGCAACTGTTTTCAAAAGAGAACGCGATGTTTCCAGCGCGGCAGACGAAACCGCGAAAAAGCAAGGTACCGCAACCGCCGCGTCTATACCCACCAGAAGCAGCACAACCGCCGGATATTCCGCTCCGCAGCAGGACAAAAGCTCAGCCGAAACATAAGTTATCAGAAATCCCTTCACGAACATCAGCGTTGGAATAGTAATTACGCCAAGTATCGAAAAGCCTGACAGAAACGAGAGAGCCGAAAATAAAAAAAGCTGAAAGAAAATATCGGCAACATCAACGGTAATTGTGCCGGCGTTGGCAAGAGATTGTTTGTAGAGCATTATATACTCTGACACAGACTCGATAGATGTATCTGTACTCCCCCGCGCAAGTGCCGCAAAGGAACCCAGCACAAAGCATATCCCGCAGACTGCGGGAACTATTAACCTCACCGCTGATGAGCTGAAATGTCTAAGCTCTCCCCTGTCGTTCATTCGCCTCACCCTCTGCTACTCTATGAACAGCTTCCTCAAAATATGAAAGCCGTTTATATGTCATTTTATGTCACTTTGGTGTGAGACGCCAAATCCCGCGTCAAATACAGTACGAAAAGCGGGTATGGTCTTCCAATTTTCGGGGATTTTCCCGTAGAATGTTAAATAATTCCTTAACAATATGGTATCTATATGAACTATATACATAATATCACAACTCTTCCAGGGTTTCAAGGGTTTTTTGAAAATTCGTGATTATGCCGAATCTTATGTCAACTACATTATGTAAACTAAGCAACCCGACAACCTCGATTTTACCCGATTTCTCCGTCACCTTGCATATTTAGGCTTTCGCTTTGTAATATTCTCAAGATATAGGTAATCATGGGAAAAATTACATATTACACTTCTGATTACGAATTGTAATCATCTCTTTTTCCTCTTTCTGCCCCTCGCTCCTATAAGTCCCGCGACCAGACCTCCAACGAGTGTCGCAAGTGATATTGAGATGAACGCTCCCGTAAGCGGTTTACCCTCAAGCAGAGTAAGCAGCAGCCGGAGAATTATGTTTACCATAGCCACGGAGATGCCGCCAATCAGCGCATACCCTTTGTTTCGATGCCGAGCCGCTGCCGTTCCCGCTGCTGCCGCAATCAACGCGGATACCGCAACCAGATCGCTCTCCCTCTCCTCCCCTACCCTGCCGCTGCTCACCAATACAGTTAGCAGAAGTGTCAGCATAACTGTCAGCAGCAGTGCGATTACAGCACCTGCTAATATTCCCGACACTATGTTCTTATCCACTTGTACTTTTTTTGACATAAAAAATCCCTCCATTGAATTAAGTCCAATAAAGGCTTATTCAATAAAGGGTGATTAAATTCCATATTTATTGTTATGACTGCCTGAAATTCAAATTCGAGTATCATATATCATCAGGTATTCCCCGCTCAGAAGGCGCATTGATTTTGCGGCAGTTTATTTTGAATATCAGCTTCGCCGGAAAAAGGCAGCTTATATTCTCTGAACACAGCCTGGTTTTCAGGCTTTACAAATCCTTCGCTTACGGGTGCAGCGCGATGATCTGATTCTTTATTATAAGATAATGAGTTTTTATGACAAGATTCTTTGCGGTATCTTCAAGGAGAAATAACAGAGTGAGATGAAAATAGCTTCTTCCTCGGAGAAGGTTTTCCGATAGTTTACCTTATGCTGGGCGTAACCTCCCCTTTCAATCGGGAGACTATCCTGAGTATACGGCTTGAAAATTCCATATACTGTATTATTTTCGGCAACCTGTACAAAAACGAGGGGTCAAATTTGTATATTTCGTCAAGCAGGCTCTTTACAAGCGGGTTTGAATAGAGTATAATAGGCAGTGTTGAGAGGAAATGGAGTGGCAATGAGCTAAGGCTTCAAGCAGCGCGCAAGCGATGTGAAGAGCTAATCAAGGAGGCAATTTGCTATGACAAAAACATTTTCTAACATCAAACAGAGCTGGAGCGAATATATGACGCTCCACAAGGACAGCAGAAGACCGGAGAGCGCATACGAATTTCAGACTTACGCATGGTATGTACTTAACCATGGAATAGCGCGATAACTTGAAACGTGTGTGACGGCACGCGGAAAGTAACGGTATTTACTGCACTTGAGCGGGATTCGGCGTTAAAGACGAAAACGAGCTGCTTCAATCCTCTCTACTTAAAATATCGCCGAATTTGCGGCACGCTCTTAACTATATAATTTAATATTGAGAATAGGGATCCGTTGGCATAAAAGCTGATGGGTCCCTATTGATATATAGGCTTTATACTCGAAAATCCGAAAAGCTATTTAACTTTGAGTCACTATATCTTTTACTCACGATATACATTGTCACATATTTAAGTTTACAATCAGAAGTTCTGAATCATAATAGCCTACATCTGACTTTGAATCGGGAAAAACCTGTACGCTATCATGCCAAAGGACGCGGTTATTATTCTCGTCTTACTGCTCAATTTTATAATCGAGTCCGGCTTGAGAGTGTGTTGAATTGATTTCGGTTATGCCGCTTGACAATCTCTTATATTTGTTTTATAATAACATCTGGAAGTTTTATTTCAGCGATGTTTGTTGAAAAATATACTTGTTTGATTTCTTTTCTGACGCTTTTTTCAAAGCTTCAAACCGATAATCTTTTCAGCATTGAATAAACCTCAGATCAAGACAGCAAAGGGAGAGATTCGCTATGCCTTTTACAATCGTCCGTCAGGACATCACAAAAATGGAAGTCGATGCTATCGTCAATGCTGCTAACACCGATTTAATTATGGGCGGTGGCGTTTGCGGTGCTATTTTCAAAGCGGCAGGCGCGAATAAAATGCAAAAAGCCTGTGACAGTGTCGCGCCGATAAAAACCGGCGGTGCGGCAATCACTCCTGGCTTTGCTCTTCCCGCAAAATATGTGATTCACGCCGCAGGTCCCATTTACAGTCAGTGGAGCAAAGAACAATGTGCTGTTCTGCTCCGTTCGGCTTATATCGAGTCGTTGAAGCTGGCAGCTAAACACGGGTGTTCAAGTATCGCTTTCCCTCTTATTTCGAGCGGCATCTATGGTTATCCAAAGGAAGAGGCTTTGCGTGAAGCAACGACCGCTATTACGGGATTCTTAGCCGATAATGATATGGACGTATACCTTGCTGTCTTTGATAAACGCTCCTTTGTTATCAGTGAGCAGCTTATGGGAAACGTCGCAAGCTACATAGACCAGCACTATGTTGACATACATGAAATACTCCGCAAGTCGTTTAACGCGCCGGAACCATCATCTTATGCTATGGATGGTTCTGTCGGTCGCTTTCAGCGGCATGAATATGCACAGCCACATTGGAATCAACAAGAGGCTATACCGAATATTAAGGATCTAAATGCCTTGATGGACAATTTGGATGAGCCATTCTCGGACACGCTGTTTCATCTCATAGACGCTAAAGGCAAGACAGATGTAGAGGTTTACAAAAAAGCTAATATTGACCGCAAGCTCTTCTCAAAAATACGTTCCGTAAAAGGTTACACACCGAGGAAACCGACAATTCTCGCGCTTGCAATTTCTTTGGAGCTTACGCTTAAGGAGACTAATGACCTGTTAAAACGTGCGGGCTACGCTCTGTCTCACACTAACAAGTTTGATGTGATTGTAGAGTATTTCATAATCAACGGGAGATATAATATTTTCGACATCAACGAGGTGCTGTTCCAATACGACCAGCCGCTTCTTGGAGGGTAAACATATCGCAGCTTCCAACGCTGACATCGGAATATCATCGCGGTTCAGAATAGATTATCGTGCCAAAACAGCCGATATTTCTTGACAAACCTGTCCTCTTGCGGTAAACTGTAAGAAACATCACTTTTTCTGTTCGCCGAGTAAAAGCTTTGAGACACTATCAGATAAGGAGTGTATAGCTATGCTGTTTTTCAAATCCAAAAAGCCCACGAAACCCTACGATAAGGAAAATCTTATCCCTGTCATTCGCACCAGTATCTGCTCCGGTGAGAAGGTTGCCGGATTTAAGGAGAAAGTGAGCGGCAAATTCCATGAGGAAGTCTTTATTCAGTCACAGAAAGATTATGATGAGTACCTGCGCTTTTACGAGGTTGACCCAGCCGATGTAAAACAGGAGTGGTGATTTATATTCAAAGCCGAATGTTTTTCGGCTTTATTTTTTTGCCCGAATTAAAAACATCAGCAAAATCGCTTACCTGAACGCTCAAAGCTCATGAAGATTTTTTATTTTTTCAAAGTTTTATTTTCAAATCGTACTCTCTTGAAAATTTTCAAACCGAATATTTTTTCTCTGAGTACAATTTTTATGTTTCCTCAGTTTGTTTTGCGGTTCCATCGGCGTTATGGCTTCTCAATGCTTCGGATTGCGGCGTGAATATCGCTCCATTCAGAATGTTTCTCGTCATGTCATTCAGTACCTCTACGGGCAGACCGCGCTCCTCAGTGAGCCACATATACACAAATTCGTATGCTATGCCCGCAATGCCCGCTTTTATATACGGAAGCTGCCACCTGTCCGCTCTGAATACACTGTCCAGCGTGTCGGTGTTCTCTACAAAAAATCTTCGGTTGCAGTCCTCAAATAAATATCCCAGTTCCCTGCGGAACAGCAGCTTCAGAAATTCCCGATTCCCGCCCCAATATATAAAGTAGTCAGCAAGCAGATTCTCCGGCACTCTCGCACTCTCATTTAGCACATCACCGTACCGCTCAAAAAGTCCGCGCAGCATATATAGCAATATATCCTCACGCCGCTCAAAGTTTGTGTAGAATGCCTGCCGTGAAAGCCCTGCCCTGCTTGTTATGTCACTTATTGATATATCGCTGAACGGTTTATAAATCAGCAGCTTCAGAAGCGACTGTGACAGCGCGTTCTTTGAACGGACAGCCATTGGGTTTTCTTTTTTTGCCCGACACATAATCTCACCGCCTTTTTCTTCAGATAACATTTTAACCTGTGTTACTGTGAGAAAAAAGCCGAAAACGCCTGAAATGCTTTATTTTATTTCCGCCGCTGAAAGCAGCATGAATCCGCGAATATCCTCTTGATTATACCTGTACGGCACGAGATGAAACGCCAGCCCTCTCCCCTGCCGTGCCGGAAATAAACGCGCCTTTCAGTCGGCAATATACAGTTTCCGCGTACAGAATATGGCAAAGCTCCGCGAAACATAAGCTCCGCGAAGCTCTATTCACTCACTGAATCGGCAAATTCCTCGCCCTTCAGCACATGGTTCTTTATAAACTTGAATGTCTCGTCCTCGCCCTTTTCCGCGACCATCCTTAGAATATATTTCGTCTTTCTCAAAGTCTCCGGGTGCATTTCCGGATCCTCTTCCCTCTTTTCAAGATAATCTATTGCCGCACTGTCGGTATACTTATCTCCAAGATACGTCTTACACGCCGCTATCCTGTCCATGCACATCTCAACTAAATAATTTACCGGCATCGGTACAGGCGCGTATTTTGAGGAGTTCGGAGGAACATCAGTCCAGTATTCAAAATGATGTTTGTTCCTGCCCTTGTGGTGCATCCACGCGAGCGAATACCCGCAGGCTTCCCGCTCAGCCGCGTTCGGACTTCGGATACCCTGATAGTATTTCACACCCGTCCAGAACTCTGTCGGCGAGAACTTGGACAGATCGTGTGTCAAGCCCTGCCGATAAAGTCCGACACGGAAACAGTAAACCATAACAAGATGCCTGTGTTTCGCAACCGTCTTGAGATGTCTCCAGAATGACATCTATTCCCACCAACTCATGTCGCTGTCAGTACTTTCCTCCGCATCTGCATCTGTCTGCGGAGCCTGCGCGTCAAATACTATATCAATCTCTATATAGTTGCCCTCACTCAGCACCTGATTAGTGCGGTACACTCTGAGCGCAGCCTTGTCTCCCGGATTATAGCTTCTCAATACTAATTTCAGTTCATCTGTAGACGATATAGTGGAATCATCAACTCCGGTTATTATATCACCCGTCATAAGTCCGGCGTTTTCAGCAGCCGAGTTCTCCTCCACGGATAATATACACGCCCCATCGGGATAACCATAATACTCGCATATAAAGCTCGAATACGCCTTTGACGTATCTGTCACCGTCACGCCGAGAACCGCTCCGGAGACGTAGCCCTTCTCCATAAGCTGAGTAGCGAGTGATATAGCGTCATTTATCGGAATCGCAAAGCCAAGACCTTCAACATTTGATTCGGCTGATTTCGCCGTAACTATGCCCAGAACCTCTCCGTATATGTTGTACACGGGACCTCCGGAATTTCCGCTGTTGACTGCCGCGCTTATCTGGAACATATTCATCGCGTTATCCTGATTTGTAATTGAGTCTCTCGTCGTTATCACACGGTCAAGACCGCTCACTATCCCGTCTGTCATCGTATATGTCAGTTCCCCAAGAGGGTTGCCGACAGCGTAAATCGTATCTCCGACCTGCATCTCGTCCGAGTTTCCAATGACAACAGGAGTAAGCCCCGTTGCCTGTATCTTAATTACAGCTATGTCGTTATCCTCAACATATCCTATAATTTCAGCATCGTATGATGAGCCATCGTACATCAGAACAGTGAGCTTGGAATCGTACAGAGCCGCATAGGATATAACATGGTAATTTGTCAGTATATACCCGTCGCTCGTGATTATAAAACCGGAACCTGATACAGGCGTATCTGTTGTCTGACCGAAATAGTTAGTTGTCGTAACAGAAGAGTTCACTCCGACCATCTGCTGCTTTGAAAGCTCGTGTATCTCATGACCCGAAAGCGGCTCCCCTGTATACCCAACATTTCCCTGAGAAGCTTCCGTGTGTGCTATCGAGTGCTGTATTTCCACAGTGCGCGGGGTATTTTCATTATAATTCTCGATAACAACACCTGATATGATAAAGCTCACTATAGCCGACAGAAGAACACATATCGCAACAGCGCACGCAAAATTCAGTTTTCTGTTTTTCTCACGCGGCTCCTCCGAAGGCTTCTCCCTGGGAACATCAGCCGAAACAGGCACCTCTTCAGGATCGTTGTGGCTGTTCATCGCGCCGTATGCGTACCGTCCCGGAGTGTAAGTCTCACTATCCTCACCCGCGCTCTCATAAGACGGTTCGCTCCACAGCCCCGCCTGATCATTCTCCTCAATGCCTTCAGTCTCATTATCTCCATCAAAAACTGCCGAAGTATCAGGCTCCGGAAAACCGCGTCTTTTCTCCGGATCCTCAAACATGGGTGAGGCATCTACAGGTTCATCCGGAGGCAGAGCCGCATCGCCTTGAATGTTCCCTATCGGCTCTATCGGTTCTCCATACACAGGCTCGTTGAAAACAGGCTCCGGCTGCGGCTCCATTGAGAACACCTCATTCGGGTCATGGACAGGCTCCGCTCCATCCTTCGGATTCGGCTCCCCCGTCATATTCAAGGGCTTATATTTGTCTATATGTGGGATAACATAATCATCGGAATTGTTCGGAACATCGTCCCTTGTTATATCATTATTGTTCATTCTCGCATCTCCTGAAAATGATTATAGATATAGTAAGTATAGACAATTTTAACAGCTTATTATGTCCAAAAAATGAATAATTTGATAAGTTTTAATAAAAGAGACTGTCTCCCCGCCCACACGACGCTCCCCTCCCCTTCATCACCTGATTTTTCTCCAGAAACACGAAAAACACTTTAGCGTTTTACCGAAATACCTTAAAATCTGATTTGATTTTTCTCTGTTTTGAATAAAATCGCGCAAATTGTGTAAATAATTTCCAAAATAATGTACGATGTTACGAAAATGAAAATTATATAAAAAAGGTCTTTCTTTTTTTGAAATTATATGTTATACTTACAAATATATGAAGCGCAAGAACGGCTTTTACACAAATTCTAAGTCTTTAGGAGGAAATAATTGTGGCAGAAAAATTGATAGGCTCTTGCATAGTGGGTCAGTCAGGCGGACCGACATCTGTTATTAACTCAAGTGTGTACGGTGCTATCAGAACGGCACTTGACACTCCGGAAATTACCAATGTTTACGGTGCGGAACATGGTATTCTCGGTGTGCTTAATGACAGACTCTATGATATGAGCAAGGAAGATCCCGATGAACTGGCTTTAATGCTCCAGACTCCGTCCTCAATACTCGGCTCTTGCCGCTATAAGCTCAAGGATTTTGAGCAGGACGACACCGATTACAAGAAGATTCTTGAGGTATTCAAGAAGCACAATGTCCGCTATTTCTTCTACAACGGCGGAAACGATTCAATGGACACCTGCAATAAAATCAGCAAATTTATGCAGAAGTCCGGCTGGGAGTGCCGCGTAATGGGTATTCCCAAGACGATAGACAACGATCTTTACGGAACAGACCACTCGCCGGGATTCGCGAGCGCGGCGAAGTACATCGCTGTTTCGACCGAAGAAGTATACCTTGACAGCTGCGCGTATGACACCGGCTCCATTATAGTTATTGAAGCGATGGGCAGAAACGCCGGTTGGCTTGCGGCATCAGCGTCTTTGGCGGGCGTAAACGGTCATGGACCCGATCTTATCTATTTGCCGGAGTGTGATTTTAATATCGATGAATTTTTCGAGGATGTTCTCGATATTTATAATCGTCAGAATAACTGCATAGTTGTTGTATCCGAGGGCATACACTACGCTGACGGAAGATTTGTCTCCGAAGTCGTAAGCAGCGGCAGTGACGGTTTCGGTCACGCTCAGCTTGGCGGTCTTGCTGAAATGCTTGCTGACAAGCTGAAAGAAAAAACATCCGCGAAGGTGCGCGGGATAGAGCTTTCGCTTTTGCAGAGGTGCGGCGCTCACATGATGTCCCTTGTAGACCAGCAGGAAGCGTTCGGAGCTGGCGCGGAGGTCGTGAATCAGGCAGTTTCCGGCGTGAGCGGCTATATGGTAGCGTTTGAACGCGAGATGATTGACGGAAAGTATCACTGCAAGAACTTCCTCATTCCGCTCGACAAAGTCGCGAACTTTGAGAAAAAGATTCCTATGGACTGGATAAATGAACGTCACAACAACATAAACGAGAAGTACATTGAGTATGCTCTCCCGCTTATTCAGGGCGAGATAGATTTGAAGTGCAAGGATGGTCTTCCGCTTCACGCTAAACTCAAGAAGGTTTATGCTGAATAAGCTTTGATGTTATTATAGGTGTGTATCAGGCGGACAGTCTGTGCATATATTTAAGAATGTTCCCTTTTGGAACAGCAGAACTATATAATGTCACGGGATCCGGTTTTTAATTGATTTACGATTACTGCTCACTTCACTCATTTGGTACATTCGCGCACCGCGTTTGCCGTGAAATATTTGTCCAACGGCAGAACCGTCAAAAAAGAGCTTGAATTTTATTTCCGCTTTCCGCGTGGGTGTTCTGAATGCAGTGTTGAGCTTTAGTCAGGATCGGTTCCCGTGATACAGTGTGAGGCAGCAGGAAAGGAGTAATGTATCATGAAAGTAACGCAATTTTTCAAGAGGCAGAGGAATGATTCGGATAATTGGGAAACCCAGCTTGGCAAGGAGCCGACAGTTCTTGAGTACGACCACGGCACATTGCTTCGTGTAGCGGAACTGAAAACCGTTTACGCGATGGAGACTCCGTATTGGAATCGGCTCTCGGCAACCGGCTGGAACGGACTCGCGGGATAAGATTCTTTTGTTGATACATTCGTCATAGCGGCTGTGGAAGTGTCTATCTGAAATAACGCTCATCACAGCGCAAAAAATCAACCGTAAAGTTATAGTAAGCGTAGTTTATATTACGCTTACTATTTTTTTGTGCGGGAAATCAATTTTTCACGGGAATAACATATAAACAAATGTTGCATTACACTGACTGAATACCGCAAAAACTCCCTCTCATCATCGGAAAACGCGATATATTTTTTCGCTGTCTGAGATTCTTCGCAATCCCGTCCGGATGCTTGAAAACATGAGAGTAATTGTTATCAATCATGTTTAGCGGCTGATTCGTTACGCATAACATATTTACCCGCTTCTTTTATGCTGAGGTTATTCATTTTGACGCGATATTTATTCAGGAAGTCCTTCACCCATTCGGGATTTGTTTTTGAATATTCCCTTAATGCCCATCCGATAGCCTTGTTTATAAAAAACTCATCGCTCCCAAAAGAGTTCACAATAATAAGTTCGAGCAAATTGGAATCCGTTTTATCCTTTAAGCCTAATTGATACTCTATTGCTGTTCTCCTGATCCATATATTGTCGCTTTCAGACCACGAGAGCATCAAATCACCGGTTCGCGAGTCTCTGAGCGAAACATCACCGATTACTTTTGCTAAAAAATCTATTGTGTCCCACCACGGCTTTGTTCGTATAAAGCATTCAATTTTAGATATGTCCTCAAATGAAACGAAGCTGTTAAGAGCAAGAAGATAATCATAAACAAGATACTGAAATTCTCTGTGGCTGTCCTCGTAACATTCGTTCAGAAATTCCCAGTCAACAGTCTTTGATTTTTTCTCCGATTTCAAAAATTCTCTGTACAGCTTTTTTCTTTCGGGAGATTGTATCCCGTAAAAATCAAACATATTTCTCATATACTTTGACATTGAGACAGCAGCTTCTCTGTTTTGCCGCGATTCAAAAAGACTTCTTATATCGGTGTATTTGCTCATACTTATCCTCCATAGTGCGGCTCTGAATTATCCATAAGATGTTGAGATTTATAAAAAGCGCATATTAAAACTTTTCCGATTCAAAAATTTTTCATTTTGAGAATGAACGCAAACAGAAAATCGCGAATAACCTGTTTTGTAACGCTAAAGCCCTGACACTTTGGCGGCGCAAAAACGGTGAGAAGCTTGCGTCACTTGTCTTTTTTCAGAGCGCGTATATCACGACCGACAAAGTGAAGCAAATAGTATTCGCCCGTTATCCGCGACATGATGGCGGATGAATAGCGTTTGCCAAGCTCCGAAGGACTGAGATTGGAACTGATTATAGTTTTCTTCTTAGATGTAAGACGCGTGTTAATCAATGTGTAAAGACCGCTGACAGAAACAGGAGTTGTCATCTCCGCACCTAAATCGTCGAGTATCAGCAGGTCACACGTCTCAAGACGCTGTATATCGGCGCGTGTCTCAGCGGGATTAAGGCTCCTGCCGAACTTCAGTTCCTCGTACTTCCCTAATGATGAAATGGCGGTGTCATACACGACCGAGAAACCGTTTTCCAGCACAACCTTTGCGATACTGGTTGACAGGAACGTCTTTCCAAGACCCGGAGTGCCGTAAAAATATAGATTCATTATTTTTGAACTTGAGAAACCGTAGGCATATGTACGGCAAAGCTCAAGCGCGGTACTCATTATTTTTCGGTCTGAAACTCCGGTTTCTGGAGAAGGCGCAGCGTTGTAGTAAGAGAGGTCAAACGTCTCAAATGTATCCTCTCCGAGCTTGAGAGTTTCCGAAAGCTCCTTCACCTGTTCCTCACGGTAAAATTTTTTAAGGCACTCGCAAAGATTTGTGCCATCGTAGCCGGTGTCACGGCAAATAGGACAAATGTATTTTTCGTCAAGATAGTCCTCCGGCAAGCCCGCTTTCACAAGCTCTTTCCGACGCTCCTCCTGCAATTTGAGATTTGTTTCTTTAATAGAATCAAGCGCGGCTCGTTTATCCGCGTGGGAACCTCCGGACAACGCGGCGGCTATAGTGTCAGCCATCGTTGAACGAAGCTCCATTTCAATCTCGCGTATGCGTGGGTTGAGAAGATTCGCCGTCTCGCGGCGGCGGGTATACATTTCCTCGTTTTCTGTCCTGCGTTTGTCAATTCGCTCTTTTGCCACTCTCAAAAGTTTGCCGTCATATGACATATTCTATCGCTCCTTTTTTGTCACCGTATGACATTTTTATAATATTTTATATGTTCCGCGTTAAGCCTTGAAGCTGAATAAACTCATCCGGCGAAACACGATTTTGTAAAAATCGGACTTTTTTGTTTCCTCATTTGATAACTTTTTATTTTACCATTTGCAAATATAGCGAAATGCAACCAATAATAATCAGTCTCTTTATTTTTCGTTTGCCAATATTCTATTTTGCTGTTTACAAACCTGACTATCCATAACCCGAATTATCTGTAAATTATCGGACTGATTTGCTTGTTCATTTAGCGCACTTTTATTCTGTGGTTTACAAACATAACGAAATCTGAATTTTAATAATTTGATTTTTTCTATTTTGTTTGGCAGATTTTTATTATACAGTTTACAAATATAACAATTCACAACCTGCAATAATCGGACTTTTTGTTTCTTCGTTAGGCAGCATCGATTTTGCGGTTTGCCGCTTTATTCAATTCACTGCGTCTGCATTTTGAGAAGGGCGCGCTGAAGACTTTCAAGTTCTTCGACTGTTCCGGCTGAAGATGTGTTGTTATCATCTTGTTTAGGCTGTTTCTGCGGCTTCAAGCGGCTTGATTCATAAATATTCACCTGCTCAACGGTGTGAGCGTCCGCTCCGTGCCAGTTTAACAATATCTTATTCATATACTTCCACGCGGCTTTGCCTGTGGTGTTTACAGTCTTATCATAGGCAAGCAGAATTGTGTCATTATCGAAGCCCATATTTACCCACGAGATAAACAGGTTTTTCTCATCAGTGGTCAAACGTCTGCCGTCAACGTGCAGGAGACGCGCTATACTCGCCGCAGCGGACTGACGTTCCGCACGCTTCTGTATGTAAGCGTCAGCCATATCAGTTGTGACAATACCCTCACGCTCCCATATGTACGCTTCTCTCTCGATTATTCGCATTGTTGGTGTACGTTCAGAACCGTATTTGCGTTTCATTTCTCTGCAGCAGTAAGAGACAAGCATAACGATAACTTCCGGCGGAAGACCAACATAGTCGTATATGCTGAAAAGCACCTGAATGTCGGAGGTTGACAGTAAAGTGCCGAGCTTATTCTGAACAGTTTCAACAAGAGACTTGAATACCACGCCGTTTCTCATTTCCCTCTCAATATCCTCCGGAGAATATTGAGGTGCGGATTCAGCACGCACAAGCGGCACAGTGCGGTTAATAAGTCCTAAATCCGCAAGCGTACCGAGAGCTCGGGCTACATCACTTTCACCGCGTCTCACCCGCTTCGCTATCGCGTCCAAAGGCGGAACGGAACCCTCAGAAAGAATGTAAAGATATACCAGCGCGGCATCCCCATCGGCTCTTGACAGGATTTTCTGTACAGTCTCACGAGGGATGGCTATTGCGGTCGAGACTGGAACGGTGTATTTCCGGTTGTTAAGTTCGTTTGCCACTATACAAGGCTCCTTTCATGGCTTATACTACTCAAAACGTAAAAAATCTTAGGTTTTGAATCTGAGAAAAGTTAGTATGATGTTAAACACTTCAAAGTTAGTAAATTCAAAAGCTGCTGTTTGTTTCATATGAGAGATAATTTTTTTGTAAATTCCGATTGCTGAAATTAACAAATGCTCGAAGCTGCTAAAAAAATGTGGTTCAAAGACTGTGGTTTCAGACTGTCTGCCTGTCATGCTCCTGAGAGTACGAACACATTTGCATATCATCAGCACCCTATCGTATATTATTATAACAGATTAAAAGCCGGATGGCAATAGGGAAAAGATGGGAATTACTTTGATAACTCCTCAAAGCGATTTGAACTGTGAACCTTACTGTTCTTTCCAAATATATGAACTTTTTTGTATATATAATAAAATAAGTTATTTATGTAGTAGTAGCAGTAGTAGTAGTCGGTGGAAACTGTGGGAAACTCAAAAAAGTGAGAAAAAATCTGAAAAAATTCGATGTAAAACTCGGTGGAAAAGCTGTGGACGATTTTGTCAGCCTTCCACAGTTCTCACAGAGCGTAAAAATTCAGACATAATTCCACTGTGGAAAGCTGTTAATTTCTGTGGAAAAGGTGGAAAACTAATCATTGTGACGAGCAATAATTATGGCGAACCGCAGGGCTTCAAAAACTGGCTTCAATTTTAGGCTAACAAATTGTTTACAAATTTGACTTAAAATTTTTAGTAAATATCCGTCTCCCCTCTTGACAGACAGTTTTTTGAGTAGTATAATAGTGTCAACAAAAGTTAGTACCAATGCGGTGATTCTGTTTTGGAGGAGACGAACGATGATTTATTTGCTGCTCTGTCAGTTGGTTCCACGGATATACAATGCTGGGCGTGTCTGTCGAAAACGACTGGTTCCGCGAGACTGTATTCACATATGTCTGACTTATTCGCAGATGTCAGCGCGAAATTATAGCTTGGTTCTTGATAAACCTGTCAGTGCAGGACTTCTGAGACACATTTTGCGTCTCTGTGAATATGTCCAAACTGTAAATTATTATCCATAGCCGCGCTCACATGGCTCGGACATCGCTTCAAAGACGCTCTCCATGTGCGCTTAGT
>CAZKLU010000039.1:0-19251 GCA_964553775.1 uncultured Oscillospiraceae bacterium | reverse complement strand
AGCACGGTTTCGCCCCGATGGAGCAGTACACTGGTCACGGGCAGGGACCGTGGACTGATGTATACGCTCTCTGCGCCACGATGTATTATTGCCTTGTGGGTAAGGTTCCGGAGCGTGCCGTAATGCGTATGGAGAACGATACTTTGAAGCCGCCGTCTGAATTGGGCATGAACATATCCAAAACAGAGGAAGCTGCCCTGATGCGCGGTCTTGCGGTGCTGGCGAAGGACAGAACGCAGACGATGCGTGAACTATATAGAGAGATGTATGAGGCTCGTGAGAGTGAGCCGGAACCAAAACCGGAACCGATAACGGAACCGAAGCCCGAACTTATACCAAAGCCAAAATCGGCAACGGAACCGATACTGAAACCTATACCCGAACCAAAGCTCGAACCGGCACCAGAACCGATAACGGAACAGATATTGAAACCTATACCCGAATCAGAACCAAAGCCCAAGACTGAACCCAAGTCTGAACCGAAACCAAAGTCTGCACCGGAACGGCAGCCAACGGCTAAAGGCAAGATAAATATTCCAATGATATTAGCGGTGGCGGCGGTGATTGTTGTAGCGGCGGTTGGTGTTGTAATTGCTGTAACACACGTTCCGAAACAGCTGAAAACTGTGAAAATCGGCTTGAGTTCCTATTCTATAGATGTTACGGAATTGGATTTGAGCCATGAAAATATAAACGACCTAACCCCGCTTGCGGAATTTACTAATCTAACATATTTAAATTTAGGATACAACAACATAACTGACCTAAGCCCGCTTGCGGAGCTTACGAATCTGAAAAAGTTGTACTTGCATTACAACAGCATAAGCGACCTAAGCCCACTTGTGGAGCTTACGGATCTGGAAACACTGTACCTGCAACATAACAACATAACCGACGAAGCAAAGACTGCGTTTCTTAACACATACGGTGACAGGTTTAGCGAGTGTAATATAGTGTGGGGTACCCAGAACTTAAATGAAACATCGGGAACTGACGAGAAGCCGGCAACCGTGGAAATCGGCGGTAGGACTTACTCCACGGATGTTACGGAATTGGATTTAAGTAACAAAGACATAACCGACATAACCCCGCTTGCATCGCTCACGAATCTAACGACTTTAGATTTGAGTTCAAACGACATAACTGATCTAAGCCCGCTTGCTTCGCTTACAAATTTAACGACTTTAAATCTAACTTGCAACGACATAACCGACCTAAGCCCGCTTGCATCTCTTACGAATCTGACAACTTTAGATTTGAACGGCAACGACATAACCGACCTAAGCCCGCTTGCATCGCTCACAAATTTAACATATTTAGATTTGTATGATAACAGCATAAGTGACTTTACTCCGCTTGCATCTCTTACGAATCTGACAACTTTATATTTGAATATCAAAGACCTAACTCCGCTTGCATCGCTTACAAATTTGGAAATACTTGTTTTGTATATGAGTGGCATAACTGACCTAAGCCCGCTTGCATCTCTTACAAATCTAACGACTTTAGAATTGGGCTTCAACAGTATAAGCGACATAACCCCACTTGCATCTCTACCAAATTTAACACACTTAGACTTGAGATACAACAGTATAAGCGACATAACCCCGCTTGCATCTCTTACGAATTTAACATACTTAGACTTGTATTACAACAGCATAAGCGACATAACGCCTCTCGCGTCACTTATGAATCTTGAAGAGCTGCTGTTGGGTCATATCGGCATAACTGATATAACCCCACTTGCGGAGCTTACGAATTTAACAGACTTATACTTGGGTTCCAACGACATAGCCAACGTAACCCCACTTGCGGAGCTTACGAATTTAACATACTTAGACTTGAGCTACAACAGCATAACCGACATAACCTCGTTTGCATCGCTTACAAGTTTGGAAAGTCTCGATTTGCGTAGCAACAGCATAACCGACATAACCCCACTCGCGGAACTTACCAATCTAACATATTTAGACTTAGGTAACAACCCCATAACCACCGAAACCAAGAACGCTTTTCTTGACACCTACGGCAACAGGTTCCGTAACTGTACCATATACTGGTAATCACCCCGCAACATGCAAAAACCCTGCCGATTACACAACCGGCAGGGTTTTACTGTATCATAAAATATATATTATAATCTTACTTTACCGAGAACACGCTCTCGTACACAGGCTCCTTGTACTCCACTTTAAGCTGCGGGTCGTTTTCCGCAAGGTGCAGCATAAGTCTGAATACATCGTCTGTCTCAGCACCGACTTCAGCCGCAAGCTTCTCAGCGGTCATTGGCTTGCCTGACGCTACGAGTGCGGCTTTTGCCTTATTCTTCGTCTCGATGAGACTTCCCGCAGCCTTCTTGCCAAACTCAACCGCCGGCTGATGGTATGCGTTGATGTGTATAAGCTCCGCGTAAAGTCCTACGGCTCTCTCGTTTATAGCGATTATCTGTCCTACGTTATATGCGTCGGCAGTCGGGATAGTCACTATCATCGTGTGCTTGCCGTGCGATTCGAGAGCTTTCTTTGTGCCGAGCATGAATGCGTTAAGATAATCACCGCTCGTGCTGTCCTCACCGACTGTCACGGACGCGCCCGCTCTGTCTTTCAGCACCTGCACAAACGTTACAAACACGTTTGATGGACCGCCGACAAGCTGCTGAACGTATGAGTGCTGGTCGCTTGTACCCTTGTTGCCCATTACAGCAAGTCCCTGATTGACAGTCTTGCCGTCAAGGTCAAGCTCCTTGCCGAGCGATTCCATCGTGAGCTGCTGGAGATACTTTGCGAGAAGATCAAGCGAATCCTTGTACGGCAGAACTACCTGAGTTGTGCCGCCCTTTCCTCCGCTGCACTTGTACCAGGACAGTGCCATGATAGCGGCAGGGTTCTTTGTCACCTCACGGTTCCTTCCAAGCTTGTCAAAGTCAGCGGCACCCTTCAAGAAGCTGTCAATGTCAAGCCCCTGAAGAGCAAGCGGCAGAAGTCCAACGGCTGACATAACTGATGTACGTCCGCCTACCCAGTCCCACATCGGGAACCGCTCAATCCAGCCCTCCTTTGTAGCTATGCCATCCAGCTTGCTGCCTGCACCTGTTACACAGACTGTGTGCTTCGCGAACGAAAGACCAATTGCCTCATAGAACGCTCTCGCTTCTTCCATGCAGTTGCGAGTCTCGATTGTGCCGCCGCTCTTTGAGATGATGATTGTGAGAGTCTCATCAAGCTCCGGCTTTACATTCCTGAACACCTCGTCCATACCAGCTGGATCCGTATTGTCCATAAAATACAGCTTCATCTTATCATTGGGCGTTGACAGTGCCTTCGACACAAATACGGGTCCCAGACTGCTGCCGCCGATGCCGCCGACAATAACATTCTTGAATGTTTTGCCCTTCTCGGTTTTAATCTCACCCGCGTGAACCTTTGCCGCGAATGCCTTAACAGCGTTGAGACATTCGGTTATCTCATCACGCAGTTCCTTTGTCGGAGCAAGCTCCGGAGCGCGGAGCCAGTAGTGACCGACCATGCGGTTCTCATCAGGGTTAGAGATTGCGCCGCCCTCAAGCTTCTCCATGCCATCGAGCGCACTCTGAATTTTGTCAGACATCGCGCTCATGTACTCATCATTGAGATCCATGCCGCTCCAGTCAAGCATGATTTTTGTCTCCGGTGAATAGTACAGTGATTTTGTGAAATTACTCATTTTTTTAACTCCTTTTTGTACATTTAGATAGTTTATATAGCCGCTCCTGTGCCGCTTCAAGTCCGTCCTCCGGCGCGTGCCAGCTCCAGTTGCCCTCAGCAACACCGGGAGTATTCATACGCGCTTCGTTTCCAAGAAGGAGAGCGTCCTGAAGTGTTATTATAACAACATCAGCTTTGGATTCATAAAGATTTTGCATGAGCTTCAAGGCACAATCGCACGGATCCAATTCGGGATAGCGTTTTTCACACCATGCGACAAGTGTTTCGTTATCGTGTGTGCCGGTATACGCGACTTTCTCAGGCTGCGGAACGTAATTTTCCATTGGATTACCATCAGCGAACTGCATAACATCAGTACCCGGTATACCGGACAGTGACACAAGAGCGCGAACAGCCGGAGTGTATGCCCCCAAATCCTCCGCCAGTACGGGCAGAGGACCGAACTTGTCATGAGCTGCCTTGAAAAGCTTCAGACCGGGTCCAAATTCCCAGCGTCCGAAATATGATTTTTTGCCCATCGGAACAGACCAGTACGATTCAAACCCACGGAAGTGGTCGATTCTTGTGTAGTCGTAAAGCTCAAACATCCTCTCAAATCGGCGCATCCACCACTTGTAGCCGTCAGCCTCCATCGCTTTCCAATTATAGAGCGGGTTGCCCCAGAGCTGCCCGTCCTTTGTGAAATAATCCGGCGGCACACCGGCACATTTCGTTTGTCTGCCGTCCTTGTCGATTGAGAAAAGATTCGGTGCAAGCCACACGTCAGCGGACTCGTGCGAAACATACATCGGCATATCGCCTATAATACTTATGCCCCTCTCGTTGGCGTATTGCTTCAGCTCACGCCAGAGTACATCGAACCGGTACTGGCAAAATTTAATAAATCCCACTTCATCGGCAATAGTCTCGTCATGCACAAGTTTCGGGGAGAAGTGCTTGAACCTTTCGGGCCATGAGTACCACGAAATGCCGCCAAAATTATCACGGAGTGCCGTAAACACAGCGTAGGGATCGAGCCAATCCTCGTGTGTCTTGCAGAATCGCTCATAGTCCCCATCCGGAATGAAGCTCTTGTAAAGCTCCCGCAACTCGTCCTCACTTTCAGGCAGAAGCAGTGGATTCGCGGCATATGCCGATGCTCCGGCGTATGGTGAACCATATTCGTCTGTCGGATTAACAGGCAGTATCTGCCAATACTTCTGACCAGACGCAACGAGAAAATCAACAAATTTCTTAGCGGGTTCTCCGATATTTCCCGGTTTCCCACCGTTAGGAACGGAGGTTATATGGCAGATTACACCTGCACCTTTTTCGAGAGGCTTTGCGAATTTTTCTTTGTCGGTAGTGCGAATAACAGCGGAACCCATAGGATAGAGGTGAAGCGACATAGTGCCGTTTTCCAAAGTTATCTTGTTTCCGCAGGCAATATCCTCAGCCTTGCTGTAGCTTGTTGGTATAGAAACATCAGCACCTTCACCCATGCTGCGGTTTATCAGTATGGTGTAGCTCTCACCTTCGTACTCTCTTGTGAAGCCGAAGACATCATCATTTAACGCGAATGCGTTGAACCATTTATCATCAGTTGTCGGGAACAGCTTTTTCAGGGCTATGACGCTGCGATATATTCCGAATACGTCCATGTCCTCCTTGCCCCAAGGGTAGGATCCGCGGTTATATGGGTCACTGTAACCCTCCATTCCCGCTTCATCGCCGTAGTATATGCTCGGAACACCGGGCATAAGAATCTGTACAAGCATCATAAGCCAGCTTCGCGATTTTGCAAGACCCCGCTGTGATTCTGAAAGATGGAACTCACGTTTCTGCTCATCCGACAATGTATTTTCGTCCGGTGCGCCGCCGAGAAGTGTCATAACTCGTGTCCTGTCGTGACTTCCCATGAGGTTGAGTGCGCCATAGAATGCCTCGTGCGGGTAGTTTTCGTAGAGAGTCATCAGAGTTTCCGAAAGCTCCCACGCCGACTTTGTTTCAAGAAGATACCCAAGGAGTGCGTCACGCAGCGGGTAATTCATAGCCGAATCAAGCTCAGAGCCTAAAAAGTAGCGTCTGAGTTTACCATAACTTATTTTGTTTGACGCATCCTCCCAGACCTCACCGATTATTACAGCATCGGCAGGGTGTTCAAGCTCGGCGGAGTATCGTATACCTTCTATGAAGTCGTCCGGCATCTCGTCAGCGACATCAAGCCGCCAGCCCTTTGCTCCGAGTCTAAGCCAGTGACGCACAACACAATTTTCGTCACCAAATATGAAGCTTCTATACTTCTCGTTGCTCTCGTTGACATTTGGCAGATCATCCACTCCCCACCAGCTTTCATATCCGGAGGGGCTGTCATCGAAAGTGAACCAATCACGGTATGGGGAGTTCTCGTCCTGATACGCACCGACACTTTTGTAGTTGCCATATTTGTTGAAATATATGCTGTCACAGCCTGTGTGATTGAACACGCCGTCAAGGATAATTGATATTCCATGTTCCTCACACGCCATTGCGAGGTTCATAAACGCCTCGTTGCCGCCAAGCATTTCATCAACATTCATGTAATCGGCAGTATCGTATCTGTGGTTGCTTGCCGCCTTGAAAATCGGGTTGAGGTACAGCACCGTCACGCCGAGTGCTTCAAGATACCCAAGCTTTTCCTCAATCCCTGAGAGCGTACCGCCATAAAAGTCCCATCTTGCAATTCGACCGTTGCTGTTCCTTTTATAATACGGTGGATCATTCCAGTTATCGACTAATGCTTTTGCGGGTCCATGCTTGCGTTCATTGACTGCCTTACGCGCAAGCTCTTTCCAATTCTTTCCTCTTCTGAACCTGTCAGGGAATATCTGATAGACTATCGCGTTTTTGTACCAATCGGGAAGCGGATTCTGTTCATAGAACGTGAGCTGGAACGATGGCGGTTCCCAGTCGTATAATTGTCCCTCACCGCCGACTTTACCCTGTGCCGCGCCATATCTTGCCGCGCTAATATCGTGGTGGCGTATGATAAAGCTATACCAGACAATACCGGGTATATTGCGTTTGAGCGTACAGGTGAAACGTACCTTATGTTCATTTTCAAGGTATTCCTTATCCATATTGATAAAGCTTTCACCCTCATCATCCACCCATAGGCGGCAGGAGCAGGTAGCCTCCCAGTCATCCCATACATCTATCGCAAGAGAAACGGCGCCGCCAACCGTGACGGCGCCAAATGGTTTTCTATAGGTTTCTTCTCTCGTATTATGATATGCTCTCATCTACAAGACAGCCCTCATTCCTCGACTGTCTCCGACTCAGGATTCGTCACGGCTTCCGGCTCAGTCTCTGGCTCAACTACCGGTTCAGTTTCAGGTTCAGTCTCAGGCTCGACTACCGGTTCAGGTTCCTCTTTAGGAACTTCACTGGGCAGTGTTACTTCGGGGTGGAGGCTGTGGTACATATCAATATACACCTTCGCGGCACGTTTCCATGAGAAATCCGCAGACATTGCGTTCTTCATAAGTCCACGCCATGCGTTTTTGTCATTATAGTAGACATCAACAGCGTTTCTGATAGTATACAGCATTTCGTGGGCATTGTAGTTGGCGAAGCTGAATCCTGTACCCTCGCCTGTGTAGCGGTTGTAGGGAACTACGCTGTCCTTGAGACCGCCGGTTTCACGGACAATCGGGAGAGTGCCGTACTTCATCGCTATCATCTGTGAAAGTCCGCACGGTTCAAACTGTGACGGCATGAGCAGCATATCCGCGCCCGCGTACATTCTGTGTGACAGAAGTCCATCGAAGCAAATGCTGGAATTCATCTTATTTCTGTGTTCCCACTCATAGTACTGAAGCATACCCTCATACTGGGGATCGCCTGTGCCGAGAACCGCGAGCTGCAACCCATCCTGCATAAGCTCATCCATGATTCGTTTCAGAAGCTCCATGCCCTTTTGCTCAGTGAGTCTGCCTATCATGATGATAAGTGGAATATCGGGGTTGACTTCGAGGTGAAGCTCTTCCTGCAGTCTTGCCTTACATACTGCTTTCCCTTCAAGAGTATCAAATGTATAAGTCTGCGGAATATCGGGGTCTTTGGCGGGGTCGTACTCATCGGTGTCAATACCGTTAAGGATTCCCCAGACGTTGCCGCGGCGGCGGAATATATCGTCAAGGTGTTCGCCGAAGTAGGGGTTCTTAATCTCCTCAGCGTAGGTCGGGCTTACGGTTGACAGAACATCGCTGTAGATAAGACCGCCCTTCATGAAGTTTATGGAGCGGGCATCACACCTCAACTGATTTGCGGCGGCGGGAATACCGGCAAGACCCAACACATCGCCGAGAACAGCGTCTGACATCTGCCCCTGGAACTTGAGGTTGTGGACAGAAAGAGCCGTCTTGACATTATTGTAAAGATCAATGCCCTGATAGAACTCGCGGAGGAACACCGGCGCGAGAGCTGTGTGCCAGTCGTTGCAGTGGAGGACATCACACTTGAAGTCCGGCAGATACTGCAAACTCTCGACTATTGCCTTTGAGAAGAACGCTATGCGTTCACCATCGTCAAAGTAGCCGTATGCTTTGTCACGCATGAAATAGTACTCGTTATCGACGAAGTAGTAGATAACACCCTTATATGTGAGCTGCTCTATGCCGCAGTACAGATTGCGCCAGCCAAGATTTACATAGAAATCGCAAACGTGCTGAAGCTCCCGTTTGTACATCTCAGGCATCGTCTGAAACTTGGGTATCATTACACGGATTTCGCAGTCCTCACCCTCAATCGCCTGTGGGAGAGAGCCGCCGACATCTCCGAGACCTCCGGTTTTCATAAACGGTACTGCCTCGAATGCCGCAAAAAGTACATTAAGCTTTCTTGTCATGTTATTTCCCTTTCGTATTTATACTTTCCGTTATATACCCGCAGATAAATATCCACGGGTATATGCTAACTGTGCGCTGTATTTTTGAAGCATGGAAATCAATTTTACCGGAGACTCAGCCCAGCCACGTTACACAGAATTACACACCAACGGCATACAAAATCCAATCGTTTTTGCCGCAGCATTTTCACAGCAAAAATTTAGGGTGAACGCGCTGTGTGTTGGCGTGAGGCTGCGTGTGAGTGTTGGGAATACCGGTCAAAAATCAGGTAAACTGATTTTTATAGTAAACGACAACGGTAATTGCCGTTTACTATAAAGTTTTAATTTTGCCGTTTTGCTTCCGCCATACGGAGAAAGCGCAGAACCTCCGATTATATTGAGCAATAAAATTCGCTTAGTAAATTTAGCTGAAGTGTTTCTCCTTGACGAACGCCGAGTCTGCGGAACCCTTGATTACAGTGCCTTTTGTAATGAGGTTGCTTCTGTCGATGATAGCATTCTCGACTACCGCACCTTCCTCAATTACGCAAGCCTGCATGATGATACTGCCTTTGACTGTTGCGCCCTTCTGTACCTCAACACCACGGAACAGTACACTGCTCTCAACATTGCCGCCTATTACGCATCCGTTCGGAATGAGCGAATTGTGTACAACGGAGCCAAGCTGATACTTTGTCGGGTGGCAGTCCTGCACCTTTGTGATTATCGGTCCGTTGTTGACGAGAAGATCCTCAAACACTTCACGTCCCAGAAGCTCCATGTTGCGCTTGTAGTACTGACTTACGCTGGATATTGTGCAGTTGTAACCCTCGAAGAGGTATGTTCTTACATCCATCTTATCATAGTCAGCGGAGAGTGCCTCAAACAGGTCGAGATAGTCGATGGCGGAATACCAGTCGAGTATCTTCATAAGAAGCTCTGTACTGAGAACGAAGCAGTCAAGGAATGCGTCCTCGCCCTTCTTGACGCCGTTTTTGAGACCGGTAACTTTGCCGTTATATGTATTTATTCTCTGACGGCGTTTGTCATCCTCAGGAGCGGGAGCATAGACCATGGTTATATCCGCGCCGGTCTTCAGGTGTTCCTCAAAGAGGGCGTTGTAGTCCATATTGTAGACTGTATTAGACGCGGAGATTATGACGTAGGGCGCGTTTGTGCGGTCAAAGTACACCTTGTTTCTCGCTATATCGCGGAGCATGAACTTCGAGTCGCCTATATTGATTCCGAACACGGAGCCGGGGAGTATGAAAAGTCCGCCGCGCTTACGATCGAGCGACCACTCCTTGCCCGCGCCAACATGGTCAATTATTGAGCGGTACTTGTACGGAGTTACAAGTCCAACGGTGTTTATACCGGCGTTCACCATGTTTGACATCGGGAAATCAACAAGGCGGTAGCGGCTGCCATACGGGAGCGAAGCGATTGTGCGGTTCTCCGTCAGTTCGCCAAGCTCATTCGAGGCGTAATTGGCTGTTATAAGTCCTACTACTCTATCCATTACTGCTTACCTCCCTCTGGAACTATAAATTCATCTCCGGTAACGACGATATCCGAATCGGGATCCTCGCTGCCGATAACTGTATTTGCCGGTATCACCGACTTCTCACCAAGTATTGCGCGGACAACTCTCGCGCCGGCTTCAACCTTTGCGTGCGGCAGAAGCACCGAGTCTTTTACGAACGCGCCCTCGCCAATGAAGCAGCGGGAGCTTATAATTGAGTGGTGAACCGTGCCGTATACCACTGTGCCGCTTGCTACGAAGCTCTCCTGAACGTCACCCTCCGGTCCAATGTAGTGCGGTGGTGCGGCACTCGACTTGCTCATAATCTGGAAGTCCTCTTCAAGAAGGTCAAATTCCGGATTGGCATCAAGAAGCTCCATGCTTGTCTCGTGATAGCTCGCGATCGTTCCAACATCGCGCCAGAAGCCCGAGAACTCGTAGGAGAACAGCTTGTGTCCGTCAGCAAGAAGATTCGGGATGATATTCTTGCCAAAGTCATGCTCAGAGCTTTCGTCCTTGCTGTCGGCTATGAGCGAATCTCTCAGCACGTTGGTACTGAAAATGTATATGCCCATTGAAGCAAGGTCGGATTCAGGCTCCTTCGGTTTCTCCGCGAATTTCGTGATATAGCCCTTCTCATCTACTGACATGATACCGAAACGGGAGGCATCCTCCATCGGAACCTTCATGACAGCCACGGTAAGATCCGCGTTGTTGTCGATATGGGCTTTCAGCATTTTCTGATAGTCCATCTTATAGAGCTGGTCTCCGGAGAGAATAAGAACGTACTCAGGATTGTAAATGTCGATAAATTCAAGATTCTGATAAATTGCGTCGGCTGTTCCGAGATACCACTGACCGCCGGTCTGAGTGGCGTAGGGCGGCAGGATAGATATTCCGCCGGTTCTGCCATCGAGATCCCACGCTTCGCCCGTTCCAACATATGAGTTAAGCTCATACGGTCTATACTGTGTCAGCACACCAACTGTATCAATACCGGAATTGGTACAGTTTGAAAGCGGCACATCTATAATGCGGTATTTCGCACCGAATGAGACTGCGGGCTTTGCTACATGTGCTGTTAGCGCTCCCAACCGGCTGCCCTGTCCACCGGCCAAGAGCATTGCTATACACTTCTTCCTGTTAATCACTTGCTTGTCCTCCCTTTTGATAATAAATTTAAAATGCTTACAACTTAAATTATATATTTATACTGAAAGCCGTACAAATTCACGGTTCAGTATAATAAACTTTACGACTCTCCCGCTGCCGTTCCACAGACACGAATCCGTACCGGCGGAGCGAATTCCGGAAGAGAGGTCTCAAAGCCTGCTTAGTATCTTTTCGTGTGCATTTTTTCAGAAAAATTGTCGATTATCACGTTAAAAAAGTGTGCGTCTGTCAGTATGCTTTCGCTTGTTGCCTTGCGCTCAGAAATTTTACTCGAAAATTCACACACTCCGAGATACTAAACAGGCTCTTAGGAATTACAGAAGATTAACCGATCATGCGAAACACACAAAAATCCGGAGAAATCCATGCTTGCTGTTCGCTATATTTAGAATATAATAATCTTTGCAAACCCGCGTGGTAAATCTGCGCGGAAGGAAACAACGGTTTTTGAATTTCTCCAATACGGAATTTTTGTAACGCCTTTATTACAATACTCTCTTGAGTAAAAACTGGTATCTTTGCCATGGAATGTCTCAGGCGAAACATTCCATGGTATCATCAAGCTGTTTGCTGCCGTAATCCAACTGTACGTCAGTTCAGGTGCCAAATCTCATCGGCGTACTGCTTGATTGTTCTGTCGCTTGAGAAGTAGCCTGAGCAGGCTGTATTGTGGAGAGCTATCTTGTTCCATTGGCGTCTATCGGAATAGAGCTGCTCAAGGTGGTGCCATGCGTCAAGATACGGACGGAAGTCCTTCATTACGAAGAACTGGTCGTTTTCGCGCATGATGTTGTCGTAAACACTCGTGAAACCGCCGGAGAGCTTCTCATACGTTCCGTCAAGGAGCTGATCGACAACTTTCTTGAGTTTCTTATCGCTGTTATATTCAGTCCAGGCGGAGTAGTCATGCTCACGCTTATACTGTTCAATACGTTCAGTACTCAAACCGAATATCTCAATATTCTCAGCACCTACTCTGTTGTAGATTTCTACAACCGCGCCGTCCATCGTGCCAAGCGTCAGCGCACCATTCATCATGAACTTCATATTGCCGGTTCCGGACGCTTCCATTCCGGCGGTAGAAATCTGTTCGCTTATTTCTGCGGCGGGATATATAAACTGCGCGTTCGAGACTGAGAAGTTCGGGACAAACGCGACCTTCAATCTGTCCCTCGTTCTTGGGTCGTTGTTCACTACATCGGCAACTGAGTTGACAAGTCTGATTACATCCTTCGCAAACTCATAGCCCTGCGCCGCCTTGCCGGAGAATATAAAGGTAGTTGGCGTAACGGTGAAGTTCGGGTCATCAGTTATGCTGTTATATAGATCCATTATCTTGAAGAGGTTCAAAAGCTGACGTTTATACGCATGGAAACGCTTTACCTGAACATCAAAAATCGAGTTCGTATCGACTGTTACGCCGGAGGTTGACTTAATATATTTCGCCAGACGTTCCTTATTCTCCTTTTTGCACTCGCCGACTTTCTCAAGGAAACCGCTGTCATCCTCAAAGTCCTTCAGCTTCTCAAGTTCATCGGCGTTTGTCATCCACCCATCGCCTATAGCGGAAGTAATCAGCTTAGAATATGAGGGGTTTGCCTGAGCAAGGAACCGTCTGTGAGTGATTCCGTTTGTCTTGTTGTTGAACTTTTCGGGCGTAAGGATATAGAACTCCTTCAAAACATTGTTTTTCAATATTTCCGTGTGCAGCTCCGCTACACCGTTCACGGAGTGACCCGCAATTATAGAAATATTTGCCATACGCACCTGACCATCCCAGAGGATAGCGGTATTACGCAAAAGCTCGTACCAGTCGCTTCTGTCTTTCGGGAATGTTTCGCGGTAGCGGCGATCTATCTCCTCAATGAACGTATAGACTCTCGGCAGCAGCGCACGGAACATACCTATAGGCCATTTCTCCGACGCTTCGGGAAGGATAGTATGATTAGTGTAAGACACTGTATTTATAGTCACCTTCCACGCTGTATCCCAGTCGAGTCCCATCTCGTCAACGAATATTCTCATCATTTCGGGCGCACAGAGTGACGGATGCGTGTCATTTGTGTGTATAGCAACTCTCTCAGGAAGCTTTTCCCAATCGGAGCCATACTGCTTCTGATACGTCTTGAGAATATTATTGATACCGGCGGCAACGAACATATATTCCTGTTTAAGGCGGAGTATTTTGCCCGGGTCGGCGTTATCGTTCGGGTAGAGGACGCAGGTGATAGCTTCTATATCGCAGCGGTATTTCATTGCGGCACTGTAGTCGCCCCTGTTGTATGCGTCCATGTCGAAGTTCTCATAATACGGCTCCGCACTCCAAAGGCGCAGGTTATTTACTGTCTCACCGCCATATCCGACAATAGGCACATCGTAGGGAACGGCAAGAATGAGATCTCCGCCCTCCCAGCTATACCAGAACTTGCCGTTGTCCTCGTGCCTGACAACTTCTCCGCCGAAGCGAACAGGTACAGCGTTGTCGGGCTTTCTCACTTCCCATGGGTATGCGTGTGCAAGCCAGCAGTCCGGTTCCTCAACCTGACAGCCATCCTTAATTTTCTGCTGGAACAGACCGTAGCGGTAACGTATACCGTTGCCATGTCCGGCGTAACCAAGACTTGCCAGTGAGTCAATAAAACACGCTGCGAGTCTGCCAAGACCGCCGTTGCCAAGTCCCGGATCGGCTTCCATCTCAAATATCTCGTCGGGATCCGCACCAAGCTCCGTAATTCCCTCTCTAACAATGTCAAGTACACCGAAGTTCATCAGGTAATTTTCAAGCAGTCTGCCGATAAGAAACTCCATCGAGAAGTAGTAAACCTCTTTCTGATGCTGCTTGCGCGTTCTCTTTACAGTGTCACTCTTGGCACTTCTTGCTTTTGAAGCAATAAGACCCGCCAAAACGGCATAGTGTTCTTCAGCGGTGCAGTCTTCAAAATTACGACCCAAGACGCGCTGAAACTCGTTTTTATATTGGACAATGAAGTCGTATTTGTCTCTAAAAATCATTCTTTGCATTTCTCCCTTACTTGTTCATTTATTTATTGATATGCACGACCCGCAAGGAGACATTTTACTGAACACGAAATAAATTTGCGGTTCAGCATAATCAACTCTAAACACATTTTGCTGCCAACATCATTGAACCTCAGAAAGACGCTCATGACTCCGCGTTATCCTCTTATAAATATGTAGAACTTTGATAACATATTCGCAAGAGTAAATTTGCGGATGAGAGTTTTATGAAATTAACGTTGGCGCAAATCAATCAGCTTTTTGGCGGCTTTGCCGTGCGCTGATTAACCGGACACATTCAGATCCGAATTTGTTTCGGCTTTGAGCTTATTAAGTCTCCGCAGGCGCGGGTTCTGTGGATTTTGCGGATTCCTCGACAGCTTCAACAGGTTCGGCAGACTTAACGACCGGAGCGGCAGCCTTTTCGACTTTGGCGCGTTTTAAGATAATACCGCCTATCGGTGGCACACGGACAGCAATAGAGTTCTTTTTGCCGTGGCTTTCGATTTTCTCACTCTTAATCGGATCGGGATTTATCTTACCGGAGCCTCCCCAACGCTGGTCATCGGAGTTGAATATTTCATTATAGGTACCATTCCTATCAACACCTATGCGAAAGCCCTCGTAGACTGCCGGAGTAAAGTTAAGAAGAACGATCAGATCATCTATCGGTCGCTTGCCGTGCCTGACAAATATAAGTATAGACTGTTCAGCATTATCGGCATCTATCCAATCGAAGCCATCCCACGAATATCCATTGAACCACATCGCGGGTTCCGATTTATACAGAGCGTTCAGGGCTTTGACAAAGTTGTTGTGCTTTCTGTGCGCGTCATAGTCCAAAAGGAACCATTCAAGACCCTCGTAGTCGCGCCATTCAATGAACTCAGGAATTTCCGCGCCCATGAAGTTATGCTTTGCGCCGGGGTGGGTTATCTGATAGAGGGCGAGGGAACGCATACCGGCGAACTGTCTCCAATAGTCTCCGGGCATACGACCGATGAGTGATGCTTTTCCGTGAACCACCTCGTCGTGAGACAGAGCGAGAATGAAGTTTTCATTAAACGTGTACATCATAGAGAACGTCAGAAGACTATGGTTGCCGGGTCTGTAGGGGAAGTCGGTTTTCATGTAATTTAAAGTATCGTGCATCCAGCCCATATCCCACTTGAAATGGAAGCCCAAGCCGCCATCCTCCGGCGGACGAGTTACCAAAGGCCACGCGGTACTTTCCTCAGCGATCATCATTACATCGGGGTGCCACGAACCCATCGTTTTGTTGACCTGCTGGATAAACTTGATAGAGTTATAATCTTTTTCAGAGCCGTCATCGGCAAATTTCTTCATGTTCGGGTCATCGATACCAAAATTAAGGTAGAGCATACTTGTGACACCATCCATACGGATACCGTCAACATGGTACTTCTCGACCCAGAACAGCGCGTTGGATGACAGGAAACTGCGTACTTCTCCTCTGCCAATGTCGAACTTGAATGTACCCCAGTTGGGGTGTTCATCCTTTTCATAGAGCTTTTCACCTATGAAGTTTGAAAGACCGTGAGCATCGCGGCAGAGATGTCCGGGTGCCCAGTCAAGGATAACACCGAGCTTTGCCTTGTGACAGGCATCAATAAATTCCATGAATTCAGTCGGCGTACCGTAGCGGGAGGTAGGCGCATAGTAGCCGGTGGTTTGATAACCCCACGAACCATCGAACGGGTGTTCCATGATTGGCATGATTTCGAGGTGTGTATAGCCCATTTCAACGGCATATGGAACAAGCGATTCAGCGAGCTGTTTATAAGTATAGTAGGTGCCGTCCTCATTACGTTTCCAAGTACCAAGATGAACCTCGTAGATGTTGAGCGGCATTTTGAACATTTCCTGCTTTGCGCGGGCATTCAGCCATCTCTTGTCCTTCCACTTATAGTTGTCGATATCAAACGCGATAGAGGCGGTTTCAGGCGGTTTCTGAGCGTAGAAGGCGTAAGGATCAGCTTTGTAGATAAGCTCACCGCCTTTTGTCTCAATGACGTACTTATACTGGTCACCCTCGCGAACACCGGGAATAAAGAGCCGCCACACTCCGGCATCTCTTGCGGTTGCCATATAGTACTTTTCAATATCCCAGTTTGAAAATGTACCTGTAACGCGCACTGAAATTGCCCCCGGTGCCCAGACAGCGAACCGACAGCCCTTGACACCGTTACGCACTTCAAAGTGTGCGCCCATTTTTTCGAAGCTGCGGTCCCATGTACCCTCCGCGAACTTCCTTGCTTCCTCCTTTGTCAGCAGTTTACGCTCCATTCGTTTGTCTCCTTTTCTTAGTGTTTTTTCAAAGCATTTGCCGATATTTGGGAAAGCCTGTCCGCTAAGCAAGCGTGATTCATGATAGACCGATATGATATAAGGATAACGCTTGATAATTGGGCAAGTCCCGCAATAAATCCACGCCCCGTACTCTAACCGCGCCGCTATGAGGCGTGATTGTTTAAATTGATAAAATTCGTATGTACATATTATAACATCTCTTTTAAGTTTTGTCTATACTTTAAGTAAATTTTTCACAAAAAAAATATCAAGCCGGCACCTCGCGACCGCTGACAGGGCTTGCCTCATGCTCGACAGGGCGGGGGAGTGCGTACCTGACAGACCAACGGTGGTGTTTATATCGGGTGCAAGCGTCCTGCCCGTCTGCACCGGACAGATCCAATGATTATCGAGCGACAACGACAGACCCCGTGATGAGTGTACGCACTGACGCAAGCGGAAATTATTTGAAAATTGATTTTCCGTGGAAAGTGCGGTGCTGTCTTGACATTCTCATTCAGCCTGTGTTACAATATGTAGAATATAATCATTTATGCGGCAAACGCCTGTTAAGCATAAAGCGTTTGATATGTATATACGTCATGTGCGCGGATAGTTTTGCAGCTGCCGCGTTCGACTGTGGGGAAGAGAAACTCAGGTTTCCGGAGCGTTTGAGCGGGGGTTAGCTGTCAGAGGAGTGATGAGATGGGAACAAGGACAAAATCCGCGTCTTTCAATGAGTTTAAAAGTCTTTGTGAAAAAGATTTACGAAATAAACGAAGTGCCTGACTATAATGGAACCGCTGTCATAAATGTCCTGTTGTTATAGTGGCGCAAGGGAACAAATACGGTCAAATATTTTTCAAGTTTGAGAAATAGAAAAGCAGATTCTTGATATTTTCGCAGAGGAAATATATGAGAGCCTATGGAACATATAAGGAGGCAGCGCAAAATGTTCAATAAATTCAAGCTCAAAGAAGCGTTGAAATCTTACAAGAAAGACTTTACCCGACAGCATTGGTCAGATGAAAAATACAAGTGGGAAGCTGTCAAGTGCTTTCAAGATAATTGGGATGTCAACGCGGATGATTTTGCGGGAATGCTGACAAAGGCTCTGGCTCAGACCGCGAACCTTCTTGCGTCCTCGAACAATTTCCCCGCGAAAATGATTACAGACTTTGCAAAGGACGCGAAGGAAGATGTTCGCGCCATGTTCATTGAACTTTTTGATGAAAGCAAAGATGCCTATGAGCGTATTGCGTCGTTTAAGAGCAAATCCGGTTCTCTGTTGGAGCGTTATGGAAATGGTTCCGAGAATCATTATCAAAAAGAAACCGCCATCACGACTTACCTCTGGCTTCGCTATCCGGATAAGTATTATATTTACAAGCTGAGTGAGATCAGCGAGGTTTCCGCGAAATTAGAGAGCGGCTACCAATTCAAAAAAGGCGATTATGCCAACAATTTCAGAAATTTTATAGCTTTTTATGATGAAATATGCGAAGAGCTTCAGCACGATGATGAGCTTCGTTCGATTCTAAATTCGCAGTTAACGGATACTTGTTATCCGGATCCGCGGCTTAGAACGCTTACGATTGATTTCGGGTTTTATATCAGCCGTTGCTATGATGTGAAAGAAAAAACGCAAACAGATGAATCGTACCGGATGGATTATTCTCCGGAATTGTCGGCGAATGATTGGTCGGAGCTTATAAGGGATCCTGAAGTTTTTACTCAGGGAGCATTGCAAACCGTGAAATGCTATTTGGATTACGGTAAAGAAGTAACCTGTACACAGCTATCCATGAAAGAATTTTACGGCGTGACAACGCAGGTGCAGGAAGAAGTTTTGTTCCAAATAGGCTACCGCACGGATATAACGACGGCGAATGTTATCGCTTTCCGGGGCGTGAACTATGAAATCACGCGCATTGGCACATTCGTGGGGTACAAAAGCGACCTTGTTTTGTACTGCAAGACGGAATAACGGGTTAATGGTACTATTTCTTTAAAGCAGGTGGGTGACACCTGCTTTTTTATGTTATACTGAAAAATTGCCGGAGTGTGACGTATAGTCCGTTGACGTAAAGTCAACACACCGTTAGAATAATACACGATGTGAGGTATTTACCATGATAAAACAAAAAGTAGGCAACCGGATTAAGGAATTGAGAACCAACGCGGGGTTAAGTCAAGAGAAACTTGCCCTTTCCGCAGACCTAGACCGCACATATATAGCAAGTGTGGAGCATGGAAAGCGGAATATATCAATTGTAAATCTAGAAAAAATAGTTAATGCGTTAGATTGCACTCTATGTGAATTCTTTCGCGATATGTAGGAGATGGAAACATGGATTATATTTTTAACAGCAACAATTCTGTCCTTATAGAGGGCGAAAGAATAATCAGCAATGATAATTTGCTAAAGGCTATCAATTTTTGCAACGAGGCTATCAGAACGCTTGACAAACAAACAAAGCAGTTTGATATTAACATTTTTGAAGTTTTAGGAATGCGTAATCTTAGCGGGATGGTTGGCGAATATTTTGCTAAAAGTGTAGAGCGTTTTTCGGATGGTAACTTGCACTCAAATTTGCATCAAGACGGATACCCAGACTTGCTACGAACGAACACAATTCAACGCCTTAGTTATTATCAGTCACTCTATACAGAAA
>CAZKLU010000038.1:3730-19453 GCA_964553775.1 uncultured Oscillospiraceae bacterium | reverse complement strand
AGTTCTTCACGAGTAAGAGCAGTATTTGCCTCGAATTTGCCGTTGCTGTGAGTAGTAATAAGTCCGTTACTTACTGCCCAGCTGACCGGAGTGTAATACCATCTGTAAGATTCAACATCGCTGATATTAGAAGTAGATTTTGCGCCGTTTCCCTTGTAATTGTAGAGGATTTGACAGATTTGCGCCCTTGTGATAGATTCGGTTGGTTTGTAAGTTCCGTCATCATATCCGTTGAGAAATCCCATTTGTACAGCCTGAGTTACATTCTCGAAAAACCAATTCTTATAAGAAACGTCGGGAAATGTTTTGACTGTTGTGTCGATAGTTTTGTAAATGTCCATTGAGGTGACAATTTCGTCTTCGTGTCCTGCTCTGTTGTATTTAGAGTAGTCTATCTCAATAGTGTTAGCAAATGGGTATAAGACAAGTGCTCCCAGAGCGCAAGCGGTAGCAAGAATAAAAGCGACAAGACGATTTTTAGTAGTAGATTTTTTGTTTTTCATGGTAATCACCTCTTCTTTATTTTATGTGTATATTATACAATGCTCCCTGCGGAATTTCAAGCGATTACAAAAATATTTTTTCGAGTTTCCATCCCTAAACTTACCACAAATAAAACCTCTTACACGCGGAAAGATAAGTACACATCAATCATACCGCGCAAAAAGCCGCGTGACTTTCTTCTGTCGCTGCGGCTCAATAAGGAGGCAATATATGAAAGCAATCGTTATGGCGGGCGGAGAGGGAACCCGGTTAAGACCGGTAACAGGCGGAAGACCGAAGCCTATGGTGGAGCTTCTTGGCAAGCCGGTTCTTGCCCATACAGTGGAGCTTCTGAAACGCTGCGGCTTTACCGACTTATGCTTTACCCTGAGATTTCTGCCCCGCGTTATTATTGACTACTTCGGAGACGGCGGGGCTTTTGATGTTCGTATAACTCACAAAATTGAGGATAGTCCTCTCGGTACGGCGGGCGGGGTCAGAGCTTGTTCTGACTTTCTGGATGATGATGATTTTCTCGTTATCTCCGGAGATGCCGTCTGCGACTTTGACCTCAACAGGTGCGTCCAATTCCACAAGGCTCACAACGCCGACGCAACTATTGTTCTCTATCGGCACAATGAACCGACACCATACGGTCTTGTCTTGACCGACAGCGAGGGAAGAATAACCTCATTCTCCGAAAAACCGCCGTGGGAAAATGTTATAACAAGCTGCGTCAATACAGGAATATACGTTTTCTCGCCGCGTGTTCTCTCTATGATTCCGGAAAACAAACCGTTCGACTTCAGCCGTGACCTGTTCCCGAAAATGCTGTCAGAGGGTCTTGCGCTTTACGGCTGCGGCGCACAGGGGTACTGGTGTGACATCGGCACTCCCGAAGCGTACCGTCAATGCTGTCAGGATATACTGCGCGGTCGTACACGCCTGAAGCTTCAGAGCATTGAGAGATTACCGGGCGTGTTCTCGCGTGAGCGAATACCCTCCGGCGTTATTCTGGCTGCACCCGTCTATATAGGTTCAGGCTGTCATATTGAGGCAGGCGCGAGTATCGGACCGAATGTCGTACTCTCCGATGGTTCCGCTGTACTCCGTGGCGCGGAGGTGCGCGACTCGGTTATAAACGGTGCTGTCGTGCGGGAACGTGCGAAAGTAAACGGTTCTATAGTTGGACGCGCCGCCAGTATTGGTCGCGAGACACGTCTGAATATCGGCTGTGTCATAGGTGACGAAGCGCAAATCGGTGACGGTACCGTGGTGCTGCCGAATGTGAAAATCGGCTGCCGTACAAAGGTTCCCAATGGCAGTGTTGTCCGCGCTAATATGATGGAAGAACAGCCGCTCTGCCGCCCAAATTTTCTGAGATTCGGCAGAGTAACCGGTGAACTGCGCCAAAGTCTCACACCTGAGACAGCTATAGCGTTCGGCGGTGTTATCGGTAAAAACAGCAACATCGCCGGAGCGTCAGAGAGCGGAACAGCGGCGAGACTTCTGCTTGACGCTCTTGCCTGCGGAGTTTCAGGAGCGGGAGGTACCTTCACGGAGCTTGACAGCCGGTTCCGTTCGGAGTTTTCAAGTGCGATACGGGAATACAAATTTGACGGCGGAGTATTCATCTCGCAGGATGGGGAAAATCTCACAATGCACTTTTATGAAAGCTCCGGTGCGCCTGCCGGTGAAAAGCTGTCGCGCAAGCTGGAATCAGCCGACAATCTTCGCGTTGACGCTCTTTCGGTGCGTTCCAGAACACGCATAGCGGGAACTGACAGGCTCTATGCGGCACGACTTATGGAAACAGCGTCGCGATTCGGGCTTACAACGCTTACTCACGGCATTGAGGTGTCAGGAACCGGAGCGGAGAACAGGCTCCTGAGAGGTATTTTTGAGAAGCTGAATAATCCTGAGACAGCGAATATTATAGTAAATGTACTCCGTGGCGGTACTGCTATAACTTGCCGTGATGAGAGGAACCGTTATATTGACAAACGCCGCATGGAGGTTATATCAGCTCTCGCGCTTTTGAAGATAGGAGTTAGGGAACTGACAGTCAGCAAAACCGCGCCTATGGCGATAGACGCTCTCGCGAAAAAGTACGGAGCGTCAATAAAAAGAGAAGATACCGCGATACGCGATGGGTTATACTCCGCGATAGCGATAGCGGCGGCGATGGAGCGCAACGGTGTGACGCTATCACGGTTAAATGACGAGACACCGAGGTTCGCTGAGGCTCACCATGCTGTTGAGGTAAGCTGCCCCAAGGCAATGGCGATGGAACGTTTAGCAAAGAGTACAGGTTTCAGTCCAATGCTGTTCGGTTTGGGATTGATAACACCGAATGGTTACGCGGCGGTCAGACCGTCACGTTATGGCAGTGTGCTTGATATATACAGCGAGTGCGAGACAATGGAAGCGGCTGAAGAGATGTGCGGGGATATGGAAAAGAGAATATCAGCGGTCGGTGATTAGCGCGGTGCGGTTGTGTTCAACAATGAATTGAGCGTATACTCGCGGAACAGATTTGCGGAGCCTTAAAGTCACGATAGATTTACAGAAGCAATATTCCCGCAATCCGCGAGTATCGCCGCAACGAAAGCTGTTAAAATACTTGTAAGCTAAAGCATACGATACTTTTACGGTAAAGAAGCTCATCTATGCCGTAAGAGTATCTTTTGCAAATTCGTGTACGGACACCGACAAAAACAAAGCCGAAAATATTTTCGGCTTTGAGTATACTCTATCATTCCAATTTCACATTCGTGTGAATACATCACCAGCATAGCCGCCTTGAGAAGAATTGCCGCCGCGATAAGTGCGGCACTGTCGGTTATTATAACACCGCCGCCTGAAACCAGTGACGATGAGAAACCGCCCTGTCAATAGCTCGAACGCGGATTCTTTCAGATCCTCACGTTCGGGCATTTCTTCCGCCTTGTATCTCGCGTTCCGCGACATATTGTAAAATATATCCGGAAGAAGCTGCCCGCCCTCCATAATCAGAACATTTTCAAGGCATTTCATCTCAAGCAACGATTCCAATTTTGTTATGCGTTTTTCGCTTGTCAAATGCTCCGAAGCTGTGTCGCGTATCTTTCCCACCACATAATAATTGCCGCAGGTGTATTCATACTTCGCCAATCTCTCCGGAAGCTGTGGTAACAAATACACTCGTTCCCTTGATTCGTAACGCCCGTGAAGCAGAGTCTCGCCAGTTCTCTGTAAGATTTTATAGTACGTTCCATGCCGCAGAGCTTTTCGGTGAGCCGGAGCCACGCAAAAATCAGTTTTCCCTCCATGCGGCTCAGAAGCAAGCTGTCAAAATGTTTAGTTTGAAGCTCAGGAACAGTGAGTTTAAGTGTCTATCAGCATTTTATCGCCAATATCCTAACCTTTTATAATTTTTTGCAGGACAGACGCTTTGCACAATCCGTGAGCGAGGAATTTTACCGAAATATTCTCTTTGAACATTGTCTCGCGTATGAGCAGGCAAGTGTTGTCCGTGTAATCATTCGGTTATCATATCGATCATATAAAATCGCCGCCTGTTCAATAAAATCCTTGCGTCATACAACGTATGTGACGCGGTTTCGCCCCGCTCTGTTTGAGGGAAAATGTACTCCGGCGCACTGAACGGGAAATGGAACATCGCAGGGCTAATGTCAGATTCAAGATAAACATATGAGCTTACGCAAAAGCGGGCAGTTGGTTTGACCCACTGCCCACTGCCGCTATTCAATCCGCTTCGTAACCGAGCCACGCTCTGAATACAAGCTCAGATGTCTCAAGATCGTAGTAACTCGCCTGATTCGTCTCAATTACCCCGACAAGACCGCCATAAAGATATATGCCGCCGCCCTCTGTCGTTGCCCAATCTTCATCGTCTGTGATGAACGGCAGCTTTTCACCGTCCTCATTGTACCAATATTGTTTGCCGTCACTCCAAACGTTAAAAATGCCCTTTCCGTTTTCACGCAAAATCAGGTCGGGAACATAGTAGCCGCCTTCATACGGACACTCAGGTTCCGTGTAGTCGCTAACGTCTATGACCCACCAATCGTCATACGGCATCTCGCCGCTCTCGCCGGTTTCAAGATCGAGATAGCGCACTGTGTCGTATTGATCGTTTTCAACCCAGCCGAGCGCGAGGATTTTGCCGCGAAGTTCTCCCGCTATTCCCTCAAATACCTGGATCTGGGAAAGTTCCTCATCTGTTATGCCCCACTCGTCATAAGTCTTAACGCTCTCAATATTTCCGTCCGTTGTCATTATCGTAAGAGTGTCCTCACCGTACAGAAGCACAATATCCGATGATACGCCGTACTTGCTGTACAGAAACTCCGTACACCAGCTCCCATTGGAACCGGCGGCTGCGATTTTGCCGGTAGCCGCGTCCGTCAGGAACATCACAGGCACACTCTTTTCAAAATACTCACCGTATACAACAGTGCTGTACACCGCGTCCGTCACGGCGCATCCGTCTTGCGTCATAAGCCCGTAGAAGCATCCGCTGAGAGCGGGCCAATCATCGGTACTTCTCCGTCCCGCGTAGGGGATAAGTATTCCGTAATCGTCAGACGGTACAAGCTCCGGCATATAGTCGTCAGACAATCTCGTGCCGACTGTAATAGTTCCCGTTTCCTTTTCCTCAACAGGAAAATCCATAACGGACACATAGCCCATATCGGACGCTAATTTCTGACCATCCTCCGAAAGGAGCCAGTTCATAATGTACCGCTCCGCGGAATCCTCGTCTCTGTCGGCGGGGATAACAACGTAATAAGGGTTTGTCAGCGTATATTCTCCGGAGCGTATTGTCTCAGCTGTCGGTTCAACGCCGTCAACAGAGAGCAGCTTCAAGCCCTGAGCCATACGCATTTCATCAGCGTAGTAATATACCGAGTAGCCAATAGCATATGGTGAGCCATCGTAACCCTTTACCGCGTCCATAAGTCCGCCCATGCTGTCAATTATGTACTCTGTAGGCGCGTCCATCATCGGAGTGCCGTCCATAACGAGCTTTTCCATGAGTGTCTGACTGCCCGCACCACTGTTGCGCTGGATTGCGATTATCTCAGCGTCCTCGCCGCCGACATCCTTCCAGTTTGTAATCTCGCCGCTATAAATCTGACGCGCCTGCTCTACAGTAATTGAGTTCACTGGGTTATTCTCATTCACAACGAACACAAATGCGTCAGTCGCGAACGGTTCCTTGACCCACTCAAAATTCTTTTCGCTTCTGTACGTTTCCACATCGTCATTCGATTCCGCAACGATTAAAAGGTCGCTTGCGCCGTCAATGAGGTTGTAGTAGGATTGCGTGGTTCTGTTGAAATTCACTAAATCCTGGACCTCGTCCTCGTTCTCGCCAAGAAGCTCCGCACACATCGCAACGGCAAGCGGCGCGGTTGAGGTCGAGCCGTCAATTATTGGCATATTTTCCCTCGTGAGTTCAAAATCAGGTACCGCGTCAGGCTCCGCTGCCGTGTCATCCGGCTCCGTGGTTGTGTCTGGTTCTGTAGCATCAGGCTCTGCTGTGTCAGGCTCTGCTGTGTCAGGCTCTGCTGTGTCAGGCTCTGTAGTGTCAGGCTCTGTCACATCAGGCTCTGTCACATCAGGTTCTGTGCCGGCATCCGTATTGCCGCAGGCTGACAGAGCAAGAAGCATAGAAAGAACTATTATAATCGGTACAATGCGTTTCATGTATAAATTCTCCTTCCAAAAAATAATGTGTCCGCGTGACGGAAGCAATTATACCGCTTACCCAATTTTTCAAAGCGCAAGCTGACACACACGCGGTGAAGCGCGATTGCTGCCAATATTTAGCGAATTACTAAATAAACCTTGGCAAAATCAAGATCGCGAGTATTCCCACAACAATGGAGTGTCCCGAAACTCCGCAGCTATCCCGTCACGCGGTACACAATAATAAGACTTGGCAAGCGGGGGAATTGTTCCCGAAACGTGTTCCGCGCAAGATGAGGACGCGCCGGAAATTTTGAGCGGGATTTGGTATGGAAAAGCGCAAAAAGAGATACCCGAAAGACAAAATCGGGTATCTTTTCACAAAAAGATTTTTCAGAAATAATAATTTTCAGAATATTTGAGAGAATATGGGAAACCAAGACTCGTGACAAAGCTTTACAGTGCCGCCTTGAGCTTGTCAATAATCTC
Organism: uncultured Oscillospiraceae bacterium; assembly: GCA_964553775.1. Lineage (GTDB taxonomy): Bacteria > Bacillota > Clostridia > Oscillospirales > Oscillospiraceae > RUG626. The sequence continues at coordinate 12,784 of CAZKLU010000038.1, read as the reverse complement.
CGCATACTCCTCGTCCGAGAGAAATTTCTGCCCTGGGTTCATCGCAAATACGCCGCCCCACTCGAAGCCGTCCTTATATTTCGGCACGAGGTGCATATGCAGGTGACAGCCCGTATCGCCGTAGGCACCGTAGTTGAGCTTATCGGGCTTAAACACCTTATGTATCGCCTTTGCCGCACGGTTCACATCGGCGAAGAAAGCGTCGCGTTCCTCGTCAGAGATGTTCACTATCTCGCTGACGTGATCCTTATACGCCACTATGCAGCGTCCCGGGTGACTTTGCTCCTTAAAGAGAATAAACTGGCTCACCGAGAGGTCGCAGATTTTGATTCCGAAGGCGGCAAGCGGTTCACCGCCAACGCAATATCCGCAATTAGGGTCTTTCATATATACTTCCTCCTTTATAATTTTTGACCTGAAAACATTATACCACAGATTATCGGGATTGTCACGAGTTTTTTGAAATTTGAAAGGGAAAGAATGCCTTCGTCCGCTCATAGTCTAAGGGCAGGGAACAGCCGCGTTTTTTGTAAAGCTTCTGTGAACAGTAATAAAATTGGGCGCGTATTGAGGTATAATATATCAAATGATATATAACAAAAACTATTTATAGAGGTGCAGTATGCCGCCCAAGGTTAAAATTACAAAGGAAAAAATCATCAACGCCGCCGTTGAAATCGTAAGGCGTGACGGGGCAAGCGCAGTCAACGCAAGGATGATTGCCAAAGAACTGAACTGTTCCACACAACCGGTATTTTCCAATTTTGCGACAATGGAGGAACTGAGAGTTTCTATAGTCAGTGCTGCCAACGCACTGTACCGTGAATATACGGAGCGGGAAATCGCGTCTCGAAAATATCCCATATATAAAGCAACCGGCATGGCATATATCCGTTTTGCGAGGGAGGAAAAGGAGCTGTTCAAGCTGCTTTTTATGCGTGACCGTTCTTCTGAGAATATAGCGGAGGATACAGAAGACTCAAACAGGCTGTATACACTGGTTGAAAGTAATACAGGTGTTTCAGACGATGCCGCGAAGCTGTTTCATCTTGAAATGTGGGCGTATGTTCACGGAATCGCGGCAATGACAGCAACAGACTATTTAGAGCTTGATACAGAGCTTATCAGTGAAATGCTTACCGATGCCTTTCAGGGTCTTAAAAAACGATACGAAGAAAAGTCCCGCTGAAATGTACGGTGCCGCCGCAAATGAAGGCTGGCAAAAAAGTTCGCGATACAGCGCAATATATAAGAGCCTGTTCAGCATTTCCCGCTATCCTTCTTATCATCGGAGCTTGCTGGTTGCCGTGCCGAAAAAGTGCGCTTTCGTTAGTGTACTTATGTTTTTTCACCCTGTATTCAGCAAATTCATGCTCGAAAATCCGCATAAGCCGAGATACTTAAAAGGCTCTGAGATTTTTACAGTAAGGAGTAAAATATGTATACGGATGCAATTAAAGCTGTTTCATTAACGAAGAAATATAAGGATGTGACTGCTGTTGACCGTTTAAGCATAACGGTAAAGCGGGGAGAACTGTTCTCTTTGCTCGGTGTGAACGGTGCGGGTAAAACTACAACGATCAAAATGCTTTCCTGCCTTGCAAAGCCTACAAGCGGTGACGCTTTTTTGAACGGTAAGAGCATTATTAAAGACACGGCTGATGTAAAATCTATCATCGCCGTATCGCCGCAGGAAACAGCGGTCGCGCCCTGCCTTTCGGTAGCGGAGAATCTTGAGCTAATGTGCGGTGTTCACGGTATCGGCAGGGATAAACGCACAGAGAAAATTTCAGAGCTGGCTGATCTTTTTGGACTTGGTACCGTTTCCAAAAAGAGAGCCGGCAAGCTGTCGGGCGGTTGGCAGCGCAGATTAAGTATTGCTATGGCTTTGATAAGCGAGCCTGAGATACTGTTTCTTGATGAGCCTACATTGGGACTTGATGTGCTTGTCCGAAGCGAACTGTGGAACATTATCCGTTCTCTCAAGGGCAGGGTGACGATCGTTTTGACAACGCACTATATGGAAGAAGCAGAGGCTCTTTCCGACCGAATAGCCATAATGAAAAACGGAAAACTGCTGATATGCGCCGCAGCCGATGAGATTAAGACAAAAGCTGACACTGATAATTTTGAAGAGGCATTTGTGCGTATTGTAAAGGGAGATGTAAAATGAAAATGCTGACGTTCGCGAACAGAAACGCTAAAGAAATATTGCGCGATCCTTTGAATTTGGCGTTTGGCTTGGGTTTTCCTGTTGTGTTGATTTTATTACTTACTGCTATTCAGGAGAATGTGCCGGTTCCGCTGTTTGAAATCGCTCACCTGACACCCGGCATAATCGTGTTCGGACTGTCCTTCATGACACTGTTTTCCGCCACGATCATTTCGAGAGACAGATCCAGCGCGTTTCTGCAACGACTTTACACCACACCGCTGACGGCAAGAGACTTTATCATCGGGTACACACTCCCGATTTTACCCATATCCGTGGCTCAAAGTATTATCTGCTGCGTTGTTGCGCTCATTCTCGGACTTGATTTTACCTTAAATATACTGTTTGCTGTTTTGTGTATCGTTCCTATAGCACTTCTGTATATTGCTTTGGGTCTGCTCTGCGGAAGTGTGTTTACCGATAAGCAAGTAGGCGGAATTTGCGGTGCACTCCTTACCAATCTTTCGGCTTGGTTATCGGGAACATGGTTTGATTTAGAGCTTGTGGGCGGCGCGTTTAAGAAAGCCGCTTACATCTTGCCATTCGTACACGCTGTGGAAATGGAACGGTACGCCCTCGCGGGAAGCTTTACAGATATTTTCCCGCATTTATGGTGGGTGCTTGGCTATGCTGCCGCTCTGATGGCTGCCGCTGTTTTTCTGTTCCTGCGTCAGATTTATAAGCAATAATAAGCCGTAAACACACCGGCTGGGGAAATGTTTGTATTTGTATGTTATGTTATCAACATCGATTTGCGTAGTTATTACACTCAAAGCGTGACGGGGTTTCCAAAATAAATGCACTTACTATATCGTGAGATCAGTTACTCCTCGTGGGGTGTGAACGGAACTGAGGATTAAGTGTTTACAATAACCGATCATTATTGCGGGCTGCTGTAAAAGTAAACCTGCCATTTTCGCCTGACAGCACTTTACGCGCCAAGCGTTGCGTTTGCTTTGAGACTTTTGCCGCTTGTCATCAAGCGGCACTTTTGTACTACACACTCCCTGCGCCGTTGCTTGTTTCCCGCCCAGCGCGGGTACAATAGAATATACTAAACCAACTTCGGTGTGCGGCATGTGAAGCTCTGCGAAACGGAACCCTGTTTCATCAGAAACGATTTCCGCGATATTCACATTTTCGCTCTTGCAAAAACCCGCTTTCAGTGGTATAATAAAAGATAACATACCCGTACATCCAAAGGCACTTTTCAAATTCAAGTCGGGAAACGCTCACAATCTGATATGTTTTCTCGACTTCTATCGCAAGAAAGGACAAAACCCATGATAGATTACCGTACCGACGCGCCGGAGATTATAAGGAACTTTCTTGTCTACCACGAATCTGTGATGGGTCACTCCCGCAAAACCGTGGATGAATATTTCCTCGACCTGCGTACATTTTTCAGATATATGAAGATTGAGAAAGGCGTTGTCCCGCGAGACACTGAGCTGCAAAATATTGACATTATGGATATTGACCTCGATTTTGTCGCGTCCGTTACACTTAACGATGTGTATAGCTACCTTCTTTATATGGCACAGTACCGCGAGAGACACTGGAACTGCAAAAACAGCGAACTCGGTCTTGAAGCTGACTCAAGAGCAAGAAAGATTTCCGCTCTGCGTTCATTCTATAAATACCTCACAGTAAAGACAAAACAGCTTGATACAAACCCGCTTCAGGATATAGATTCCCCACACTTCCGGCAACGTCTGCCGCGTTACCTTACTCTTGACGAGAGCAAGCAGCTTCTGAACAGCGTTGAGGGGCGGAACTCCGAACGTGACTACTGTATATTGACTATATTTCTGAATTGCGGACTTCGTATTTCTGAGCTTGTTGGACTTGACATCGCTGACTATCGCTACGATTATCTGCGCGTTCTCGGAAAAGGCAACAAGGAACGTATAGTCTATCTGAATCAGGCGTGTATCGACAGTATAAACGACTATCTCGCTATACGCAAGAACATCGTCACAAGTGACAATGCCCTTTTTCTGTCATCGCGTCACAGGAGAATGGATCGCTCCACGGTACATCACCTTGTAAAAACGCACCTTGCGGCTGCCGGTCTTGACGCGAGACTTTATTCCTCTCACAAGCTGCGCCACACAGCCGCGACTTTAATGCTTCAAAGCGGGGTAGATTTGAGGACAATACAGGAGATTCTCGGTCATGAGAATCTCAATACAACACAGATATATACCCATGTAGAGGATGAGAACAAGCGGGCAGCCGCGCTGAAGTCTCCGCTTTCCAATTTTGTTCCGGAGAATACGGTACGAGAAAATAATATACCCGATGATGAGGACACGGCTGATGAATCAGAGAATGTCGGAGAAGAAGCGGAGGATTCAGCTGAAAAAACCAGGGCTTCGGCGTAATAACCAACGAGCAGGTCATATTTACTGTGAAAATTGACTGAACGCGCAAGTATTGCGGTCAGCGATGGAATTTAACGGGAATTTTAAGCGGCAGAATCACGCGGAAAAATTTTTTGATAAAATCTGAAAAAAACTCTTGCAATTTCAAAAAGGGTGTGGTATAATAACCATCGTTGGGAATGAGGGCTTGTAGCTCAGTTGGGAGAGCGCACGGTTCGCATCCGTGAGGTCGAGAGTTCGAATCTCTTCAGGTCCACCATTAAGCATTTTTTTCGTGGCGCGCATAAGTTCCAATCTACAATCATAGCAGAAGCGGGGGAAGGATTAGATTTTTCTCCGCTTTTGCTATATCCGGTTACGGAAACCAATTTTGCTATCCGACCGGATTGCTGTGTACAATATTAGAAAGCGGTGAGCCGGTAATATTGAGATAAGAGCATAAGGTATGCGGATGCGTTTCATCAGAGGTTCCTTGAATCTCAGGACAAGAAAACCTCTCAATAAAATAAATATTTCATAGTTTTTTTCAGGTACATTTTAATGTTATGGATTATACTCTTAGCTGTAAACAGAAATGATAACCTTCTTGAACACGAATGTTAGAAAGGAGTAATAAATAATGGATAACGAAACCATGAACAGCTCAAAAAATCCTGAAGAAAATATCAATTCCGGCACAAACCCTGATACAGTACCGGAAACAGCGAACTTCAGCGATTCCAACAGCAATAACGAGAGTACAAGTTCCTCCACTGAAAAGGGAACAGAAATGTACACCGAGCCTATGACATCTACGGTGATGGATCGCGAGCGCGATATGGCAAGATACTGGGAAAACACTCAGCAGTCCCGTGACCCGTACAGCGGTACCGACATAAATAATGGATGGTACAGACAGGATTATTCACAGGTTCAGCCGAATGACAAACGCTGGCAAGGCAGTTATCAACAACAAAACACATATCAGCAGAACACATATCAGCAGAGCTATAACACTCAGCGTCCGGAGTACGCCTACATGGGTGACAACGCTCAGCAGAGCAATTATACCCGCGTACCCGCTCAAAGCGAGAGCTTCGGTTCAGGATCCGCTTCGGAAACAACTAAGAATGCCGCTCAAACCGCTAAGAAGAAAAAGGCTAAACACCCTAAAAAAAGCATTACGTTCGGAAAAGCAATCGCTGTAGCCTTGATATGTTTGCTTTTAGGCGGTGCGGCAGGAGCTGTTTGCATGAATTTCTTCGGCGGCAGCAGTGATGTTGTTGAATCCGGTGAGACGGACGCGGAAAATGAGGATGTTTCCGGTGAGGAAGACGAGGATTCCTCCGGAATACAGGTTTCAACACGCGACCCCGAAAGCAGCGCAACAGTATCGTCCACTTCCAAGGTTTCCGATACTGAAATGACGATGGCTGAAGTCTATGCCGCGAATGTCAACTCTACAGTCGGTATTCAGACAACAGTTACCACAAACTACTTCGGTTTCCAGACAGATGCCGCAGCCTCCGGTTCCGGTTTCATAATCACAGCGGACGGCTACATACTCACAAACTACCATGTTATTGAGGATTCCAACTCCATATCAGTCTCGCTCAATAATGGTGATGAGTTTGACGCAACGCTTGTTGGCTACGATGAAAGCAACGACATAGCCGTTCTCAAGATTGAGGCTTCTTATGAGCTTGACCCGGTTATTCTCGGCGACTCGGACGCTATGAACGTCGGTGACGCGGTAGTAGCTATCGGCAACCCGCTCGGCGAACTCACTTTCTCGCTGACACACGGTGTTGTGAGCGGTCTTGGACGTGAGATAACGCTTGAGACAGGCACCACAATGAAGCTCATTCAGACTGACTGCGCTATCAACTCCGGCAACTCTGGCGGCGCGTTATTCAATCTCTACGGCGAGGTAATTGGTATAACAAACGCAAAATATTCAAGCTCCGGCAGCTCTGACACCGCATCTATCGATAATCTGGGCTTCGCTATTCCGATAAACAGTATTCGCTCTATAGTCGAGAGTATTATTGAAAATGGCGTGATTGTCAAGCCGTATATCGGCGTGACAGTTCAGAATGTAGATTCAACATCTCAGAACTACGGTCTTCCGGCAGGCGCGGCGGTTCAGAGCGTAACAGAGGGTGCGCCGGCTGATGAGGCGGGGCTTGAGGTGAACGATATTATTACAGCCGCGAACGGTACCACTGTAGAAAGCAGCAGCGACCTTGTAGATATTATAAGCTCGTTGTCACCGGGCGATGTTGTCAAGCTCACTGTTTACCGTCAGGGCGAGACACTCGAAATTGATGTCACGGTAGGCGAGAATACAACCTCCGCGCTGCCCGTTGAAGAGGAAACAACAACAGATGATCAGCAAAGTGAAGTTGATGGCAACTATGGAAACGGTTATGGAAACGGCTACGGCTATGGTTTCGGCTATCCTTGGGGCTGAGTTCAGACAGATTTGACACTATGAAAAGAGAAATCCTTTGAAAAGCGGTTTCTGTAATAAAATAGCGGGTACGCCGTGAATCTTCGGCGTACCCGCGAGACTGTATAAAAATAATAACTATCCGGAGGGAACAATGAAAAAACGACAGATTACAGCAATATTCTTAGCACTTGTGCTGATACTCACCGCTGCCGGCTGCTCAAGCTCTGAAGGAATTGGAACGCACCACGCGACAATAGAGGTTCAGGACTATGGTACAATAGAATTGGAGCTTGATGGAGACACCGCGCCGATTACTGTACAGAACTTTATGGATCTCGCTGAAAGCGGGTTTTACGATGGGCTGACATTCCACAGAATTATTGACGGGTTCATGATTCAGGGCGGCGACCCTCTCGGCAACGGCACAGGCGGCAGTGATGAAACTATAAAGGGAGAATTTTCCTCAAACGGCGTTGAGAACGATATATCTCACGTTCGCGGGGTTATCTCAATGGCGCGTTCGACTGACCCTGACAGCGCAAGCTCACAGTTTTTCATCGTTCAGAGCGACAGCACATATCTTGACGGGAGCTACGCGGCGTTTGGAAAAGTAACATCCGGCATGGAGATAGTAGACGCTATATGCGAGGACGCAAACCCAACCGATGACAATGGTACAATTCCCGCGAGCGAACAGCCTGTTATTACAAAGATTACGATAACAGACTAAAAACCTTTCATGTATTTATTAGCCGGAGTACATAAGTGTATTTCCGCAAAAATGTCTCGGAATCTGTGTAAACTGAGATTTCTGAAAGATTATGAGTGAGATATAATGGCAGTGGCGGGTGTGAACCTGTCACTGTTTTCAAATGAGGTGATTGAGTGAACGAAGCAAAGCCTGAGCTTCTTGCTCCGGCAGGGGACTGGGAAAGTCTGTGCGCCGCCGCAAGATTCGGAGCGGATGCCGTGTATATTGGCGGGGAGACGCTGCAATTACGCGCAGATAAGTCCTCGTTTTCGCGTGAAAGCATAGTTAAAGCCGCGGAGTATCTTCACTCGGTAAATAAACGTCTTTACATCGCGGTGAACTCGTTCGCGAAAAACAGCGAGATTAAAGATGTATCTGAATACGGAGAATTTCTGTATGATGCCGGAGCTGACGCGGTTATTGTGTCTGACATTGGCGTTATGTCGGAGCTTCACCGCGCTGTTCCGAATTTGCCGATACACGTCAGCACACAGGCTAACTGCATGAATTACGCCGCCGCGAATGTTTACCAATCACTTGGAGCAAGCCGCGTAGTTCTTGCCCGTGAGATAACGATGAGTGAGATTTCGGAGCTGCATCGGGAGCTTGGCGGGAGCATGGAGATTGAGGCGTTTGTACATGGAGCGATGTGCATGGCGTACTCCGGACGGTGCCTTTTAAGCTCGTACCTTGCCGGAAGAAGCGGCAATCGCGGCGAATGTGCTCAGCCGTGCCGGTGGAATTACAGTCTCGTTGAGGAGAAACGTTCAGGAGAATACTATGACGTCTCCGAAACTGATGGATTCTCCGCGATATTGAGTTCCCGTGACCTGTGCTGTGTAGGTATTCTTGATAAGCTCAGAGATTCCGGAGCGGTGTCCTTCAAAATTGAGGGTCGCATGAAGACAGCTTATTACGTCGCAAGCGTTGTGAACGCATACAGGCGCGTTATTGACGGAACAGCGGATATTCCAACCGCCATGAGGGAGCTTGAAGCGGTAAAGCACAGACCGTACACCACGGGATTCTATCTGGGCGAGTTGCCGGAGCAGCACAATAACAGTGGAAAATATGAACACACCTGCGTCTTTGCGGGTAACGTTCTTGACTACATCTCAGGCACAGCGATTGTGAGACAGCGAGGGAAATTCTCAGTCGGTGACACGTTGGAGATTGTATCGCCGGAGAGTATCGGAGAATCGTTCGTGGTTGAGAACATAGAGAATGAAAACGGTGAAAGCGTGTCCTCCGCGCCGCACCCGATGGAAGT
>CAZKLU010000038.1:0-3630 GCA_964553775.1 uncultured Oscillospiraceae bacterium | reverse complement strand
TTATTTAGCTTGAACGGTACTGCTCAATGCGCGATGCGTCAATCAGTCGTGGTTCTTTGCGCGGCAAGTCTTGGGGCGGTTTCAGGAACACCATGCTCATCTATATAAGTTACACGGTTCGATATATATTGAAAACCGCCGTTATTATCGGGTTTAATTGTAATTTCGTGAGTAAAACGAGGGAAGCATTTATAATCAAAGCAAAGCACATCCACAGTGACAGTGAAGGTACCGTCCTCATTGTCTCGTTTATCTGTCACCTCCGGCGTAAGACATGGACAGTAAATCACGTTAGAGCAGTTCAGCTCCTGCCACGGATAAGAATCGCTATCCGGCATATAGAGTGTCAAGGCTCTGAACTCATCCAAATCAATATCAAAATACGGCAGCACAGTGCTTTCAAAAATACTTGCGGGAATAAGCGAGCATGACATATCCGCGAACCTCTCGTAATCATCCGCGTACACATATTCACCATTTCTTGCTATGTAGAAACTCTCAAATAAATCGTTAAAACAAATCTCACTGTAACTTTGACTATCCCAGTCCTTTGTAAAAACGCTGCTCGGATAGTTGGCGGGTGACAGATATTCTATGTATAAGTCATACAACTCTTTATCAACCGGCTGTGTGCGTATATATGAACAGGCGTTCCAATGACGGTTAAGCTCCAATAACTGATAGTAGAAATATCCGTTATATGTCATTCCCCAATCAATCAGTTTCTGCTTTATTGAGTTTGAAATCTCGTATTCTCCGTTTTCATCCCAGGTGATTGAAGTGCTGATGTAATACATTTCTGCCCCATCATATTGAAAGGTCAGATAATATATAGTATCGTACATGGAAACGGAAATTATGCTTTGCTCGGAAACTTGTCCGCTTTCTGATGATTCTGCAAATTGTTTCAGTCCGTCTGAATTGTCAAGGTATTTAGGATAAACACTGTCAGTGTTAATTACGGGATAACCGGACGCGGCGAGATGTTCTTCCACTTTATCAACAGCACCTTGTGTTAATGCCGTGTTATATGAGTAGTATTGTGTATTTTCACGTTCGCCGGTAGACATTAACTCATCACACAGCGCGGCAATTTCTTCACAATCATTTCTTAATCTTTCCGAAACCTCGGCATCAATATCTATATAAGGATCAAGATACTCCAAAGATACTTCATCCGGCTCATTGTCTGAGGAACTGCCTGTTTCGATGAGCTTTAATGTATCAGAATATTCTTCCGCGCTGCCGCATCCGGTCAATGTCAGAATCAGCAGTATTAAAAATACGGATATAACCCTTCGCGTGTTTGATGTAATGTTATTACTGTAGTTTGCTTTATGAAGTTTCATTTAATCCGGTACCTTTCTATATATACGTCTGAATTTCTTGCGTTTGAGGAATAACGCAAAAGCCCTCGACAGTATCTTGAAAATGCAATTCATTTCCGCGTTAGCTTCACGAAAATCAACGTGTGGAACACATTTTCAGCAGAGCGGGGCAATAATTCGCAGCACTCCGTCCACGATCCATTTTCTGAGATTCAGATTTATATTCTCTGCCGTACATTCACGGCACTTTTCCTGCGTTGCGAGAAAATCTGCTTTTATATCGTTCAGCAGAGACGCCCGATAAAAAAGCGAATTGTTTTCAAAATGCAAAAACAGACTGCGATAGTCAAGATTTACAGTTCCGACTGTTCCCACAACACCGTCTATAATGCAGGCTTTAGCGTGAACAAAACCGGGTTCGTACTCGTAAATCTTGATTCCCGCCTCTAACAGTACGGGGTAGAAGCTGCGCGACATACGGTACACTAATTTTTTGTCCGGAACGCCGGGCATTATAATACGCACATCAACACCTCTTCCGGCAGCGCGAACAAATGCGTCTAACAGAGCGTTCCCAGGCATGAGATAAGGAGTGAAGAACCATGCCGTTTCCCGTGCCTGTGAAAGAAGATCTATATATAGTTCGTTGCTTATCGCGTCATTACGAAGCGGTGAATCGTAATAGCTCAACACATAGCCGTCCTCAGCGTCACCAGAGGGAGACTCGTTACCTGTCAGATATTCATCCGGTATTCGCTCACCGGCAAAGGCATCCCAAAATTCCGTGAACATTCTCACATAGTTTTCAACAGCCTCACCCTCTATCCTTAGACCAACATCCTTCCAGTGACCGTACTTCTCAATGCGGTTTATGTACTCATCAGCAAGGTTTATTCCGCCGGAAAAAGCAACCTTCCCATCAATGATAAGCATTTTTCGGTGGTCGCGGTAATTCAGTGTACCTCTTACAAAAAGAAGCGGGTTGAACGACACACAGCGAATACCCTTTTGGCGCAGCTTATCCGCGTCCTCTTTTGTATAGGTTGTGATACTGCCGAGGTCGTCATACATCACGCGGACATCAACGCCCTGAGCGGCTTTCTCCTCAAGTATCTCAACCATTGAATCCCACATAAAGCCGTTATCAATAATGAAGTATTCAATGAAAATGTACCGTTCCGCTTTTTTAAGCTCCGCAAGCATTTCGGGAAACACCTCATCACCGAGAGGGTAATATTCTGCGGCTCTGTTTTCATGCAATACAAAACCTGTTTTATCCTCAATCCAGTGAAATATCTGTGCAAGGCGTTTGTTCTCGCCGGAGAGCTTCTCGTACAAAGTCGCGGTGTCAGTTTTGCGTTCCAATAGCTTGTCTGCTCTTTCAAGTCTCTTTTGAAGAGGTTTTGTCTTCCTCTTATTTCCAAAGACAGCGTAAAGAGCGGTGCCGGGAATCGGGAATGTCAGAATTACCAGCAGCCAGAGAATCGTATAAGTGCTTTCACCCCGCTTTGTAATCAGGAACAGGACAAATAAAAACGACAGAATAGATAAGCCGAAGCTTATAACCGCGGACCACGGCGTTAGCCATTTAACAAGAACAGTCAGCCATACAACCTGCAAAAGCACAGCAGGCAAAATTGTGAATACGCGCCGTATAATTTTTTTCATTTTTTCTCCTCTCTTTTGGCGGTCAGATGTTATATAAATAATAAGGCTGGACACGATGAATCAAAAGCCTTAATTTTCCGTAACTTTGAGCGTTCAGTCTGAGCGGATCTCAACAGCTCCCGCATAGCCGTTTACGCGGTTCAGAGGGTTTCCCTCGCCGGTTAAAATAGACTATTTATTGATGATTTATTCACGGCACAGATTTTTTGTGTCCGCAAAACCATCTTCAATGCCGGAGCTTATATCAATACCGCGTAAAAAGCAACAGAGGGGATATACCCCTCTGTATCAAGAGCTTTTCCCAAAATTGCCGACACATCGATTACTGATTTGTGCCTGATTTTCGATTGTCACAAACGCGGAACCGAACAAATTGCACACAACCGGCGCACTGTTAATTTTGGATAAGCTCTGAATTATCGTGACTTCTCTGAGATTCGGAAAATATCTTCCTACACGGTTCCTGTCCGCAAATGGTTTATATAAATCTCTATCATTCTTGCCACGCTGTCAAAAAGCTCCGTCTGGTCTTTCGTCCAGACAAGGTTCCTTGTCAGGCAGTCCGCAGCCAGAAAACAACCGGTTATATTGCCGCCGGAGCGGAATTTGCGGCAGAGTGTAAAACGCAGTGCCG
>CAZKLU010000037.1:0-19562 GCA_964553775.1 uncultured Oscillospiraceae bacterium | reverse complement strand
TAACATTTTCCGCCAAAAAGAATTTAGGCTGCTTTTCCCGCAGAATACGAATATAATCAAAGAAAAGTTTGCCGCGCTCATCTTCAATGCCCCTCAACGCGCCTGCTTCAGACCATGACTGACAGGGCGGACCGCCAATAATCCCGTCAACATTGTCAGGAAAATCCGTCTCCGGAATATTTCTGATGTCACTCTCAATTAGTTTTGTCGCGGGGTGATTTACTTTGAATGTTTCCCATATGGTTTTATCAAATTCATTCGCAACGGGTATTTCAAAACCCGCCTGCTCAAAACCTAAATCCAAGCCGCCACAACCGCTAAATAAACTAATAACCCGCATTATATAACCCTCCTGCTTTATATACTAAAAGCAATGAGTTTTGCGTCAACAAGTTTTGCCGGATTATCTGGATTTCTAACTCTAATATCTGAAATAGACAAATCAGATTTTTTGCCTGATAACGCAACTAATTCGCTTGTGTTGTCAAATGTAGCCCATTTCGCGTTGTTTATAATGCACATGAAGTTGAATTCTTTTTGCGGGTTTCTCCTGTATACATAACCGAACACATTCCATGGATTTTCTATTCCCCACATTCCACGAACACGCATATATGTTATCCCCAATGGGTCAACTTTGTTTATATGCCCCAATTCGCGGCTTTCAGCAAATTCAATACCCTGTATAGATTCAACTCCATTTTTTATTGTTGTTTTAATTCTGCTATAACATTCTTCCGAAGCGCAATAATCCAAGCCATATACCATACACAGATGTTTCAATTTATTATTATTTACCACACCGACGGCATAAATAATATCTTTCTCGACCCAATTTTCAGCCGCCCTGCACGCAGTTGAAATCATGGGGCTTGAAGCCTTAAGTTTATGTTTTGGATAACTGCTATTTAGCGCGAGTGCCGCTGAATCCGTTTCTATTTTCTTAACTTCAATAGCGTCTCCATTTAATAACATAGCATCCGGTGGATTAGAATTATTTCCTAAATACGAAAATGCCCTGCTGATACGCTCCAATCTTTTGTTCTCCGGCAGGTAAAAGGAATTTGCGAACAAATCTTTTATGTATTCTTCTAAAGCGTCACCGGCATTATTTGCGCGATTGCGGTCTTGATAATAATCAACCAGTTGCGTAACCGGATTATTGACCAAATTTATAATAGCGTTGATTATATTCATAATACAAGTCCTTCCTATTATGGACAAATATACACTTTTTATTTTATCACAACTACACCGAATTTGCAAGCTTTTTTAATTTTCACGCTTGCCGCTCGACATCCGTCGCTTATCGTCTAATATCTTTAATCCTCATTTAGCATATCTAATCGACAACTAAGCGGCAAACGGCAAAATGCAGCGTCAAAATACTGCATAAAACCACAGGATATTGTGTTTTATCGCAATCAACCCTCCCATATTCAATATATGGGCATTCTGATACACTCCCTCTCAAAATAAACATCTCGCCAAACGGACGTTACGCTGTTTCACACGCATTAGCAAGCTTATCCCGATACACCGGATCCGGTCAGATACGGCGAAAAGCGGATAAGCAAATCCCCGTTTCGGCAAAAGTAAAACCCCGGAAATTTCCGTATTTCCGGGGAACTGAGCATTTTCGGTTGTAAATTCGCGCTTTGTTATCTCTTGCTGAACTGAGGTGCGCGGCGTGCGGCTTTTAGACCGTACTTCTTGCGCTCTTTCATTCTCGGGTCGCGTGTCAGAAATCCCGCGGATTTTAGAGCCGGACGATACGATGCGTCAAGCTCCAGAAGCGCTCTCGCTATGCCGTGGCGGACAGCGCCCGCCTGACCGGATACTCCGCCGCCGGATACTGTCGCTTCAATATCCACCTTGTCAGCAAGTCCAACGACATTGAGCGGCTGACGGACGATGTATTTGAGAGTGTCAAGTCCGAAATAGTCCTCCATGCTGCGTCCGTTAATCGTGATTCTGCCTTCGCCGCCCGGATAAAGATGTACCCGCGCTACGGATGATTTTCTGCGTCCTGTTCCGTACATATACGTTTTCTTGCTTGTATACATTCTCCGCCGCCTCCTTATCCTTTAGTCCATGCTTCGGGCTTCTGACCCTCGTGCTTATGCTCTTCACCGGCATATACATGCAGTCTCGTTATCTGCTCACGACCGAGTGAGTTTTTCTGCAGCATTCCCTTTACCGCCTGTTTTACGGCAAATTCCGGCTTCTCTGCCATGATCTTTGAATACTGCACCTCTTTTAGACCGCCTATCCAGCCGCTGTGATGGCGATAGTATTTTTCGCTGAGCTTTTTGCCCGTGAGTACCGCCTTCGCCGCGTTTATCACAATAACATGATCGCCGCAGTCTACGTTTGGCGTGTAGTCCGGTTTGTGCTTTCCGCGCAGCAGCGTCGCGACTGTCACCGCTGTACGTCCAAGCGGCTTATCCGCCGCGTCTACAACGTACCATTTGCGCGAAACCGTTTCCTTCTTCGCAAGTGTAGTGGACATTTGTCTCCTCCAGAAAATTGTTTATTTTTTCACGAAAAAACTTGTATTTCAGTTTATTTGTGCTATACTTTTATATCACGAAAACTTCTTTTTGTCAAGGGGCGCGGGGAATATTTTTCATTTCGCGTTGTATTTACTTTGAATTTCGCGCTCTTTCTCGCGTTTACGCCGATTATCATGATTTCAAAATCATTTTTTCAAAGGAGACACTATGACAAATATTACCGGAACAGTCCGCCGCTGCGTGACGGACTACGACATGATCAAAAGCGGTGAGACTATAGCGGTCGGGATTTCCGGCGGGAAGGATTCTCTCGCGCTGCTCTGTGCGCTTGCGGAACTGAGGGAATACTACCCGATACGATTTGACATTCAAGCGGTGACAGTCTCAATGGGTTTTCAAGGTATGGACTTTACTCCGGTGCGTCTGCTCTGTGACAGGTTAAGTGTTCCGTACTCAATAATAGAAACCGACATAGCGGGAGTAGTGTTTGACGCACGGCACGAGAAAAACCCGTGTTCACTCTGTGCTAAAATGCGGCGCGGCGCGCTGAACGATTTCATCACGGAGCGCGGCATAAAAAAAGTCGCTCTGGGTCACCATATGGATGACGCGGTTGAGACGTTCATGCTGTCGCTTCTATATGAGGGGAGACTCCACACATTCGAGCCGGTGACATACATGAGCCGTTCGGGCGTGACGCAGATTCGCCCGCTGCTTTACTGCCGTGAGCGCGATGTGATAGGGTACATACGCTCACTCGGAGTTGAGGTAGTGACTTCGACGTGTCCAATGGATAAGACAAGCCGCCGCGAGAGCGTGAAGCAGCTTCTTCGTGAGCTTGGAAAGGAATACCCCGATGTAAAGAGCAAGATATTCGGCGCGATAAGAAGATTACCGCTTGAAGGCTGGGAGGTGAATGAGTGACGGGAACGCTCACCCGCCGCCGCGGGTTGTCTTTTGCCCGATGAGCATAAGTACCCCCGCGCATAAACCCCGCTCGGAACGCGCAAACTACCGGCGGAGGTGTCTCTATGTCAAAACATCACAAACACCATCGCGATAAGCTCAAAATTCCCGAACGTCCGCGCACTGATATGCTGGAGAATCTCAGGCTCAGTCCCGAAAAACGGCTTTGCGCGAAGTTCGATGACGTGAGCATAGCGAAGTTCAAAACAGCTTCACGCGAGGATATGGGTATGAGAGTTCTCGACAACTGCGCCGAGGAAAATATAAAATAGCGTAAAAGCACTGCGGGCGGGGTTAAATGTAAACCCCGCCCGATTTTTCACAGGTTCTGCCAAGCCTGAAAGAGCCTCAATCTTTTCGCGCAGTCACATCGCGAGTGAAAGAATTATATAATTTATTTTTCGGCGCAAGATACCTGCCTGTATACATACTTACCGTCATAACCGCCAACGAACCTGCCTCGTTCAGCCGAAATGTTCCCTCGCAGCAGAACATATCTCGGACTTCCGGGTACCTTCATGCCCTCGTATGGCGTGTAATCCGTTGTCTGGTACTGTGTCTTCGCGCTTATCGTAACCGCCGCGTCCGGATCCCAAACAACTATGTCAGCGTCAGCCCCTATATTCAGGCTCCCCTTCTTTGGGTACATTCCGAATATCTTTGCGGCATTTTCACTCATCACTCGAACAAAACGCTGCACTGTCATGTTCTCAAGCGCGTAAATCACAAGCGGACGGTGTTCAATACCCGGCAGTCCGTTCGGAATAAGCGAAAAATCGTCTCTCCCAACGGCTTTCTGGGCAATCGTAAACGAACAGTGATCTGTTGACACCGCATCTATATCATCACCGCAGACAGCGTCGATCAGCGTCAGCCTGTCGCGCTCCTTTCTCAGCGGAGGACTGCACATGAACCGTTCTCCGGCAAAATCAGGGAGACTGTAAACATCATCCGTAAGCGTCAGGTATTGCGGACAGGTTTCGGCGTACACGAGCTGTCCGGAGCGTCTCGCCTTGCGTATTTCCTCAAGCCCCTCGGCGGTTGAAAGATGCACTACATATGGAATCGCTCCGGTGTTACTCGATAATTCCAGAAATTTTCTCACTGACAGAGACTCGACCTCATTCGGACGTGTTCTTGGGTGCGCGTCCGGCGTGAAGTGACCGAGACTCTTTTCCCGCGCAACTCCGGCGTTCACCATGTCGCCGTCCTCGCAGTGAGCGCAGACAACAGCATGGAGCTTCGCGGCGGCTTTGAGTGTGTTTTCGATCTTCTCATCGCTCATCCTCAGATTGTCATACGCGAAATAAACCTTGAAGCTCGTCACGCCCTGCTCAAGCATCTTCTCCATCTGCTCCGGCATATCCTGTGTCCAGTCCGTAATCGACATATGGATCCCGTAATCGCAGGCGGAACGTCCATCGGCGCGGAAGTGCCAGAGGTCAAGAGCGTCCTGAAGAGTGCCGCCGCGTGGCTGAGTCGCGAAATCAATAATGCTCGTCGTACCCCCGACTATCGCCGCTCTTGAGCCGGACGGGAAGCTGTCAGCTGTAAAACCAGTCGATCCCTCCATCTCAAGGTGCGTGTGAGCGTCAATAAATCCCGGAAAAACATAGCAGCCCGCAGCATCAAGTACAGTGTCCGCGTCATCTTTTATGTCCGGAGCGCGTGAGATTATTTTGCCGTCCTCAATAAGAATATCCTCGCGGCGGCTTTCGGAGCCTGTTACCGCGATACCGTTTTTTATAAGTGTCTTCATTTTTCTCCTTTTCATTTTTGCGACTGCTCACAAAAATATTTTTCCATTTACAAAAATTTTGGTTGATAAACCGTTTTATATATGATATAATTTTAATATTAACATATCTGAATGAATAGCAATTTGCCGATCCATATTGCACTCACGAGAGCTAATCGTGCGGTTCGCGGATCTATATCAGACAGCTCTCAATAATCAGCGTAAGCCTTCAAACCAAATTGCTTTCGGATTTAAGTATTTTACGCCGCCGGAACGGAAAGAAAGGACATACAATGCTTACAGAGTTCACCTTCAACATACTTCGCCAGATCGCGCACGGAACAGCGGTACAATTTGGCAGCGACTGCGAGGTTGTAATACACGATCTCAGTCTTGATTCGATTGAGAACAGTATAGTGTTCATAGAGAACGGGCATATAACCGCGAGGAAGAAAGGCGATGGACCGAGCCGTATTGTCCTTGACACGCTTAAAGCAGGCGATGTCAGGCATCTTCAGGACAAATTAGCGTATCTGACACGCACCCATGATGGGAAGATACTGAAGAGCAGCACGATGTTTATACGCGATGAAAACGGTCAGATCTCCGCAATATTCGCGATAAACTTTGATATAACTAACCTTGTTGTCCTTGACGGCAGTCTCCGGTCACTCACATCAACAGGCGATGATGAGATCGGCGCGTCGCGGGAGCCGGAGGAGATACCGATAAACATCAATGACCTTCTTGATGAGCTTATCGCGCAGTCTATCAAGCTTGTCGGCAAACCCGTTGCTCTCATGACAAAGGACGACAAGATACGGGCAATACAGTTTCTTGACCAATCGGGTGCTTTTCTGATAACAAAAAGCGGAGATAAGATCTCAAAGCAGTTTGGAATCAGCAAATACACGATGTATAGCTACATAGATGCCGGAAAAAACTGATAGCACACCCCCGCCGTAAATCGCAGCGGCGGGTTTTCTCTGTTCGCCGCCTGACAAGCTCCTTGAGCAGTCGGAAATATCGTTCAGCAGACTTTTACCCGTCACCCTCAACGAAAAACGCACCCACAGCGCGGGTGTAACAGCCCAATGTTGAAGCAACCTTATTGCGCGGCATGGGGTTACACGTTTTTTATCTCATATGTTATCTCCCCGCCCGAAATCTCCATCGCGCAGTATGTTTTCGCTCCCATTCCGACAGTACCCGGATTTATAACGAGCATACCGTTTACAAGCTCACTATACGGAACGTGCGTGTGACCGAAAAGGCACACATCGGCTCTTTCCACCATCGCCGCGTTTATAAGCGCGTCATAGGTATATTTTACATGATAGGTATGACCGTGCGTAATAAAGAAACGCTTGCCCTCTATTGTAAACGTAAGCCGTGTCTTGCCCATTCCCCCGGTATAAAGGTCGCAGTTCCCAACTACGGAACTCACGGGAAGACGCGGGTACTTCATTTTTATCGCGTCCGCGTCGGCTGTTACATCGCCGAGATGTATAACGCTGTCCGGCTTCTCACGCTCTATCGCTTTGAGCATAGGCCCCGTAACCCGATGTGAATCAGAAAATATCAGCAGCTTCATTTTTGTTGTCACCCTTTCTCTTTTTAGTGAATACACTGTTTATGTAGGGGAAATCAGTTTTACTGTACGCTCATATCATCATTCAGCGCGGTTCGCGGGTATATCTGGAAACAGCGCGGCAGAAGAAGGCGCAGTATTTGAAATGGAGGTAATGGTATTATGGATAACAATTTGCGTGAGGCAGCGGAAAATTTCATGTCCACGCCGGAGGGCAGCAAGCTCAAAGGACGCAAAAAGGAGCTTAAAAATCTCACCGAATCCCGCGATGGCAGACTTGTCCGAGACACGCTCGAAAAGGCTGGATTTGAAAACGCGGTGCGTTCCGGCGATACCGGGGCAGTGAGTGACGCGATTTCAAAGGTTATGAGTACCGAATCGGGCGCGAGACTTCTTGAAAAGCTCCGGACTATGATGAACGGGTGAGATTATGGGGGAGTTTGAGGAAAAGCTTAACAGTATTCTGTCATCCCCGAAGGATATGGAGAAGATACTTGGTCTTGCGAAGGAGCTTTCCGGCGGTGAAAATGGCAGCAGCGAAAAAGACGGCGGCACGAACAGAAATGAAAAGTCCGGTGACGGCAGCGGTGCTGCCGCAAATTTTGACCCAAAGCTTCTCAGTATGCTGTCGAAGCTGATGGACGGGTACTCCTCAGACTCCGATGACAAGACCGCTCTCATAGCGGCAATAAAGCCCTATGTCAGAAGCGAACGGCGCGGCACCCTTGACAAGGCACTCAAAATCGCCAAAATCAGTCACATCGCGAGACTCGCCATGAGTGAGTTTGGAGGTGAACTCGACCTTGGCCTATAACCGCTATAACGCGAATACCGGCAGCTACCGCCGTGTGCCGGAGCCGCCGATGCTTGTATCGCCGCTGTCAGAAACATCAGGAACAGGTTCGTCGCGAAGCGGAGGGAACCACAGTGCGCCATCGCCCGATGGCGAACATCATGAGCGTCAGACCGCAGCCGCGCCTCACCAGCGCAACAGCAGAGTGCCAGCAAATAATGAAAGCAGCGGACAGCACCTGCTTCACGGTCTTGAGTCAATACTTCCGGCGGGGCTTGACGCGGGAGATCTCGCGCTTACCGCGCTTCTGTTCCTCCTGTATGTGGAGAGCGGTGACGAGGATTTTCTAATCATGCTTATAGTTACAGGCTTTTCGATATTCAAGGATCCTGGATAGTGCCGGACTTAGAGCTTACCTCGAAGCTTCCGGCACACCGGTACCAAGCCGCCTTGTCCGGCAAAATCTGTTCCCTCATCCGCTATTTTCGCTTATAACGGCAGACCCTTATCTCCCGCTATTCGTCCGGCGTATTGTCTGATACTCCGTTTTCCGGAATTTTCGTATCATCCGCTCCCTTGCCATCGACAGACTTCTCTTCAGCCTTTGTCTCCTCTTTAACTCTGTCAACCTCTCTGAGCAGGACAACGCCAATAGCGATCGCCGCGCTGAACGCTATGACAAGTATGAGCGCACGCATCTCAGCGTTTGTTGAGATAAGCACCGCCGCAAGTCCGAGAACCGCGCTTATAGAATACAATACCGCCACAGCCTGCTTCTGTGACAGACCCATATCAATAAGTCTGTGGTGGAAGTGACCCCTGTCCGGTGACATTGGATTCTGCCCCTTGACCACGCGGCGCACTATCGCGAAAAGAGTATCGAATATCGGAAGTCCCAGCGCAAGGAGAGGAACGGTAAACGAGATTACGGTGTAGAATTTAAGCAACCCCATTATTGAGATGTTCGCCAGCACATATCCCAGCAGCAGCGCGCCGGAGTCGCCCATGAATATCCTTGCGGGATTGAAGTTATACGGCATAAAGCCGATACACGCGCCAACGAGAGCGGCGAGTATAACAACAACGTTTATCTGTCCCAGAACAAGCTCAATAACCAGCATTGACATCGACGATATTGCCGACACACCGACAGCAAGACCGTCCAGACCATCTATGAGGTTCACTGAATTTGTTATACCGACTATCCATATAATAGTTATCGGAATGGAGAGACTGCCAAAATTGAGAAATTCCGACTCGCTTGTGAATAACGGGTTTGAGATCATCTCAAGCTTTATTCCATGCGCTACCGAGATCCACGCCGCCACTATCTGTACTATGAACTTGAACCACGCGGGAAGCGGGATTATATCGTCAACCATACCGAGTGTGAATATCAAAACGGAGCCTAACAAAAGCCCCTGTACCTGCCGGTCAATGTCGGCATATAGAAGCACACTCACAAGGAAGCCGAAGAATATCGCAAGTCCCCCCATGCGCGGGATCGGATGAGTGTGTACCCTGCGCTTGTCTTTTGGAACGTCGATCGCGCCGACCTTGCAGGCAAACGCTCTCGCTAAAGGCGTTGTTATGAAGCATACTATGAGAGCCGTTCCGAGAGCCATCGCGACAGTAAGCAGCACATCAATGTCTATTATCATACTTTTATCCCTACATTCTCTGATCTGTACTTATCCTTAAAGCCGAAAGGCTTGTCAGATTGCCGGTATTACTTCAAACTCAAAAATCCGACTTTTTTGTATACCTTCCGGAGTGTCTTTTCAGCGGTCGCGGCGGCTCTTTCCGCGCCGTCACGCATTACGCCCTCAAGGTACGACTTGTCCTTCAGAAGCTCCGTCGTTTTCTCGCGTATCGGGCGCAGAAGCTCAATAACAGCGTCACCGACAGCCGGCTTCAACACGCCGTAGCCCTTTCCGTCAAACTCACGCTCTATTTCCTCGAACGTCTCGCCGGTACAGCATGAGTATATCTGCATAAGATTGGAAACGCCCGGTTTATTCTCAATATCGAACCTCACACAACGCTCTGTGTCGCAGTCGGTGACAGCGCGTTTGAATTTTCTCCGTATATCATCGGGGCTGTCCATGATATAGATAACCCCATCGGGGTTTTTATCCGATTTCGACATCTTGCTCGTTGGAGCGGAGAGGTTCATTATTCTCGCGCCCACTTTTCCGATATAAGGCTCCGGTATTTTGAAAACATCCCCGTATATTCCGTTGAATCTTCCGGCTATATCGCGGCACAGCTCAACGTGCTGCTTCTGGTCATCTCCGACAGGCACATAGTCAGGCTGATAGAGCAGAATATCCGCCGCCATGAGCGAGGGATATGTGAAAAGTCCCGCGTTTATATTGTCCGCGTTTTTCGACGATTTATCCTTGAACTGTGTCATTCTCGAAAGCTCCCCGAACATCGTAAAGCAACTGAGAACCCAGCCAAGCTGGGCGTGCGCGGGAACCTGAGACTGTACAAAAAGCGTGTTCTTTTCGGGGTCAAGCCCGCAGGCTATATACAGAGCAAGCTGTGACAGCGTTCTTCTTCTCAGCTCCGACGGATTCTGGCGGACAGTTATCGAGTGCAGATCCGCCATGAAGTAATAGCAGTCGAACTTGTCAGCTCTCTCAGCCCAGTTGCGTAACGCTCCGAGATACGACCCCAGTGTCAGCTCGCCGCTCGGCTGCGCCCCTGAAAGTATTACCTTGCGTTTTTGAACTCCGCCGCGTTCGTCCGCGTTCTCCGCGCCGGTCACGGCTGTATTGCTGTTGTTTTCCATATTATATAACATCCTTTTTAAGCTTCTTTTTTATTAAAACGATCTCACTTTTTAAGTCCATACTCCTCGGCTAGTTTTTTGAACGACGGAAGCGAACGCAATATCATATCATGCGATACGCAATACGCGATTCTGACGTAGCCCGCGCAGGCGAACGACGCTCCGGGTACCACGAGGATATTGAACTTCTTTGCTCTCTCGGTGAACTCCTTGTCGTCCGGTGTCGGTGTTTTGAGCCAGAGATAGAACGCTCCGGACGGGTACACGCACTCAAAGCCCAGCTCTGTAAGTCCTCCGTACAGTGCCTTCCGGTTTATATCGTACTTATCAACATCGGCTGCCGCCGTCAGGCATTCAGCCGCGAGACGCTGCTGCAAAGACGGGGCATTCACAAAACCGAGTATCCTGTTTGCTATAACCGCGCCGTCGAAAATCAGCTTGGAATCGTCAGCTTCGGGGCTTATTGCGATGTAACCGATACGCTCACCGGGGAGCGAAAGCGATTTTGACCACGAGTAGCAGACGATGGTGTTTTTATAGTAGTTAGTCAGAAACGGCACGGTATTGCCATCATAGACAAGCTCCCTGTACGGCTCATCGGAGATCAAGTATATAGGATTGCCAAGCTCTGCCTGCTTTTCCTCAAGCACAGCCGCAAGGCTCCTGATAGTTTCCTCAGTATACACGACACCGGTCGGGTTATTCGGGTTATTGACAATGAGAGCGCGTGTTTTTGGCGTGATTGCGGCTTTCAGAGCGTCGGCTGAAGGCTGAAAGCCGTCCTCGGCTCTTGCGGGAATATGTCTCAGTACGCCGCCGCAGTTCGATACATAGTTCCCGTACTCAAGAAAATACGGTGAGAACACAAGAACCTCATCGTCAGGATTTAACAGCGTCGTGAGTACATCGTTGAGAGCACCCGCCGCGCCGACAGTCATTATTATGTTGTCCTCCGTAAAGCTCGTTCCGAAGCGCGAGTTTAAGTTCTCCGCGACCTTGGCGCGTACAAACGGGTAGCCGGAGTTCGACATATATCCGTGCAGCTCCATCGGGTCGGTATTTTGCGTTATCTCAACGATTTTTTCACGCACAAGCTCCGGAGCCGGTATATTGGGGTTGCCGAGCGAGAAGTCATAGACATTTTCCGGTCCGTAAAGCTTCGCGAGTCTCGCGCCCTCCTCAAACATTGCGCGTATCGCGCTTCCGTTTTGTACAAGATCATTTATTCTCTTTGATAACATGGCGGTTTTCCTCTTTCCGGTTTATAAGTTTAGTCAAAGCCGAAACAGTTTCCGGCTTCGCGGTTCAGCACAAATCAGCGTGGCTTTTAGCGCGTGAATTTGCGAAATGTACTCATGTTACGCAGGCTCCCGTCTGCATAAACGCTCAAAGCCACGTCAGCGGATCCTTTTCCGCTTTACTTCTTCAATTTCTTTGATGTACATTCAATACGGCGGCATTGAATTTGCTTCGTCCGGCGAAAGCTCTTCCTCATCCACCGTTTCCGCTTATAAAGACAGGTTATAAGACGCGGATACGGGCTTTTACAGCGAAAATCAGCCGCTGCTGTTTACTATAGCTTCCGTTTTGCACCCGCCTTACGGCAAAACCGCAAAACCATGATAATATAAACGGTATTAAAATATGCTCAACATAATTTCTGCAAATTCATTACAGCACGCAATCTTTGAAAATCCCGCCGCGCCGACATAATACGCGCCGGCATACGGTCATGTCAGTCTTTCGTGCGTAAAGCTGCCGTACCGTATTGCCATTGTGATTATACACCATGATTTCAGTTTTCGCAAGAGGGATAGTGTAAATAATTTGTACTCAAAGGCAAAAAGGCTGCCATTTACAGCAGCCTCTCATTGTAGACAGCTCTTGAGCCGCCTATAAATTTTGGACGCACTCTTGCACAGATAATACCAGCCTCGCCTATCCTCGTAAGCGACAGTCTCACAGGGACGGCAACCTCTTTAAGATGCATACCTATGAGAGTACCGCCTATATCTATACCCGCGTCGGCTCGAATATGTTCCACAGCTACGGGTGAGCGCATTAGCTTATATGCCGCAGTCGCGAAAGAACCGCCGGCTTTCGGCTGGGGAACCACGTTTACAATATCGCTCCCCTGCACAGCTTCACGTTCAACAATCACGCACCTGTTCAGATGCTCACAGCACTGAGCCGCAAGGTAAATTCCCCGCTGCACAAGAGTCACAAGCGCGGCTGACGCAAGCTCCATGCCAAGCTCCGCCGCTGAGTCGGTGCCGATTTTGCTGCCGCGCACCTCGCTTGTCGAGCAGCCCACAACAAGAATTTGTCCGGGACACAGTCCTGCCTTTACGCAAAGCTCCTCAAGAGCGGCTTTTATTTGATTGCTTATTGGCATTGATGTTGTTACTTCCTTTCTGTATAGCTGCGTTCTCCGGAGATAAAAACTGCCCGCCTTTCGGCGGGCAAATGTCACACTTTTCAGGGCTGCTTGCCAAGATAAGCCAGAATACCGCCGTCTACATACAGAACCTGCCCGTTTACAAAGTCACTTGCGTCAGAGGCAAGGAACACTGTCGGTCCCACAAGATCATCAACCGTTCCCCAGCGTCCCGCCGGTGTACGAGCCACGATGAACTCATCGAATGGGTGGCGGCTGCCATCGGGCTGTCTTTCACGAAGCGGAGCCGTCTGCTGTGTCGCGATATATCCGGGACCTATTCCGTTGCACTGGATATTCGCGCTGCCGAACTCGGAGCATATATTGCGTGTCAGCATTTTGAGTCCGCCCTTAGCGGCGGCGTATGCCGATACTGTCTCACGACCAAGCTCACTCATCATTGAGCATATATTGATTATCTTGCCGTGACCTTTCTCCTTCATTGCGGGAATAACCGCCTTGCTCACTATGAACGGCGCGATAAGATCTACGTCAATCACCTTGCTGAAATCGTCTACAGACATATCGCACATCGGGATTCTCTTTATACAGCCGGCGTTATTCACAAGTATATCTATCACGCCGACCTCCTTCTCTATCTTTGCCACCATCTCCTGCACAGCAGCCTCATTCGTAACATCAGCGGCATATCCGTGCGCGTCAACTCCGGCTTCCTTATATGCGGCTATTCCGCGTTCTCTGCTTCCCTCATTTGAGCAGTTGAAGCACACTGTCGCTCCGGCTTTTGCAAGTCCAACGCCAAGGGCAAGCCCTATCGAATGCGCGCCGCCCGTTACAAGCGCAACTTTTCCGTTTAATTCAAACATTTTCCGTTTCCTTTCGTTTATTATCGTTTATTTACTCATAGCCCTGTAAGAATTTCGGTTTACGCGAATTTCCGGACAATCTTCCATGTAAATTCTGAATGTATTTTATGGAAAATCAGTGAAGAAACACGGAAAGTCAGGTAAAATGTACGCGAGGGATCCTTAAAGGCTGTTATACTCAAAGGACTGCTCAGAATCCTGGATTTTGAGCAGCCCTCTCCTTTTTATTTGAGCTTTATAACCTTCTCTGTTATACCATCGAAAACATAGACATTTTCATACGGTATTGAGAAGTCGATCGTGCTGTCAACCTCCGGTGTATCGTGCGGGTCAACTTTAAGTATAGCATGGTCATCACGCGACTGAATGTATACGTTCGTGTTGTCACCAAGCATCTCGGTAAGCTCCACATCAACGCGCATTACATATGAATTTGCCTGACTGCCAAGTACTATTGCCTCGGGACGGAACCCAAAGACAAGCTCCTTGCCCTCGTAGCTCGAAGCGTTTTTCATCACCTTTGAAAGATCTATTATGTTCTCTCCGAACGTGAGCGACCCATTCTTTACCTTTCCGCGAATGAAGTTCATCGGCGGCTCTCCGATAAAGCCCGCGACAAACACGTTTGCCGGATCGAAGTACAGATCTCTCGGCGTTCCTACCTGCTGTATGTACCCGTCTTTCATAACGACTATCTTGTCGGCAAGCGTCATAGCCTCCGTCTGGTCGTGCGTGACGTATATCGTTGTCGCGCCCGTCTGACGGTGGATCTGCGCTATTTCTGAACGCATTGTGACTCTCTGCTTTGCGTCAAGGTTACTGAGCGGCTCGTCCATAAGGAATATTCCAACCTTGCGAATGATGGATCTGCCTATGGCAACACGCTGTCTCTGCCCGCCGGAGAGTGCCCTCGGCAGACGGTCGAGGTAGTCCGTTAAGCCCAGTATCTGCGCTGTGTGCTTGACCTTTTCGTCAATCACGTCATCGTCTACGCCCTGAAGCGTCAGCCCGAACGCTATGTTGTCATAAACAGTCATCTGTGGGTAAAGCGCATAGCTCTGAAAAACCATCGCAACTTCACGCTCACGTGGACCAAGTTCATTGACCCGTTTCCCGTCAATCAGAAATTCTCCGCTGGAGATGTCCTCCAAACCCGCGACCATTCGCAGCGTGGTTGATTTCCCGCAACCGGAGGATCCCACGAATACAATAAACTCGCCCCTGTCAATTTTAAGGTTGAAATCATGAACCGCATGGAATCCGTTGGGGTAAATCTTATTTATGTTTTTCAGCTCCAGGCCCTGCATGACTTTACCTCCCGTTATAGATTTACATTATTTTTGCTCTTACCCGCTGCCCGTATGATGTGAGCGCGGGTAAATTATGTTACGCATCCTTAAGCGCGTTCCTTCTCGCGTCCGTATATATCCGTTTGCACAGGTTTTTTGCCTCCACAAACAGCGTGTCGAACAGCATATAGAAAAGTCCGAACATTATCGGCTCTACGCCGAGCGGTATCGTATCAACAAGTCCCGCGGCGGCTATCCACACCGCGTTTATGATATTGTAGAGATTGTACACGCAGAAGAGAACAACTCCCGAATAGAGTATATTCTGAAACAGCGTGATGAAGCGTTTCTTGTTGAACATCATGTACCGGTCGTTCGCGCCCTTATACTCCTCAAAGAAACGCAGAACATTATTCGTCATGAGATCAGTTACGACACCGAGCGCGAGACCGGTTATAACGAGCAGGTCGAGCAGATCCGAGACGTATGTGCCGAGTCCCCAGAAGAAGAAGTAGCACACCGCCGCCGGAAACCAGAACTTTATGAAGAGTACCTTCACCGTATTCGGTATATGGAACCCGCCCTTTGAGCGATATTTTTTCAGCTCCTCTTTTGAAACCTTCGGCGAGTTTGACTTATCAGCTGTCACAAGATCCTTTACAGCCTGCGACTTCAGCTTATAATATTCCTCTAATTTCTCCGGTTCGTTATTGGCCTGCCTGTCGTTTTTACCGCGCTTTGCCATTGTTAATCGTCTCCCGCTATATCAATTGTACCCATATTCTTGTTTTCCTCAACATCAATGCTGGTCTTGATCTTGCGTATCAGCTTCGAGTAAACCGGCAGGAGGATAACAAGTACGATGGATATTATCAGCATTACCATGTGGTCAAACAGATAGTAATATGCGTAAGCTATATAGCTTGTTTCCGACGAGACGGAGAGAACCTCCTCCCCCGTTGACAGAACGGTAGTCGTCGTAATAGAATCGATGATCGCCTGTCTATATGAGATGTCCGCAAAGATAATAACGGCGAACATCACAAACATCAATACCAGCATTGGAATGTTGACCGGCTTTCTTCTCGGAAAGGCATTCATGAAGCAGAGCATCGAGAGCATTGAGAGCAGCATTATAACAAACTGCCACAGACCCATATTTGTACCCTGTATTCTTGCCGTAGTATTCGAGAATGTCGTAAGGTTCAGCGAGAAGAAAAGGAAGGTTATCACGAGCATGACCAGCGGTATCATCGTCGGCTTACGCTTTAAGGAAACTATGAACTTACGGCACGCTTCCTTTACCCTTGCGCCAAACGTCATCTTTGTCTTTTCCATGATATTCCTCCTTCCTTATCTTATCGCGTTAGTTGTCTCTTTATCGAAGAAGTGCTTTCTCTTAAAGACAAACTGTGCCTTATCTCCGACCTTGTAATCGCACCAGCCGCGCAGCTTTGCCGTAATCTTGACACCCTGAGTTATATCGCCGTAGACGAGGGTGTTCATGCCGAGATTTTCGCTGTTTGTAACGGTGGCGTTGATACCCTGACCGACATCCACCTCTTCAGGACGGACACCGAGAGTTATCTCCCTGCCCTTATACGCGGCCAAAGTCTTTTTCTCCTCATCTGTTAAAGACACCTTGAAGCCCTTGCCTGTAAGCTCGCCCTCGCCGACCTTCACATCGAAGAAGTTCATCGGCGGAAGACCTATGAAGCTCGCGACGAACACGTTGTCAGGCCTGTCGTAAAGCTCCAGCGGGGTGCCGACCTGCTGAACATGACCCATCGACATACATACTATCCTGTCGGCGAGTGTCAGAGCCTCAGTCTGGTCGTGCGTTACATAGAGCATTGTCGCCTGAAGACGCTTATGCAGCAGAAGAATCTCGCGTCTTGTCGCGCCTCTCAGCTTAGCGTCAAGGTTACTGAGCGGCTCATCGAAAAGGAACACCTTCGGGTTACGCACTATAGCACGTCCCATCGCGACACGCTGCCTCTGACCGCCGGATAGCTGATTCGGCTTCTTGTTGAGCTGCGACGTCAAGCCGAGGATCTCCGCCGCCGCAAGCACCTTTTTATGAATGACGTTCGGATCCTCCTTGCGGAGCGTCATGGAGAACGCCATGTTTTCGTAAATTGTCATGTGTCCATAGAGAGCGTAGCTCTGGAACACCATCGCCATATCGCGGTCTTTTGCCGGTGTCTGCGTTATGTCGCGTCCGTCCAGCAGAAGATGACCGTTCGATATATCCTCAAGTCCCGCTACCATACGCAGCGTTGTAGATTTACCGCAGCCTGACGGTCCTACGAGAACTATGAGTTCGCCGTCTGTGACATCAAGGTTGAAGTCAAAGACCGCCTGAACATTGTTGTCATAGATTTTATCTATATGCTGTAGCTTTAGTTCTGCCATCTTGCCGCCTCCTCACGCCGTTTTTGACTCAAGGGTTCTCAAATGTGCCTCAAGCGTTTTACACTTTGAGAAGTTCACTACTGCCGAAGCAACAAGGCACACTGCCGAACCTATGAGATAAATCAGCGATCTTATGAACAGGCTGGTACTCATAACTGTATTTGTACTCACCGCGGCATCGATCACTGATGAGTGCGCGTCCATCGGAAAGATGAGTATACGCACGATCTGTATCACGCCGAGTATAATGAGAAGATATGAGTAGTTCAGCTTGTAGTTTTTCACTCCCTCAGAGGCCAGGAACGCCGCCAGCAGGAATACGAGGTTATACACGACCGATATTCCTATCATGTATGTATAGTAGTAATTGCCTACATTGCCCATATCGGAGCTGTAGATGCTTGCGAAGTAGAGAACGTCAAACACTATCGCCAGATAGCACAGATTTGAGGACGTTGAGTTCTTGGTGAATCTCAATCTGTCCCTTTTTATCTCCAATTCTTCGTTAGTCATACCGCTGCCTCCTTCCATATCCAATTTTTTATTTTGCTCCGTTCTGGAGGAGCTGTGTTTCCTGTTTCATCAGGTTTGTTTTCCAAACTGCGTTCCAAATAAGCAGTGCCGCCGCCGCAACCAGAAGCACCAGTACAAGATAGTGTACATCGAACCAGAATGTAGAGTTGGTATACTCGATCTGTCTCGATTCAAGGTACTCCTCCAACGCGGCAAAATCGACCTTGAGATATTCCGCTTTGTACTTCTCGATCTCGATATGGCTCCACACGCCCGTGACTACAGCCGCGATCGCGTAAATCCCCGTTGCGAAATAGTTCCCGATATAATACTTCCTGCGGGAGTGAGTATTCGTCACGAAGAGCAATGCGCCGAGCAGTATCATCACGATACTCACCAAAAGAAGCTGTTGGTTAAAAGACTGCATATTGTAGTATACGATTGCCCCGTCAACCCTCGATCTTGAGATTGTATATACAACAGAATCGTCCGTTGCCTCATAGGTTGCTGTCATTGTCGTATACAGCGTATCATAGAGATCTGTCATGACACCGAGGGCGTACAGAAACACAACCGCGCTGACTATGATCGCGAACAAACAGATCACTTTTTGCAGTCCCATTTGTCTTTTATACATAACTACCCCCTGTCTCTCTCCCCTCTCCGGTTTTCACGGAGAGGGCTTTGAGCTTTGATTAAATGTTCTTCAAATCACGGTTAATTTAATCACATATTGTTATAGAAGTCAAGATCCTCTTCCCAGGCTTCATTTTCGATAGTCAGGTAGACAGAGCCGGACATATTGCTCTGGACGTAATTCGCCGCACCCGCAGCGTCTGAAACGCCCTGCAGGTTGCTGTAGCCGTTTATGATCATATCAACGAGCAGGTTCGCGCCGTTCTTGGTAGCGTCGAACTGGTTCGTCAGATCCGTCAGGGTGCCGAGGGTTGTGTTGTCCTGTGCCGATGTCGGCAATGTGGTTGGCACGATGGTGTACCACATATTGTCTGTCGTCACGGCAAGCTCCGGATGCTTGATTGTTCCGAGAGCTATAGCGGTCGAGATATATCCCGCGCCCTCTTTACCTACTTCCGTGGTGCACTGGTACTCAAACGCCTGTGACTTGAGGAAGGAGAGGGTGGATCCGAGATAGTAACGGGCATAGTTGGTGTAGTTGCCGCTCGCCTTATCCCAAAGCTCATCGTATGTAGCATCGGATATTTCAGGCATTTCGTTGCCGTTGAAGTTGAACGTCACATAGCTACCGTCAGCGTTCGTCTTGATGAACTCGTCAGGACCGTAGCTGAGGAGGATCTGTCCGCTGTATGAGTAAGCGTAGTCGATGAGAGCGAGAGCAGCGTAGAGCTTGTTGTCATCTCCGGCAACACCGGCCTTGGAGATCGCCCATCCGTCTGTCTTAACGGAACGCCAGGACTCGGTGAATCTCATGTACACACCGGAATCGCTTGTGCCGTCAAACCAAAGAGCCACAGGAACCATAGCCGCCATATACTTCTCGCCGTCCTGAAGTCTTGTCTCGTTATAGATTGTCTGCGTCTGGTTGTAGTCGTAGCTCATGAAGCCGAGGTCGTTCTCAAGGTACTTCTCTGAAGTCTCATCCGTTGTCTGGAGGAAGCCTGCGGAGATAAGTCCCTCCTGAGCCATAGCGTTCATACGCTC
>CAZKLU010000036.1:0-19916 GCA_964553775.1 uncultured Oscillospiraceae bacterium | reverse complement strand
GCGCCTGTAGCTCAGCTGGATAGAGTGCGCGGCTACGAACCGTGAGACCGGGGGTTCGAGTCCCTTCAGGCGTGCCAGAAAGAACCGTACATTTATGTATGGTTCTTTTTGTTTTATTCACTCAAAAGTGAGACTTTCATAAACACGGCTGCGTGAATCGGCTCAACCGGAAATCGATGGAAAATTGATTTTTTCCCACTCACTTCCACCCGATGAACAGTAGCTTTCCATTGTAAACAATTCTGAAATAATAGTGAATCCTCCTTGACTTGAAAAACTCGGATTGATATACTTATAATTAAAGAAAGAGAAGAGTATCTCTATACGCCTTCTTATTCAAAAATTGGTAATGAATTACAGGAGAGGAAACAATAATGAAGAGATTACATCGCGTTCTATGCGGTCTATTTGCAGTTACAATGACTTTCGCGCTCACCTCGTGTTCTGACAGCACGGATGGCGGCGAGGATTCAACGACAGATGATGTCACCGATTATTATGACGACAGCGCGGATGACGATTATAGTGCCGACAATGATACTCAGGCAAACGATGGGGAAAACGTCGAGGAAAACGAGGACAGCGAAGAGGACTCTCAGCCGGAGGACACGGGCAACGGGATCCAGACGGTTGACCCGACACTCGCGGATGCGGTGATTGACGGCGCGGCAGGCGTGGAATCCGAGACAATAGTCATTGAGGGTGTGGAATACGCTATGCCGTTCGATACTGATGAAATGACAGCGAACGGCTGGGACAGCCCGTATCTTGACAGCACAACATTGGCAGCCGGAGAGGCGGCGGCATATGACCTTGTGCTGGAAAGCAACGGCGCGGGTAAAATAACCGCCATGATGTTTCAGAATACGTCAGATAAAGAATGTACGCTGAGAGAGTGCGAGGTTATAGGGCTGACACTCAACGGATATGGTGACGAGTATGAGACTGTATGCTCATTTGTCCTGCCGGGCGGCGTAACACAAAATGCCACGATGAGCGACCTTAAAAACGTCTACGGCGAGGAGGATACGGAAAATTACCTCGTTGAGATAACCGAAAGCTCCGGCGGCGATGAATTTGCCATCACCGGTCGGACAGGGTATAACTACGATATTGATGTGAGCTTTAACCGCGATGGAACGATAAGATGTGTTAATATTCAGTGTCAGGGGTGGACATTCTCTTAATGCTCTCAAGAGATTGCGCCGCTGTCTGCCGAGCGGCGGCGCATAAACGTATATTTTTTCTCTATCCCTCAAAATTACTCTTTACATTTCATCGAAAACCTGTTAAACTATAAGCAGGGTGACATAATACTACAAGGAGTGATGAGATGGAAGGATTTGGTTTTATTCCGACCGATATACTTATCCCAAAGGTGTCTGACATGAGCGCGTGGAGCGTTGTCGCGTGTGACCAGTTCACCTCCGAGAGGAACTACTGGGATGATGTCGCGGAGATTACAAGGGGCAAACATTCAACGTATCACCTGATATTTCCCGAAGCGTATCTCAGCGACCGTTCGGCTGAGGACGCGGCGCATGAGATCAACGCGGAGATGAAAAAATACATAGACGATGGTGTCTTTGAGACGCTTAAAAATTCGTTTGTGTATGTAGAGCGGGAGGTAACAACCGGTTTAAGACGCGGGCTTGTTGGCGCGATCGACCTTGAGATGTACGACTTCTCACCCGATTCCAAAACACCGATAC
This sequence comes from uncultured Oscillospiraceae bacterium, assembly GCA_964553775.1. Taxonomy (GTDB): domain Bacteria; phylum Bacillota; class Clostridia; order Oscillospirales; family Oscillospiraceae; genus RUG626. Next base: position 18,204 of record CAZKLU010000036.1, on the reverse strand, counting down.
GGGCGAGCGAAAAAACTGTGCTTGAGCGTCTGCCGGCTCGTGTGCGAATACGCGAAAACGCCGTTCTGGAGCTGCCGCACATTATGGTTCTTATTGACGATAAAAGCGGCACTGTATTCGGTCGGATCTCGGACAACATCGGCTCATACCGTAAAATATACGACTTTGACCTTATGAAGAGCGGCGGTCACATACGCGGATTCCAGATACCTCCGGAGTTTACCGGAGATGTTCAGAACGCCCTGAATGAACTGTCCGGCGGAGATGTCAAGATAGTTATCGGTGACGGCAACCACTCACTTGCGGCAGCAAAAAAGGTTTGGGAGCGCGTCAAATACAGCTTACCGGAGGGGGAACGCGAGAACCATCCGGCGCGTTACGCTCTTGTGGAGCTTAACAACGTATATGACGATTCCGTAGCTTTTGAACCGATACATAGAGCTGTGTTCGGAGCTGACAGCGTGAAGCTGCTGGACGCTCTCCGCAGTAAACTCTGCGGCGATGATGTCGGTCATGAGATCGAGTACGCGGTAAACGGAGAGGTGCGCGGGACGTTAAGTATAAGCGGCGGCAGCTTCGGAGCAATGGTTGAGGGACTTCAAAGCGCGATTGAGAGTTATATCGCGGAAAACGGCGGCAGCGTTGACTATATACATGACAGCGATTCGCTTTTGAAGCTTACGGAAAAGCCCGACAGTATAGGCTTTCTGCTTCCGGCTATGGACAAGAGCGAGTTATTCAGAACAGTCGAGCAAAACGGTGTCTTTCCGAAAAAGAGCTTCTCTATTGGCAGCGCGAGGGATAAGCGTTACTATCTTGAGTGCAGAAAGCTGTAGATGTGCATATTAGCTTTCGATTGGCACACCCGCAGCGCAGGCGGCGTGAGGGCGGCGATGATCAAATCAGGCAGCCGGTCTTATAGCTTTGCGCTGAATGTTGTTTACTTAATTTGAGAGCCGATTTTGTAAACAAAATAAGAAACGCTTGACGAAAAGGATGTGGTGTTGTAAAATTAAGATGTACTTACGGAAACTAATGAGGGGACACATAAAGAGGGGTGATTACGTTGGGACTTATTCCACAGGTACAGTGCAGTAAATGTGACAGAAAATTTTCGGCGTTGAGGAGCAGGTGTCCGTATTGCCGGACGTTGAGGCGTAAGAAAGGGAAACGCCCCGCGTATTTGAGCAACGATGCGTGGAAGATCGTGATAGGTGTACTTCTTGTAGTCGTACTCATAGCGGCAGTCGTTATTATTCTTGTTACATCGCTTTCAGATGACAGCGCGAAACAAGATGATGACCAGACCATCGCTGATGGTCAGGGTACAACACAAAACGATGGAACGACCAATCTGGACGGTATAGGCACCGGAGATGGTGAAGGCACGGGAGACGGTACCGGCGATGGCACGGGTGAGAACGGTGACGGTACCGGAACAGGTGACGGCACTACGCCCTCAACTGGTGATGACGGCACCGGAACAAACGGCGGCGAAACAGGTACAAACGGCGATGATACAACGGCAACGGGAACCGCTACGGTGACGAGCGCAAAGCTCTATACTATGTACGGAGGCGATTGTACAAATTCGGACATAACATTATCAAGAATCGGCGAAACCTGCCGTCTGGATATAAAGAACGTCACACCGTCGGATGCCGACACGACAAACGTCTCGTGGAGCAGCAGCGATTCGAGTATCTGTTCTGTAGTACCATCGACTGACAGCAATCTGTCGGCGACTGTTACCGCGATAACGAACGGATTTGCAACGATAACTGTCAATATCGGCGGCTATGAGATAACCTGCGGCATTTATGTGAGAGTATCATAATTGTATTGTAAAAGTAACCCCTGTCGGCAAAACCGGCGGGGGTTATTGTTTTTAATTTTCCGGCTTGGGTATTAAAAATAACCCGTGAATCCAAATGCCCGAAGAGAAGGACAACAGGTTCTCGGAACATAGAAAAACCGGAAATCAATAAAAATTGATTTCCGGCAGCACAATATAGAGGTTCCCGCAAGCTGTGCTTACAACGCGGACATTGCCCAGAGGTTTCGTATCTGCGTACTCAGCCTGTCATAGCTCCACGATTTTTTGCTGTTTTCAGGGCTGTTCGGGTCATTGACTCTGAAGCCTGCGCTATCGTAACCGACAATTACAAGATAATGACCGGAATATGTAAAATCCCCCTCACCCACTACAATAATGATTGGATGTCCGTTGTCAAGCTCCTTTTTCATTGTCGATTCCATCAGCGGAAGCTCCTTTGCGTTCAGTCCGAGCGACTGACTGCCCCTCGATATAAGCGTCCAGCTTGTCCCGTCACCCGGCGCGCAATACCCGTTCTGCTCCGAGAACTCAGCGACCTTTGCCGGTGTCCACATGGCATCGCCCGTTAGATATAGAGCAACCATAGAAAGGCACACGGGACCGCAGCCTGTGTAACCTATAAGCCCCTCACCGTATGGGATATATCCCCATCGTTCATCCCATTGGAGGAGCAGCGGAACCGAATCACCGGACGCTTCAGCCGAAAGGTCAATTTCAAAAGAGGTGTCTTTGTAATACGGGTACTTGTATACATAGTCGATAACCTGAGAATATTTCTCCGCGAACTCAACCATCTCTGAAGGGTATTCAGAGCTTGACTGAATGACATTCAGCTTCTCCTCGTCTGTAAGAGACTCATCCAAAACATATGTAAAAGTCTCATCAACGGCAGCAGAATTGCCGCCGCCACCCTGATTTACAAACACGTCATTCTCGTCATTCCCTTTTTCAAAAATTACAACGGCTGAACAGGCGGCAACAAGAATCAGGATCAGAAACAACATCAACGCGGAGGGCGGTTTTTTTCGCCGCTTTCGGACGCGGGGGTTCTGGCTGTATACAGCAACCTGTGCTTTTTCGTAATCGTTCATTTATAATTCCTCCCTGTTATATTTTACCTTTCGCCGCGAGGCGCGGACGAAACCGCCATATAGTAAACGGCAGCCTTTGTTGCTGTCCTCTATATTGGTTTAAGTATAACAGGGAGATTCGTTTGGACTTTCACAGAGTTGTGTCCGACTTGTATATTCGCAAATTATTTTTACCGCGTCTGATACACGTCCGGATTTGCGCTGTTTTTAAGACAGTGAGCGGCTTATTCGTTCAGCCACAGATCGGTTCGGAACAGACACCCCTCATCAAAAACCTCTTCAACCGTGATGTCTGACATAAGCTTGCAGCCGTCGTTTGATGTTTGCTCAAATTCCCAATACCGATACGCCTCAAACTGTGCTGATGTTACTAATACCGGTTCGGGGAGGAATGAAAATGAGTAAATGTCATTATATACCTCGCCGCAGGCAAGGGAAATAATGGCAAACAGGTCTTCGCCATCCTCAACCGGTAAAATCTCTGACGAGACATAAGTATAAAACATAATTTTTATCGGTGTTCCCGTAATGCTGTCAAGCACGATACTGAATCCGTCTCTCTCCACCAGCCAAAATGAAAGTGAAGCGTCGATTACTGACGAGTAAAGATTCGCCGTAACATAATCGGAGCCTGCGGACGCTTCGGAACCAGCGGACGCTGAGGAAGTGCTTCTATCGGCTGTTTTCGCTTCTGACGGGGTGCTGTCTTTATATGAATATATTGAGAAGATGTCATAGACCGGCAGACCGTAGGATTCCATGCAGCTCAAAAAAGCTTTCAAAAACACATCAGCGGCTTCGGCTGCCTCATCGAAACTCAGTTCCTCGTCAAGCGGTTCTCTTTTCGTTATATTCACATCGTTTTCGCCGTCGGTCAGATTCGAGATAAACTCCGATAATTGCAGGAGTCTCTCCTTTGAATCTGCCGTGTTGTATGACAGAATCGAAAAAGTCTTTTCGTCAACCGTGCCTTCATCCGATTTTATCCGCTTCTCCTGACGGCTCAGGAGCTTTTGCGGCACAATAAACCCCGCCAGAGCAATCAGTACAGCAAGGATGAGAGGCATTACACCGTTGAACACATTACGCGCCATCATCCTCAACCCCCTTCAACGTAATACAAACAGTTGTGCCGCAATTCGGAACGCTTGAAAACGTGAGTGCCGCGTTATGAATTTCGGCGATCCGCTTGCACAGCGACAGCCCAAGACCCGCGCCATGCTCCTTTCGTGAGCGTGATTTATCTACCATGTAAAACTCCTCTGTAATTTTGTTAAGCTCCTCCGGCGGGATGCCGCGCCCGTTGTCGGTTATTTCGATCGTGTAATCGGTTCCATGATTCTCACCTCGCATTACGACACGGCTGCCGCCTGATTTTAGCGCGTTGTCAATAAGGTTCAATAGCAGCGTCTTGAACAGATCATACTCCAACTTGACCCATCCGTGTTCGGCGTGGGAATAAAATTCAACATCCCTCTTGTCCGCAAGAGCGGTGACAGAATCGGCTGTCTCCTCAAGCAAAAGAGAAATCTCTGTCTCCTCAAGCGTAAAATTATTTTTATTGAGCGCGATCAAATCCATCAGCTTGAACGATAACGCCTCAAGTCTCATACCCTCGTTCATAATGTACCACGCGGCTTTGCGGACATCCTCCGGCGGCATATCCTTTTGATAAATCATATCCGCGTAACCGATGATAGATGTCATAGGCGTTTTCAGTTCGTGGGCAAAATTTGAGGTGAAACGCTTCTGTCGTTCAACTGTCTCCTCCATCTTCGTGAAGCTCTCCTCAACAGACGATGCCATATCGTTAAACGCGACGGCAAGATCCCCCACCTCGTCGCGGCTGCGAATATCGGCGCGCACACCGTAATTGCCGTTTGAAAACTCCACGCTGACATTTTCCAGCTTTGAAAGCGGACGTGTCAAAACATAAGCCATCAGTGCCGCCATGACAACGCTGCATCCAAGAGCGATCAGATATATTTGGTCAAACACCGTCTGAAGCTCCTCAGATTCAGAGAAAATCTCTGTTATCTCCTGCTCGGTTATCAGAACCAGATTATAACCGCTCCGCGAAAAGCAGCTTCTTACGGCGATATACGTCTTACCTGTCTCTGTTTCAAGGGTCTGATAGGATATTTTATCATCCTCCGCGGCGGTGAACTCCGGAGTTGCGGACAATTCGCTGTAGTATGTATAGCCGGTATCGGATGAGCAGAGGAGAAGACCGCTGCCCGTATCCATAAGCTCCAGAGCGTTTTCAGCAATCAGTGACAATTCAGAATCCGATATACTCCCGCCGATATTTATGATCTCCGTGTGGACAGAATATTTCGCGAGCTGGTGCTCACTGAGAGCGTTGGTAACTTCTCTTTGAAATGATGAGTTGAGACTGAATGCCGCGAAGTAATATCGGACAACGGAAAGCGCGATCGTCAGCAGAAGCAGCATACTCAGGAGCAGCTTATAGAAGTACCTCATCGCGATTCCAGACGATAGCCGATACGGAAAACTGTTTTTATCTCGTTTTCCAAATCGAGCTTTTTGCGGAGCCGCTGGATATGGGAATCGAGTGTCCGCGTCTCTCCGGTATATTCCTCATGCCAGACAGATTCATAGAGCCTGCTGCGGCTCATCGCGACATTCTTATGGCGGACAAGCTCGGCAAGAAGGTCAAACTCCTTTACCGTCAGATCCACCGGCACACCGGATTTCAGCACCTTCCTTGAAGCGGGGGAGATTTCTATATCCTTGAAACGCAGTGTCTCAGAAGACGCGCCGGAGCGTCTTAAAACTGATTCAACTCTCGCGACAAGCTCTCCTATCTGGAACGGCTTGCAGAGATAATCGTCCGCGCCCATGCGAAGCCCTCTTATGCGGTCACTCACCTCACTCATCGCGGAGATTATGATAACAGGTATTCCGGTCGAACGGATATAGTCAAGAAGCTCATACCCGCTTATCTCAGGAAGCATTAAATCAAGGAGTATTAGAGAATATTGCTTTTGCTCAATCAGGTCGGCACCCTCCATTCCGTCAAAGGCGCAGTCGCAGGAGTAGCCCTCGGCTGTCAGTGTACTCTTTATAAGGTTGCTTATCGGTTTCTCGTCCTCTATGATAAGTATTGATTTCATAATCACAGCCCCCTCTTTTCTATGAGTATAATATATCACATAGATGTGTCGAAGTTGTAAAATAGGCAGTACCGTTTATACATAAATATCGAAAATCTTTTTTTGCGTTTCGCATAAATGCCTTTTAATCTCAGATGTCTTTGAAATCCCATCGGAAAACAGCAGTTCACGCGGACACAGAACCGCAAAAATTGGGCAGAATGCACAAAATCCATCATGTCTTTACTCTGCATTTATAAATATTGACTGTTGAACAGCAATATAAACTGTGGTAAATTATATTATTAAGGCAGGCTTTATTATTTGACAATTCGCACTATAATTGCCAGCGTCAGCTTTCGCGGTCAGCAAAATATACCGCGTTTGCTGAGAAAAACCTTTCTCATTCAGCAGATTTGCCATCCGTGTACACATTCAGCGATTCCATACATCGGCTTTACCCGCAAAAATATTAAATTTTTTTAAGCTATGAAAATAGCATTGGAGGTCAGATTATGAATTTCAGCAGCTTCTACTCCGGTCTCGAATTTGAGGCTTATAAATTCCTTGGCGCACACGTTGGTGAAAACGGTACTGTTTTTCGTGTCTTCGCACCAAGCGCAAAGGAAATCTCTGTAATTGGAGACTTTAACAACTGGAACAGCACCCCTATGGCAAAAATTTATGACGGCAACTTCTGGGAATGTACGATTCCCAATGCCGAAGCAGGCATGATGTATAAGTACCGGATAACAGGACGTGACGGCAGGACAATAGACCATTGTGATCCTTATGCGTTCTACAGTGAGAAACGCCCCAACACCGCTTCAATAATCTGGACACTTGACAGCGCGGAAGACGGCGCAATATTTGAGCGTGATGTCGGACTTGATAAGCCCGTGAATATCTATGAGATGCACTTCGGGTCATGGCGCAGAAAATCGGACGCGCCGGAGGACTGGTTTTCATACAGAGAGATGCCGGAGCTGCTGATACCTTATCTGAAGGAACACGGGTACAATTATCTTGAGCTGATGCCGCTGGGAGAGTACCCAAGCGATGAGTCGTGGGGCTATCAGGCAACGGGATTCTTCAGCCCGACTTCCCGCTACGGTAATCCGGACGATCTGAGATTTTTTATCGGGGAGTGCCACAAAAACGGTATCGGTGTAATTATAGACTTTGTGCCTGTGCATTTTGCCGTGGATGATTACTCGCTTGGAGACTTTGACGGCACCGCGCTCTATGAATACCCGCACGTTGATGTAGGACGCAGCGAGTGGGGCAGCCGCAACTTCATGCACTCACGCGGCGAGGTGAGAAGCTTTTTGCAATCCTCGGCACTGTATTGGCTCAATGAGTTCGGCTTTGACGGACTGCGTATGGATGCCGTGAGCAACCTGATATACTGGCAGGGCGATTCGGGACGCGGCGAGAACCGTGACGCGATTAACTTTCTCAGGACGATGAACTCCGGACTTAAAGAGCGTGTCCCCGGCGTAATGCTGATAGCGGAGGATTCCTCGCAGTACGATGGTGTGACGCGACCGGTAAGTGCCGGCGGTCTTGGGTTCGATTACAAATGGGATCTTGGCTGGATGCACGATACGCTTGATTACTTCAAATCAGCTCCCGAATATCGAACCCGTGATTATCACAAGCTGACATTCTCAATGATGTATTTCAGAAATGAGCATTATCTGCTGCCACTGTCGCACGATGAGGTAGTACACGGCAAGGCAACGATACTTCAGAAGATGAATGGGGATCTTGATGTAAAGTTTTCGCAGGGCAAAGCACTGTACCTTTACATGATGGCACATCCCGGTAAGAAGCTGAATTTCATGGGAAATGAGTTCGGTCAGCTTCGCGAATGGGATGAGAGCCGCGAACAGGACTGGCTGCTTCTCAAATACCCCAGTCACGACTCCTTTTTGAGATTTATTACTGATCTCAACAGGCTGTACCTCACAGATCCCGCTATGTATGAGAATGACTACGAGGAATCAGGCTTCAAGTGGCTTGAGTGCGGCAGAGAGAGTGATTGCGTATATGCCTTTGAGCGTACAGCGGACGACAGCAGACTTGTAATCGCGCTGAATCTGTCTGACAAAGCTCAGGAATATATACTTGACGATAAGACGCTGGAGCCTTTATTGTATACCGACTGGGAGAAGTACGGCGGCACTTCCAAAGAGAGCGAACCCGCGCAGGACGACAGCGGAGCGATCGTGCTTGCCCCGTTTTCGGGTGTGTGCTTCAAACAAGCTCAGAGCCAGGAGGATATTTTGAGTTAAGTATATTGCTGCCGCTTGCGCTGAATGGTGAGGGGTACTCCTTTTGATAATAGCACCGCTTAGTTCGGCTCAGGTGCGCCGCCGCGAACAAAAATCATCTCTTTCTCTTGACAATCACTTTATAATCCGCTATAATATAAGTGTAAAAACGAAAACTCTGTATAATTAAGGAGGTAAACCCACAATGAAAACAAAATCCCGCCGCTTTATCTCAGCACTGCTCACCTTGTGTACTGTCTTCGCGCTTGTTGTCTCAATGCCCGTATCGGTCAAAGCCGATGCCGGACTTGAAAACTTCACTAAGACGCAGACTTACATAAGCGGACAGTTCACAGACGTTGGCACAAACTGGTATGCGGACAGCGTTAAGCTCGCTTATGAACTTGGTCTGGTGAAAGGCACAAGCAGCACCACATTCAGTCCATCGGGCAACATGACTGTCGCGGAAGCTATTGCTCTCGCCTGCCGTCTGCACAGCATATACTATAACGGCTTTGAGAAGTTCGTTCAGGGCAGCCCGTGGTACCAGGTCTATGTCGATTACGCGCTGAAAAATGTTATAATCACTGAGGGTCAGTTCAGCAGCTACACCGCCAAAATCACTCGCAGACAGTTCGCGATGGTGTTCGCAAAAGCTCTCCCGTCCTCCGCTCTCGGCATACTCAGCACAGTATCGGACAACGCGATACCCGATGTTTCAATAACCGATGAGGGAGCAACCGAAATCTATAAGCTCTACCGCGCCGGTATTCTGACCGGAAACGAACCTGCCCATGAGTTTGAGCCAGACACTTACATCCAGCGTTCGCAAGTCGCGGCAATAGTCACCCGTATGGCTGTCGTTGACCAGAGAGTGAAATTCTCACTTGGCGGCGTTGACACTTCCGCCGATGGCAACAACTACTCATTCAAGTTAAATCACGAGTACGGTCCGCTGACATTTGAGCAGCACTATCCAACCACAGGCGCGTACTGGAACACAATTCAGTGCGATTCGCTTGTATTCACAGTGATGGATGACAGCATAAACCGTCTGACAATGCACGTCAAGGGCAGCATTGACAAGGACAACTTCCAGATAAAAGTCCGCTTCTATGACGCGAACGGCAATATGATAGAAGAAGCCACATTCCTTCCGATTTCGAGCGTTGGAAGCGGCAGCTTTGAGTTTGATGCCTACGCCACTGTCAACCCAAGCACCATCAGAACTGCCGACCATATCAAATTCGTTACAAGCACCGGCGAATCCGCAAAATAAAACCGCCCCTTTTATAGAGGCGAACAGTATATGAGTTTTTGGCGGGGGTTAAACGAGCTTTCAGCTTTCAATGTTTAACCCCCGTCTTTGTGTGTAAAAGGCAAAAATCATTTTGCGCCGAGTACAGCGTCACACCGCAAATAAACGGCATCAGCGAACATCTATCATCGCATACGTTTCCGGACACCTCTCAAGTATTTTTGCCTGAATAGCCTTGAGGTCAATAAAAGTGTCCGGCTTCTTGTGAGGATCCCTCAGAAGCGCGGCGGGGTGATATATCGCGGTTACTGACCGACCGTTTATATCGAAAAATATTCCATGTTCCTTCGTGATTTTGAAGTCCGGTTTTATAAACCACGCGGCGGCTATTCTTCCAAGGCATATAACTATCTTAGGATCCACCAGTTTTATCTGTTCCCTCAGCCATTTTGAACAGGCACTCTGTTCAGCGTTCAGCGGGTCGCGGTTGTTTGGAGGACGGCACTTCACGATATTCGCAATATACACGTTCCTGTCGCGGTAAAGATCAATTATCTCAAGCATATCGTCCAAAAGCTTTCCCGCTCGTCCCACAAACGGCTCACCGGTCAGATCCTCCTGCTCACCCGGACCTTCTCCGATGAGCATAACACCGGATTCACGCACTCCGACACCAAACACAACATTAGTTCGCCCATGGCATAAAGCGCACCGGTTGCACTTCCCGCACTCGCTTTCAAGCTCTTCCCATGTCATAATTTTCACTCTCCTTTGACAATATTATAACATGGACGCGGCGGAATTTAAATAGGGAATGGGAAAATTTTTATGCGGTCTTAACCGTATCCGGTTACTGTTCGCCTGCGGGTGCCGGGATAATATTTATCTTCAAATTGTAAATACGGAATGATTTGCGCGCAGCTGAAACTCCGGCTGCGCTTTTTCTTCAGCAGCGTGAAGGGCAAAATAAGCCGTGCGGGGAGAGCGCAGCGCGTATGTACCGCCTGATAACAGAAAGACCGCTTGACAGAAACTGCAAGACGCGGAAATCAATTCAAAAAAATAGTAAACGACAACAATAATTGCCGTTTACTATAAGCCCTTAAAACGCCGTTTTGCTCCTGTATTACGGTGAAAACGATAACCCGCGAATATATTAAGCGAAATATATTTTTGCTGTGTAGTTACGCCTCAAGATTTACGCCGCTGTCCTTATTAAACAGATGGCAGACATTGCCGTTAAACTCAAACTTTACATCCGCTCCTGTGCTGAGTGCCTTGACTTCCGCGGCTGTCATGTTCATTGTGTTTACAATTACTACCACATCGCGTCCCATCGCTGTGACGTGCAGATGCACCGATGAACCCATAAGCTCCGACACATCGACCTTCGCGCTGATTCCGGTCTTTGAAAGCTGAATATGTTCAGGACGAACGCCAAGCACTATCTGCTGTTCCGACACGCCCTTTGACGTGAGAATTTTCTGCTTGTCATCGGAAAGCTCCACGGTGATGCCGCCGACCTCAACTGTGTATTTGCCATTACGCTTTACGAGTTTCGCGTCGAACATATTCATCTGCGGCGATCCGATGAATCCCGCCACAAACAGATTATACGGATGATTGAACACGTCCTGCGGCGTTCCGACCTGCTGGACAAAGCCGTCCTTCATGATAACGATTCTGTCACCCAGAGTCATAGCCTCTGTCTGGTCGTGCGTTACATAGATAAATGTTGTCTCTATCTTCTGACGCAGCTTGATTATCTCGGCTCTCATCTGGTTACGCAGCTTCGCGTCAAGGTTCGAGAGCGGCTCATCCATCAGAAGCACCTTCGGCTCACGCACTATGGCGCGTCCGATCGCGACACGCTGTCTCTGACCGCCGGAGAGTGCCTTGGGCTTGCGTTTGAGATACTGTGTTATATCAAGTATCTCTGCCGCCTCCTTAACCTTCCTGTCTATCTCATCCTTTGGCATCTTGCGAAGCTTCAGCGGGAACGCGAGGTTATCGTAAACCGACATATGCGGATAGAGAGCGTAGTTCTGGAACACCATCGCTATATCGCGGTCCTTTGGCTGAACATCGTTCATGAGCTTACCGTCAATGTAAAGCTCACCGCCGGAAATCTCCTCAAGACCCGCCACCATTCGCAAAGTCGTTGATTTCCCGCAGCCGGACGGCCCGACAAGCACGATAAATTCCTTATCGGCTATATCAAGACTGAACTGCTGCACCGCGACAACGCCCTCCGCCGTTATCTGAAGGTTGTTCTTCTTCTCGACAGGCTCATCCTCGTTCTTTTTCTTCTTTTTCTTTGTTTTTACGCTTTCGTCCTCTCCGCTGTGAGGGTATACCTTTTTGATGTTCACAAGTTTTAATTCTGCCATATTCGCCGACTTTGAATATAACGCCTCCGCGCTATATTCTCGCGCTTGCGCTTTCCGCAAGACCGCTTTACGGCAAGTCTCCACATTGCCGCACCGGAAGCCGCCGGTTTTTATATATCCTCCTTTTTCAGCGTCCTCCGTCCATAATTCTTTCCTGAGTAGTGGAGTGGGCGGAAAATCGCATATTATAACGCAAGATGTAAATTGTAAAAATGTCTCAGGCGTACCGCCTTCTTATGCTGTTTCGGAAAATAACAGGCAGCTTTCGCTGACCCGCAAATTGTTTCATATGAAACATTTCGCGCTGACTGCCGTCCGCCGCTCATGGGAACCTGTTTTTCGTCAGTCTCCCGTGGCTCCGTGACGAAAAGCGTGAAAATCCCATTCTCATTTTTATAGCTTCACACGGGAAACCGCAACATACAGCGAGTGCATGGTGCGAACCTTAAATTATAAATCCATTCAGATTGATTGCCGTTCTGTTCAACACTTTTCGGGCAGCCTTCCGTATATCTTAGTTAAATACCGCAGCTTGCCCGCTACAGTATCGTTCAGTGCCTCGTATCTCACCCGCCAGCACCAGTTGCTTCCGCCCTCGGTACCTGGAAGGTTCATTCTCGCGTTTCTGCCAAGACACAGTATATCCTGCATAGTCGTCATTGCCGTCTCCGCGCCAAGACTCCACGCGCACGCTATCGCTCCCCAGCCAATCGCGGCACCGCCGCAGCGCATATAGTCCCTTACAAACGCTCTCTGCTCAGAGCTTGCAACCTCTGTGTACCACTGAACAAATGTCGGGGTGTCGTGCGTACAGGTGTATATCACGCTGTTTGGCGGAGCGTTGTGAGGTAAAAATCTTGATGAACCGCTCGTGTCCATCAGCGAATCCACAAGCACCCACATTCCTGTGAAACCGGCTTCCTTGAAAAATTCCTCGCACTCGTCCGTTATAACGCCAAGATCCTCAGCCACAAACACCTCTTTTGGATACTTTTCCAAAAGCGCGTCTATGAACTTCATTCTCGGACCCTCTTTCCACCGTCCATCAAGCGCGGCAGCGGAACCAGCCGGTATCTCCCAGTAGTCTGAAAAGCCCCTGAAATGGTCAATTCTTATTAAATCGTAGAACGCCAGTGACCGCTTTACTCTCTGCATCCACCATGAATAGCCTGTTTTCTCCTGATATTCCCAGTCATAAAGCGGGTTGCCCCAGAGCTGACCCGTTGCGGAGAACACATCCGGAGGAACGCCCGCAACAGCCTCCGGCTTCAGATCCTTATCGAGCCGGAACATCTCCGGCGATGTCCACACATCAACCGAGTCGGGTGAAACATAGATAGGAATATCACCGAATATTTTTATTCCCTTATCGTTCGCGTACTTTTTAAGTGCCGTCCACTGCTCGAAGAAGAGGTACTGCGTGAATTTGTAAAACGCTATATCCTCCGACAGCATCTCTGAATATTTGTCTATAGCCGTCTTATTGCGGAGCTTTATTTCATCATCGGGCCATTCCTGAAGACCCGTTCCAAAATGGTCGCTTATCGCCATGTAAAGGGCGTAATCATTGAGCCAGTCAGCGTTTTTTTCCGCGAACTCGTCTATCTCAGCCTGAAGCTCCGCATTCACACGGCTAAACGCCTTGCGTAGCATTGGTATTCTTGTGCCGTGTATGAACGGAAAATCAACGTAATCCTGCTGCCCGTTGTACCTGACATATTCAAGGTCACTGCCGTCAAGAAGCCCCCGCTCCGCCAGCATATCGGGATCTATCAGCAGTATATTTCCCGCCGCCGAGGACGAGGACATATACGGTGACTCGCCGCGTCCGGGATTGACAAGCGGAAGTATCTGCCAATATGTCTGCCCGCTTCTCTCAAGAAAATCAACAAACTGTCTCGCGTCGTGTCCCAGCGTTCCCATGCCGAACGGACCCGGTAACGATGTTATATGCAGGATAACCCCGCTTGCACGTTTTCTCATATATCTAAACCCGCTTTCCAAGTATCAAAGCCGTCACGGGCGCAAGCTCCGCGCTCCCGCTCACGCGAGTGCCGTTTTTCCAAAGTGTGGAGCTTTCACCGCTTAAAAGCACATCCCAATCGCCCTCGGGAAGTATAGCTGTGCGTCTCTCTGTGTTTACGTTGAAATAAATAAGAAGCTCCTTCCAGTTTCCGGAACCCGTTCCGTTATCTACTCTCGCCAGAGCAAAGCCGGAATCGAACGCTTTTATCTCGGTAAACCTCTTATAGGCGTTTGGTCCCTTGTCGCAGAGCGCGGGAAGCTGCTTGCGAAGCTCTATAAGACCCTTATAATATTCGACAAGCTCCCTCTGTTCACAAGCTCTGTTCCAGTCTATACGGTTAAGCTCGATCCTGGCGTTATATGTGTTGCGGTGTCCCAGCTTCGTGCGTCCGAACTCCTCACCGGCGAGCATGAACAGTCTCCCCTGACAGCTCATGTATATAGCCGCCGCCAGCTTATTAGCTCTGAGAACCTCTCTATTGTCAGTTCCGAATCCGCGCTCCGGTGTCAGCGTAATTACCAGTTTATCCCACAGCGTGTGGTCATCGTGCGCGGAAACGTATGTTATGATTTGCGCGGCGGTACTCGCTCTATACTGACAGGGAACGTAATTTCCCGCCGCTCCGTCTTTTCCGCACCAGGCCATAAGGCACCCGGTCAAAGCCGTGAGGTCAAGTCCTCCGCCGTTCACGAACCCTCTCGATTGCTCACTGCCGACATCGCCCTTTATCGCGTCTCTCGTCACGTCGCAGAACGCGCCGACAGTCTTCATCATATAGAGATTATCCTTGTTTGCCATCGGAACATTCTCCTGCGGGCAGGGCATCTCCGCCGACCACGGCTCACCGAACAGCAGCTTCTCACCCTGTCCGAACCTCTCGGCGAGGGCGTCACGCGCCTTATTCATCGTTTCCGCGTCGATCACGCCCATCAGGTCAAATCGGAAACCGTCTATATGGTACTCCTCCGCCCAGTACATAACCGAATCTACAATGTACCGCGAACACATACTTCTCTCGCTCGCTATCTCGTTGCCGCAACCGGAGGCGTTGCCTGTTTTCCCGTTCGGGTGTCTCCTGTAAAAGTACCACGGAACAGTCGCGAATAGCGGCGTATCAAAGCTGTATGTGTGGTTATATACCACATCCATTATAACGCGAAATCCCGCCTTATGTAAGGACATCACCGCGCTTTTCAGCTCCCGAACTCTCGTCTCTCCTTTACAAGGGTCGGTTGAGTAGCTGCCATCGGGAACATTGTAGTTCTGCGGGTCGTAGCCCCAGTTGAACGCGGAGGGATTTGCCTCGTCAACAGTCGCGAAATCATAAACCGGCATAAGCTCAATGTGCGTCACGCCAAGCTCCCGCATATACTCAAGTCCAGTCGGCATATCGCGGTATTTTGTGTTTTCACAGCAGAACGCCATGTACTTTCCGCGATACTCCTCCGGAAATCCGCCGTTCGGGTCGGCTGAGTAGTCCTTTACATGAAGCTCATATATTATAGTCTCATCAGGTTTTTTGGGCGAACGGTCGTTCTCCCAGCCATCGGGGTCGGTCGCGTCCAAATCCAGAGCCATACTCCGTTTGCCGTTAAGACCCGCGCTTTTGGCATACGGATCCTGTGTCCGGCGGGTCTTGCCGTCAACCGTCACATCGTAATCATAGTAACGGTTGACAGCTTTTCCCTTTGGCAGATGTATCTGCCATACGCCGTGATCTGTCAGGTTCATAAGGTACGCACCTTGAGGTACGGAGTCGTCTCCATCCGGATATATGTAGAGCTGCACCCACGACGCTGTAGGTGCCCAGAGACGGAAAATAGCCTCATCCTCTGTGAACTCCACGCCCAGAACGCCATCGTAATGGTATTTCTCACGGAACTCCGCGCTGTCAAAGTCGTGTGCCTGCATAGAATTATCCTTTCACCGCGCCGGTCATTCCGTTTACATAGTACTTCTGCAAATTGAGGAACAGTATCGCGATAGGTATCGAGATCAAAACCGCTCCGGCGGCGAAGCTCGCGTACCAGTTATCTATGTATTCCTTCTCAAGCATCTTCCACAGCCCTATAGCAACCGTGTACTGGTCGGCGTTGGCACGGCAGATAACCTTCGCAAATATGAAGTCAACCCACGGGCTTATGAACGATGTTAAAACTGTGTAGATGATAACGGGCTTCGAGAGCGGCAGCGTCACCTTGCAGAATAGCTGCCACTTTGTACACCCATCTAAAAGTGCCGCCTCATCGAGCGATGTCGGTATCGTGTCGAAGAACCCCTTCGATATCTGGAACCCCAACGCCGCGCCGCCTGAATAACACATTATCAGCGCGACACGAACCAGACTGCCCTCAGTAAGCCCCACGGCTTTCAGTATGAAGTACACTGCCACCATGCTCATGAAGCCAGGGAAAAGACCGAGAATCATAGCCATGTTCATAAACGGCTTTCTCATCTTGAAGCGGAGCCTTGAAAGGCAGAATGACGCTGAAAGCGTATAAAATGTTGACAAAAGGCACGAGAACACCGCTATAATCAGCGTATTCTTGAACATCAGCGGGAAGTTCAGAACCGTTGTGTCGGTAAAGAGCTTCTTGTAATTGTCGAGCGTCCAGCTTTTCGGTATGAAGTAGGCAATGTAGCTGCCCTTCTCACCCCTGAAACTCGTCATGATGATCCACGCTATCGGTAAAAGCCATATAATCGCGAGAACGGCGAGAAGTACATGGATAAGTATATTATTCCTTGTTTTTCTCGCTTTCGCCTTTTTGGAATCAAGTCTTTTAGCTTCCGACATAATCAAAGTCCTCCTTCCTCGTTATAGGACTTGCTGCGCCTGTAGGTTAAGAGCGTTCCTACAGCCAAAATGATAAACGTCATAATTCCGACAACCGCGCCTATGTTGTAGTAGTTGTTGTCGATGGTCAGCTTATACAGCCACGTCACCAGAAGGTCAGTGTCACCCGCTGTACTCGACAGATCCGTCACGGGTCCGCCGCCGGACAGCAGATATATTACATTGAAGTTGTTGACATTTCCCGTAAACGTCGAGATGAGGTACGGAGTTGTAACATAGAACATATACGGGAGCGTTATGCTCTTGAACTGCTGGAAGGCGTTCGCGCCGTCCATGCTTGCCGCCTCGTAAAGCTCTCCGGGTATCGTCTGCAAAACGCCCGTGAGCTGCAAAAGCGTATACGGAACACCGACCCAGATATTGATTACGATAACAGTTACTCTCGCCCACATCGGATCTGTGAAGAACGGGAGGCTCTCCGTGGGACCGATAAGCCCTATCTCACGGAGCAGTATGTTCATCGCGCCCTCCGGCTGGAGCATCGTTCTCATAATAAGGAGCGAGACGAACATCGGGACGGCGCACGTCAGTACGAAGCAGAAACGCCAGAACCCCTTCCACTTTGTGTCCTTGCGGTTGATGAGAAGTGCCAGAACCATTCCGGCGAAATAGTTTGTGAACGTCGCGAAGACAGCCCACACGAGCGTCCACACGAGGACGCGCCAGAACGTTGAACCGAGAATACTGCTTGAATTAAAGAGCGTCGCGAAGTTGTCAAGCCCAACCCAGTCGAAAAGAACGAGGTGGTTATCGACACTTGAGTAGTTTGTGAACGCCATGCTTATCATGAAGATAAGCGGCAGAATCGTGAGCGCGACAATGAATGTCATTGGAAGGAACATCATCGTCTTATGGAGATTGTTGTCAAGAAGACTCTTGAGATCATCAACGAACGTAGGCATATGACGTTTCGTTTTAGCGTAAAGCTCCGCTTTGTACGCGCTCTTGACCGCGCCGCGCCAGACTAAAACGAATATCACTGTCACCAATATAACAGCTATGCCGTAGAGCAGTATCTGAACCGAATCGTCACCGGCGGTGTACTCATAGACCTGAGCAGCCTCGTTCCATACCTCCACCTGCTCCGTGTCGCCGAGCGAGGGCAGCATAACAAGGCACCCCCACCCCACGGTTATCATAAACGCTATGTACGCGACTTCCACGAAAAGCCAGACAAGTCCCTTAATGAACTGCTTGTTTGCTATGTTTCCGAAGCCCATAAGTATCATAGAGAGCTTGGTGTTCAGATTGCCCTCGCGTATGGCCTCGGTGACAGTGACGTTTTCAATCTGCGACAACGTGTATTGTTTCGCGACTTTTTGCGCCATTTTTGTCATCCCTCCTTCAAAGTTG
>CAZKLU010000035.1:0-20543 GCA_964553775.1 uncultured Oscillospiraceae bacterium | reverse complement strand
CCGGTTATATTGCCGCCGGAGCGGAATTTGCGGCAGAGTGTAAAACGCAGTGCCGGAGATGTCATGCTTGAAAACTCCTCATACTCCGATACGTTTCCGGCAAAAAGATTATTTTGCCACTCCGGAAGCTGAATTGTCTCTTTGACTATCGAAACGCCGTCCGCCACCCATCGCCTTGTCACCGTAAAGCTGCCGTTTCCGTCAGCCTTGAGAAGACAAACCACACTCGCGTCAAGCTGTTTTGATACTGTTCGGAATATGTTGATAAGCCGTTCCTGTGCCGCGTCCCTTTCAAACAGAATACGGAACGTGTAGCCCACAAGAGCGTCTGTTGTCACGGGAGTTTCCCTGTCAGAATCGATCTTTGTGCGAATATGCCGGTACACGGCGTTCTCCTCGTAATCAAGCTCATTGTATAGCTGCAAGCTGTTCTTTCCGGCAATTTTCACATGATAGAGTGCTTCATCTGAATGTCTGTAGAGCGTCGCAAAGTCTGTGCCGTCTCTTGGAAACATAGCGCAGCCAACACTGCACGTCACAGCGCAGTTGATCTGGAGACGTTTCGCGCACTCGGATATATCAGCCTGTATGCGTTTTAGCTTTCTCTTGACAAATTCATCGCTGGGTACATCCTTGATAAGCACCATCATCTCATCGCCGCCAATACGCGCCACAAGATCTGTCACTCTGAAAGACTCCGCGAGAGTGTTCGCAATATCAATCAGCACTGAATCAGCCATAAGATGCCCGCAGGTGTCGTTTACATCCTTGAAGTTGTCAATATCAAGTATCACAACAGCGGCACACTTGTCCTCGGTAGTCTTGAGATACTCGGTACAGCGTTCCTGAAATGTCATACGGTTGATAAGACCTGTAAGCAGATCTCTGTCAGCCTTGTTTTTCAGCATTTCTCTGTCACGCACTTTAACGGTTTCGTCCACGACCGAACACAAATATTCCCCTGTCTCCGGAAAGAACAGGTTATGCTCCCACAGCCATATAACAGAGCCATCGCGTCTTACTATACGATACTCCGATTCTCTCGGTCTGTGTGAGCAGTCGCGGTGTCTGTCGCCGCCATGAGCCGCTTTTGAATCCTCTGGCAGGACGAGACGCGCAAAGCTGTTGCCGCAAAGCTCCTCAAATTCCTCCTCGGTGTATTCGCAAAGTGTGAGAAACGCGCTGTTTTTATATGTAATCGTCAATTCACTGTTGCCGAGACACTTGAAAACCGGAACCGGAAGATTGTCAAGCAGGTTATTATCGGTACTAATAGATATATTATAGTTCATAAGCTGTTCCCAGTCTGTGATTCATCTTCTAACTCTATATTGCTGTTATCAGCGGCTGTCACCGTTCGTGTCTCGCCTCCTGATACATATACTCTGCCACATTCCGGACAAATTTCCGTATGATAGCTCACTGTCTGACTGATAACTTTCCTGCCCTCGCGTTCAGCTTCAGCCTGCTCACGGGTAACGTGTTCCATCTCATGACCGCGTACCTCAGTTCCCGCGTTGGAGGGGTCTATGTGCGTCGGAGTTTTGAACGAAACGCCGGGGTCGTCAGAGCCATCCTGATATTTCCTGTTTTTACAGGTCTGGCACTCGGATTCCTCAAACACCTCCTGAGCGGTTTTATTATCTGAATTGCTGTCATCATTTTTCAGAGAAGGAAGGTACAGATCCGGTTCGCTTTTGTATTCCTCGTCCGAGAGTACGCTTGAGTCGGCGTTATCGGAATGGTTTATTCTGTCAACAGCCGTATTGACAGACTGTTCTGTTCCGAGTTTGCTGAGCAAACCCGTATAATCGAGCGGAGCGCGGTCTAAGGAAGTCGGTGCGCTGCTTACATAAGACGATGCGGGTGCTTTAGACATATACAATGACGCTGGGGGTGTGTTTGTGACTGAGGAAGCGGAGTTAGCGTCAACCTGACGCGCTGAATATAAGGCTGGGTCGGAGTATTGGTACGGATTGTAATCTTGTATGTTGATCATGGTTCACTTCCCCCTTGAGGATAAATTTGTATTGCGGTCTTTTTGAGAGAAGTCATGTTCTCGGTATAAGCGCGCAGAAAGCACTGGAGGTACAGCTAACAAGCTTCAAAAACCGGGACTGCGAGTATAGAGAGCAGTCATTACACAATACATCAGTATGATTATACACTAATTGTCTCTAAAATGCAAGGGGATAATGTTAAATATTTTCGCGGATATCCTGTTTCACTTGCCGGTGGGCAGAGACGGTTTAGCCGCTGACCGGCAAAGCCGATTCCGAGTTTATTTCCAAAAGAATATCTTTTGTAAGTCTCAAAAACTTCTTTGCCGCCGGAGACATACTCTGCCTTGACTTAACGGCAACTCCGAGGTTTCTTGAGCAGTATGGTTTCAGGGGATATGCCTTTATCTGATCCTCATAGCCCTGTATAACAAGCTGCGGGAGAATACTTATGCCGAGATGATTGGAAATCATAGATATTATAGCGTGGTCGTCCTTAGAGGTGAAGTGTATATTGGGAGTAACATTTGCCGAGTTCAGCGCGTAATGCACATCGTAGTCTGTTCCCATAGCTGAAATGATGAAATGCTGCCCCTGAAAGCCGGTAATCGGAAACTGCCCGTCCTCCGGAACCGGACAGTCACGCGGAAGTACAGCCATCAGCGGGTCGTTGGCAAGTGAGATCCACTCCAGTCCGTTCGTCTTTCGCTGACTCATAAAACCGAAATCAGCCTGATTGTTTATAATCCAGTCAACAATATCATCTGTTCCGCCCTCCATAAGGCTTATAGTGATACTTGGGTACATTTGCTGGAACCGCCGGATTATCCTTGGCAGCCAATGAATCGATATGCTGGAAAAGGACGCGATTACAAGACTTCCCGAATTTATTCCGTTGATATCGTTGATGGTTTGTCTCAGGTTCTCGTTTGCGGAGAGCAGTGTGTGAATAAGAGGAAGCAGTTGCTCAGCGTTGCGTGTCAGTTGAACGCCGTGCTTTGTACGGATAAACAGCGGGAACCCAACCTCGCTTTCCAGAGATTTGAGTATATGGCTCACGCCGGACTGCGTGTAGCCCATTCGCTCCCCGCTTTTTGTAAAATTTCCCGTTTCCGCAATATCGGCGAAAAGCTCATATTTTTTGATGTCCATTCTGCGCCCCTTTCATGAAAAACACTAATTATTATAATGCAGCTTCTCAATTTTACATCTTAAACTCTGAGTAGTATAATATAAATAACCTGAAAGTCAGATGTTTGCCGTAAAAAGGATGAAGATAATTTTATTTCGCGCCGCTTCTTAAAATTTGAAGGCGCAGTCGAGTGTTCAACAGAATTTAGTTCCGTGGGAGGTGAGAAGCATGGAGCTTCATGTAACAAAGAAAGATTTGGGTCGGACATTCAAGGTGATTGATTCCCATACAATGGGCGAACCGACACGCATAATCTATAGCGGTTTCCCGCAGCTTCAGGGTGATACCATGATGGAACGCAAGGAGTATCTGGAGCGGCACTATGACCACTATCGCAAAGCGTTAATGCTGGAGCCTCGCGGACACCGTGATATGTTCGGCGCGGTTTTGACGGAGCCTGTAAGTCCCGAAGCGGATTTGGGAGTAATTTTCATGGACAGCGGAGGTTACTTGAATATGTGCGGTCACGGCAGTATCGGTACTGCCACTGTCGCGGTTGAAACCGGAATGGTACCGGTTACTGAGCCGTACACTGAGGTTGTACTCGAAGCACCTGTGGGAATTATACGGGCAAAGGTCAAGGTTGAAAACGGTCGTGCCGTTGAAGTCAGTATATTGAATGTTCCCGCGTTTTTGTATAAAGAGAACCTCACGTTGGAGCTGGGAGAATACGGAACAGTTGTGTTTGACATCTCATTCGGCGGAAGTTTCTTTGCGCTTGTAGACGCTGAAAAAAACGGACTTGAAATCAGGCAGGAGAATTTAGAGCAGCTTACCGATTTTGGAATGAGACTGAGAGATAAAATCAACAGAACCATAGAAGTTCAGCATCCATATCTTCACATCAATACGGTGGATTTGGTTGAGATTTACGCGCCCTCGGAAAATCCCGCCGCTGATTTGAAGAATGTAGTTATCTTTGGAGACGCTCAGGCTGACCGTTCGCCGTGCGGAACAGGAACAAGTGCGAAGTTAGCGGCTCTTTACGCAAGAGGCGAGGTTTCTATCGGTCAGGAATTTGTTTATGAGAGTATTACAGGCTCTCTGTTTCGAGGGGTAGTAGCAACGGAAATCAATATAGCCGGAAGAAAAGCGGTTATTCCGCGCATTACGGGCAGCGCGTACATAACGGGCTACAACGAGTGGGTACTGGATGATACCGACCCGCTGAAATATGGTTTTCTGCTTGGCAGAAAGATTCAAAGGACTGCTCCAAACGAGAGAGAACAGATAATAGACGCGGCGTGGGAGCTTTTTCGCGAGCGCGGTTATCATGAGACAACCATAGATGAGATTATCGAGCTTGCGGGAGTGAGCAGGGAAGTATTCGCAAAATATTTCTCCTCAAAGGATGAGCTGCTGCACACTCTTTCAGACATCTTTGACCGGCGTTATTCGGAGCTTATTACAGAGATAAACCCCGCTATCAGTTCGTTCCAAAAGCTGGTTATACTGAATCGTGAGCTATTTACAATGATTGAGAACAAGGTTCCGATTGACCTTTTGGCGTATTTATACTCTGAGGAAATGGTAGAAAACGGCAACAAGGCTCTTCTGAACAGGGACAGGCTTTATTACCGACTGGTGGAAAAAATCATGGCGGAGGGCGTGAAATCCGGAGAATTTACCTCGAATGAATCACCGGAGAAGCTTATGGAGGATTACGCGCTGATTGAACGCGGACTTCTGTACGACTGGTGCATACACAAAAACAGTGCCAGTCTGACAAAAACCGGAAACCGATTGCTGCCAATATTTCTGAAAGGGCTTGTTTGCCCTGAATAAGGCGTTTCTATAAAAAAAGGACAAAGGAATTGTGCCGCGATTACGCAACATGAACCCCTTTGTCCTGCAAGCCGTTTATATATCTACTATATATTATCAGCAGTATCATAACACCGATTTTGCAATTTGTCAACCGGAAATAATGCAAAGTTACGAACAGATATGAAATTTTGTCATGTTAAGTGACCCAAAGTGTCGCTATACAAATCGAGAGTTTACGTTTATAATAATAGCGAAAACGGGGGAGCTTTTGCGGATTCAGACGCAAAATTTCTCTCCGCGCTAAATACTATACTAAGAGGCGATGTGAATGCCGGATTGTATATTTCAATTTCCCTTGAAGCAGCATATTGGCGCGGCTTCTCTGCCTGTTGTCACGGCTGGAGATTATGTTTTGCGCGGGCAGCTTATAGCGAAAAAGCCTGACGGTACTCTCGGAGCGAATCTTCATTCAAGCGTTTCCGGAATGGTACTGGATGTGAACGAAAACCAAATCACCGTGAACGCGGATAATAATCAATCCGGAGACTTCGTTCCGCTGAATGGAAACTCTCCGCTTGAATTGATTGAGGAGTCAGGTATTGTGGGCTTGGGAGGAGCGGGATTCCCAACATACGCTAAATTGTGCCGCCCGTTCAGCGGCGGCGGCGCAGTCATTGTCAACGCGGCTGAGTGCGAACCGATATTGAACCACAACATCACGGCTATATCGGGAAACCCCGAATATCTCATACGCGGCTTGCGGATCCTTATGGAGATTATGAACGCTGATGAGGGTATTATTGCCATTAAGAAAAAGCACAGCGGGTTGATTGATAAGCTGAAATCCGTGATTCCGAAGTCCGGCGTACATATTGCGGAGCTTACTGACATATATCCGGCAGGGGAGGAGCGGGCGATAGTCCGTGACGTTCTCGGCAAGCTTCTCAGCGTCAACAGCTTGCCCTCAGAGGCGAACGCCGTTGTTGTCAACGCAGAGACAGCTTTAAGAGTTCGCGAGGCTGTGGAGCTTAAAAAGCCTCTCATTGATAAGGATCTGACCGTTGCCGGAAAACTGGAGCCGTGTACAGAACCTGACGATAATCGCGTCTGCCCCGCCCGCGATATTGCCGCGAATATAATCGGTGAGCATTATAGCTATAACAGCGGCTTGATTCAGGTGTTCCGGAACATCCCGCTCGGCATTCCCGTTAATGCGGTGTTTGATATGGCGGGAGGTCTTATCGAGGGTTACGGTGAGATTATTATGGGCGGTCCGTTTACAGGAAAGCGAACCTTCTTGAATTCTCCGGTTATCAAGACTACAGGAGGGCTTATAGCTGCCGAGTGCTTTATGAGAGGACCGGAGAAGCTCGGACTTCTCGTCTGCGCCTGCGGAGCGAATCAGGCGCGTCTTGAGGAAATTGCCGCAAGCATGGGCAGTAATGTTGTCGGTGTCGAGTTTTGCAAGCAGGCTATAGATGTCAGGGGAAGTCTCAAATGCGAAAACCCCGGACACTGCCCCGGACAGGTACAGAAAGTAATGGCACTGAAAAAAGCGGGAGCCGAAGCGATACTAATAAGCAACTGCACAGATTGTACCAACACCGTGATGAACTGCGCCCCGAAGCTGAAGCTTCCTGTGTACCACTGCACCGATGGAGCGTTAAGAGCAGTAAATCACCCGCTCGTCCGAAGAATACATGAATAGTACAATACGCGCTGCGTGTCTAAGAGTAATACGGGAGGAAAAACAAATATGTCGATTACAAGCGAAACACTACAGCGGCACTTGAAGGATCCGGCAATTCTCTGCTGTCGAAGACAGAAGGGACTGGTGATAAGTGCCTCCGATCTTGAAGACCCCACACTGTTTGATGATATGGTGGATGCCGGTCTTCTCACACTCAGAAGCGATGGTCTGTCTATCGAGCAGGTTCTCGGCTCCACTCTTATAACAGATGTTGAAGCTCTGACCCCAATCACCCGTGATGTGCTGGATAAAGTCAACGAGCCGAAAGACTGTGCCGCTGCCGCCGAGGTAAAAAACCATGAACCCGCTGAACCTGTTATTAAAACAAGCGTCGGAGGTAACGGTATGATACACATCGAAATCGGCAAGGCTGAAAAGCTGGAAAATCTCGTCATTGATGTGCCTGCCTTTTCCGGTGCCAATACGGTGACGTCAGCCGAAGCCAACGAGAAGTCTGCCGGGCAGTCATCAGGTGAGAAGCGTGTTATTCGTACATTGGTGAAGAAGCATATAAGAATAACAGACGCTGAAATCGGAACTGAAACAAGCATTAAAGACGGTAAGATAACAATAGACGGATCTATTGTTGATAAAGCTGTTCTGGAGGATCCGCTCTGCAAGAGTATAAAGCTTGACGTTATCTACCCCGACAAGCGTCACATATATACCGACACTATAATGGATGTCTGCCCAATCGCCACAAAAGTCGAGGGAGAGCTTGGCTCAGGCGTTACCAAAGTAGCTGACGGCGTAGTGTTTATGCTCACCGGAGTTGATGAGGACGGCGTTCAGGTTCACGAGTTCGGCTCTTCCGAGGGCTATCTTGATGAGAAGATGTATTTCGGTCACCCAGGCTGCGCGGACGAGGGAGACATTATAATTCGCTGTCACGCTGTTATCAAGAAGCTTTCAGGCATGACACGACCGGGACCTTTTGCCGCGCATAAGTGTCAGGATTATATAATTCAGGCTGTCAGGGATGAGCTTAAAAAGTATGACGGCGAGGTTGTCCGTGAGGAGATATGCGAGGACGTGAGACGGCGTGGTAATGCGCGTGTTGTCCTTGTCAAAGAGATTATGGGGCAGGGTGCCATGCACGACAACGTAATCTGCCCAAATGAACCGTGCGGTATAATGGGCGGTCAGAAAAATGTTGACTGCGGAAATGTTCCCATTATCCTGACACCGAATCAGGTGCGCGACGGCTCTATCCACGCTCTGACTTGCATAGGCCCCGCGACTAAGGAGATGACACGCCACTATATACGCGAACCGCTTGTTGAAGGGTTAGCCGCCGATGAGGAGCTTGATCTCGTGGGTGTTGTATTCGTTGGTTCTCCGCAGGTAAATGATGAAAAGCTGTGGGTGTCCGAGCGGCTCGGTTCACTTCTGGAATCGCTTGATATTGACGGCTGTATAATCACCACCGAGGGCTTCGGCAATAACCATATTGACTTCATTCAGCATATTGGTCAGGCGGGGAAACGCGGTATTCCTGTTGTGGGAGTCTCGTTCTGCGCCTATCAGGGTCAGCTTGTTGTGGGTAACGAGTACGCTGACGCGATGGTCGAGGAGAATATGGATATGGGCGGCTTCGAGAATAATATTGCCGGATGCTCCTGTGTCACTAAAGAAGTCGCGGCAAGAGCTATACAAATGCTGAAAAATAAGATGTCGGGTGTTGCCATATTGCCAGCTCCAAAAAAGTGGAGCAACGATGTTATAAACGCCAACAACAAACTACTGGGACTTCCCGAAACTGTTCTGCGCGAGAGCGGCACTCTGCACTGATGATTGACTACACAATAAACCCTGTGCTGATGAGCGGATTTGTCAAAGATGTGACAGGAAACACGGTGATAATACATCTCCGTGGCCGCATGGGTGTTCTCAGCGTTTCACGAGGACTGATTTTAACCGAGGGAACGCTGACTGCGGGGCAGGAGGCACAATTCTATTTCAGTTACCTTGAGGTTGACGCTGTTCCGCGAGAATATGATATGACGGAGCTTGAATCCGCGACAGAGTTTATTCCGATACCTGTGGGCGGAACGCTCACTGAGGTCAACGACACGGCTGTGAAGTGTACCATGCCGGACGGGTGCGGAACTGTGGCGGTTCCGAGACGCTGTGTGTTTACAGATGTGCCGTTGAACGTAGGGGAGACGGCGGGGTTTTATCTCAGCAAACTGAAGCCGCTCTGAAAACATTGAATTTATACCGCGGACACATTGACACAGGAAATATACACTATAACGGGTAAACCGCGTATTTTGTCTTTACGGAACCGGTTGAAAATTGATTTTCGCGCTGCCGTAATGTGCCACGGAAGAATGTAACATCCAAAGAGGAGGAGTAACAATATATGAAACTGACAACTGTAGAGGGAATGCAGTCAGAGATATTCGTTCCGGTAACTCCGGCTCCTGTATTTACGGAGCTTAAAAAACCGCTGAACGAATGTAAGGTTGCGTTTATAACAGCCGGTGGTATTCATAAGAAGAGTCAGGTTCCGTTCAATACGTCCGGAGACTTCTCATACAGGACGATAGAGTTTGATACACCGTCAAGTGAGCTTATGGTGACTCACGGAGGCTTTGACAATTCCGATATAAACAAAGATGTCAACGCGATGTTCCCTATAGACCGTCTGCATGAGCTTGTTGATGAGGGCTTCATCGGTTCACTGCCCTACGAGACATACACATTCATGGGCGGCGGCGGAAACGTCGAGAAGTTCAAGAATGAGACGGGTCCTGAGATTGCGCGAAAGCTGAAAGCGCAGGGCGTTGATATAGTCCTCTGTACCGGTGGGTGCGGAACCTGCCACCGTTCAGCCACTATAGTGACACGCTGCTGTGAAGAAGCGGGAATGAGCTGTGTTGTAATTGCCGCGCTGCCCCCAATAGCGCGTCAGCAGGGTGCGCCGAGAATAACAGCCCCTCACGTTCCCATTGGCTCCAATGCCGGAGAGCCAAACAATATACCACAGCAGACCGCGATTGTTAAGGAGTCTCTTGAATGGGTGAGAGACTGCCCAAGCTATAACCAGATTAAGGTGCTGCCGTATGAGTACAGGCACAATGTGTGAGAAGACTGAAGCCATTGGCAGCCCGCTCACCTGTTACAAAAACACGCCCGCGTCACACGCCGCAAGAAGGTTCTTACTGCGCGTGAGTGCGGTATAATATATATAATATAAAGGAGAACAAGACAATGAAGCTCGACGAATTGGGTCTTACAGCGCAGGATATTAAAGATAAAGTCAACAAGTACATGATCGAGACATACGAGCGTTTCGACTTTCTCGCTGAAACAGCAAAGGGCAAGTACATTTACGATGAGAACGGCACACCATACCTTGATTTCTATGCCGGTATTGCCGTAAATTCAGCCGGAAACTGCAACGAGAAGGTAGTAGCCGCTGTTATCGATCAGGTTCAGGACATCATGCACACGTTCAATTACCCGTACACTATCCCGCAGGCTCTTCTTGCTGAGAAAATATGCACTACTATCGGTATGGATAAGATTTTCTTCCAGAACTCCGGCACAGAAGCGAACGAAGCTATGATTAAGATGGCGCGTAAGTACGGAATTGAGAAGTACGGTTCGCATAAGTACAACATAGTCACCGCCAAAATGGGTTTCCATGGGCGTACATTCGGTTCCATGTCCGCGACAGGTCAGCCGGATAACGCCTGTCAGATAGGCTTTGGAGATATGACGCCCGGATTCACATACGCTGAGTATAACAACCTTCAGTCGTTCAAGGACGCTTGCACTGAGAACACTATCGCTATCATGGTGGAGCCTGTACAGGGAGAGGGAGGAGTTCACCCCGCGACTAAAGAGTTTCTTTGCGGTCTGAGAGAATACTGCGATGAGAAGGGTATGCTGCTGCTTCTTGACGAGGTTCAGACAGGCTGGTGCCGCACAGGTGCTGTCATGAGCTATATGAACTACGGCATAAAGCCTGATATTGTCTCAATGGCAAAGGCACTTGGCGGCGGTATGCCCATAGGAGCGATTTGCGCGACCGAGGAGACAGCTAAAGCGTTGACACCTGGTTCTCACGGCACAACATTCGGCGGTCATCCTGTGAGCTGTGCCGCAGCTCTCGCTGAAATTAACGAACTTCTTGACCGCGATTTGGCGGGGAACGCGAAGAAAGTCGGAGACTACCTTGCGGAGAAGTTAGAGACACTGCCGCACATCAGGGAAGTCAGACATCAGGGGCTTCTCGTTGGAGCGGAATTTGACGGCACTGTCAACGCCGGAGAAATCAAGCACAGGTGCATTGACAGACGTCTTCTTGTTACCGCCATTGGAAGTTCAGTTATTCGCCTGATTCCGCCGCTCATTATTGACGAGAGCGACTGCGATAAGGCTGTGGAGATTCTGCGCGAGGCAGTTACCGCGTAAGTTGACTGAAACCTGACTTTTATGCTGTTACGGAGCCTGAGTAAATCCGAAGGGTTTACCGGTTCCGCTTATACAGTGAAATAATGTTTGAAAGGAGTATATGTATGAAACAGTTCAGATTCTCCGTTCCGCAGAATATCATAGTTGGACGCGGAAATCTCTCAAAGCTGCCTGACGCTGTTAAGGCTTTAGGCACGAGCCGTGCGTTTATCGTGTCAGACCCGACACTTGAAAAAATGGGTACAGTGCAAAAGTGCGTTGATAGCCTTACTGCCGCCGGAATAACATCTGACGCTTTCACCGAGACAGAGGGTAACCCTTCAGTTGAGACGGTAGACAAAGCAACCATGCAGTTCAAAGCGAGCGGAGCGGACTGCATAGTCGCGCTTGGCGGCGGGTCATCAATGGATGTGGGTAAGGCTGTTGGCATTCTTGCAAAATATGGCGGCTCTATTACAGAGTATGAGGGAGCTGACAAGGTACCCGGCGATATAGTTCCGCTTGTCGCGATTCCGACAACCGCCGGTACAGGTTCCGAGGTGACAGCGTTCTCAGTTATCACCGACCACAGCCGAAACTACAAGCTGACAGTATTCAGCTACAAGCTGATTCCCGCCTACGCGATTCTTGACGCTGACCTCATCACAACAGTACCCGCGTCGGTAGCTGCCGCCTGTGGCATGGACGCGCTTATTCACGCACTTGAAGCTTATATCTCACGGGATGCTTCTCCATTCTCCGAGGCTATGTCAGAAAAAGCTATGGAGCTTATCGGCAAAAATATCCGCCGTTACGTTGCGAATCGAGCAGACACAGAAGCCGCTGAGGGTATGATTGTGGGTTCACTCTTTGCGGGAATAGCGTTTTCGTGGGCGCGTCTCGGAGATGTACACGCTATGAGCCATCCGGTCAGCGCGTATTTCAATGTTGCTCACGGTGTGGCAAATTCGATTCTCCTGCCAACTGTTGTTGATTACAACGCTCTTGCGGATAACGGAAAGTATCTGAAAATCTACAACTATATCGCGAGATGTCCGCAGACTGCCGATGAGTTTGAACCGGAGAAACTGGGTGACGCTATACGGGAGCTGAATAAGACTCTCGGTATTCCGGCGAGTTTGAGTGAGGTTGGAGTAACGTCCGAGCATTTTGATGCAATGGCTGAGGACGCTATGAAGAGCGGGAACGTAGCCGTAAATCCCAGACTGACAACGAAAAAAGATATAATAATGCTGTACCGGAAAGCACTTTGAGTGTTTATTAATTTAAATTATCACCATTTGAAGCCCGACTTCCGTATAACATCACTTTAAGCACCCGCACGGAATGTTTGCTGACGGGTTTTGCCGCTGACAAGCGAAACTTCCGCAGCGAGGAACTCAAAATATTAACCGAAGTTACACACTGCGTTTGCAGATGTTCGGGCTATAAAACAATATAGAAAAACAACAATTCACCGCCGTAATTACCGGAGGTGAATTGTTGCTGTTTGTGGGAAATGAGAAATATTACTATGGCACTGCACCGGAAAACATTTTGAGCATCTCTTTACTCACCGTTTATACTCAAACTCCAATCCGCAGACGCTCACTGTATCGCCCTCATTTATGCCAAGCTCCTCTAACTTGTCGTATATACCGCGATTGCGTAAAACACGGTCAAAGTACATTCTTGATTCATAGTCGCCAAAGTTCACGTTCTCCATGAGCCGCTCAATCCAACTGCCCTCAACATTCCAGACATCGCTGTCATGCGTTATTTCAGGCTCTGAATCGTCAAGCTCTGTCTCCGGTTCTATAAACTCCGGCTCGAACACTGTGGGAGGCGGCAGCTCACTCAGCTTGTACATTATCGCGTTAGTAAGCTCCCTAAGTCCCGCGTGAGTGGCGGCTGATATTACAAAATACGGCAGTCCAAGTTCTGTGGCGTATTGCTCAAGTCTGTTAGACGCTTCCATATTCTCCGCTATATCGCGCTTGTTGCCGACAACTATCATCGGACGGGACGCAAGCTCCGCACTGTAATTTTTAAGCTCGACGTTAATTGTCTTGAAGTCCTCTACAGTGTCGCGCCCCTCGCTTTCGGATATGTCAACAACGTGTACAAGAAGTCTGCACCTGTCTATGTGCCTTAAAAAGTCGTACCCAAGCCCCGCGCCCTCGGACGCGCCCTCTATAAGCCCGGGTATGTCAGCAAGCACGAAGGAGCCGCCCTCATCGTTCGCCACTACTCCTAAATTCGGGTACAGCGTTGTGAAATGATAGTCCGCTATCTTAGGCTTTGCCCTCGAAACAGCGGCAAGGAGCGTTGATTTCCCCGCGTTTGGGAAACCCACAAGCCCGACATCCGCTATAAGTTTAAGCTCCAGCACTATCTCCCGTGACGCGCCCTGAAGCCCCGCTTTTGCGAATCTTGGTGCCTGACGTGTCGGGGTCGCGAAATGGGCGTTGCCCCAGCCGCCTCTGCCGCCTTTTGCCGCGATAAACGGTTTTCCCTCGGACATATCAGCCATAACCATATTCGTTGCCGCGTCACGGACTACTGTTCCAAACGGAACCTTGATAATCAGGTCTTCCCCGTCCTTGCCGCTGCAACGCTTTCCCGCGCCGTCCGCACCGTTTTTCGCGACGTACTTCCTCTTATAACGAAAATCCATCAGCGTATTCATGTTAGCGTCGGGTTGAATGACAACATTTCCCCCGCGACCGCCGTCACCGCCGTCGGGACCGCCTGACGCTATATATTTCTCACGGTGAAACGCCACCGCACCGTTGCCGCCGTCACCCGCTTTTATCTCAATTTTTGCTTTATCTACAAACATATATTCTATATAAGGTCGCAGATGTCATCCGTCAGAGCCGCAAGATCATCAACCGGAATACCGGCAAGCAGCTTAGCCTGACCGCACAGTACATTTGCTATCTTCTTCGCTTTGTCTGTGTCACCGCTTTGGTAAGCGTCCTCAAGAGTCTTGAATACCTTGTGATTGCCGTTAAGCTCCAGAACATGCTTTGCCTTTATCTTCTCACCGGCATCCCCCGGTATCGCGCTGAAATAACGCTCCATCTCAAGGCTTATATCACCTTCATACGACATACATACCGGACTTTGGACGAGACTGCGCGAAAGTTTAACATTAACAACATCATCCTTGAGCGTTTCTTTCAGGAAGTCAAGCAAAGGCTGAGACTTTTCTTCCTCCTCTTCTTTCTTTTCATCGCTGTCAAGTTCCAAATCGCCGCCTGTGACGCTCTTGAACTGCTTCTCCTTATAATTATAGAGCATTTGAACAACAAATTCGTCCACATCATCAATGAAATACAAAAGCTCATAGCCCTTGGACTTCACAAGCTCATTCTGCGGAAGTCCTGCGGCTGATTTCACAGTCTTGGCGGCGGCGTAGTAGATGTACTTCTGGTCTTCCGGCATACGGGAGACATAATCGGAAAGCGATGTCAGCTTCTCGGTGTTGGATGAATAGAATTTCAGCAAATCCTGCAAAAGCTCACGCTTCATGCCGTAATCACCGGCAATACCATATTTTATCTGCCGTCCAAACTCATGCCAGAACTTATCGTACTTCTCGGGATCTTTCTCCATGAGACTTGTAAGCTCCGATTTAATTTTCTTTTCGAGGTTAGAGGCGATAACTTTAAGCTGCCTGTCATGCTGCAAAAGCTCACGGGATATATTGAGTGACAGATCCTGACTGTCCACGATACCGCACACAAAGCTGAAGCAGTCGGGTACAAGCTCCGCGCACTTCTCCATAATCATAACGCCGGAGCTGTAGAGCGTAAGTCCAGCCTTGTAATCGCGGCTGTAGTAGTCATACGGAGCCTTTGCCGGTATGAACAGCAACGCCTTATACGACGATGTAAGCCCCTCGGCACTCACTCGAATCACAGCGATCGGGTCTTCTGTCGTCCTGTAGTGTTCCTTGTAGAACGCTATGCAGTCCTCTTCCGTAACCTCGGACTTGTTGCGTTGCCAGATCGGAACCATGCTGTTTATAGTCTCGTCCTCGTATGTTGTAACAGGCTCAGTTTTGTCGCTGCCGTCGTCGTTCTTTTCGCCCGTGGGCTTATACTCTGTATGTTCGACATTCATGACTATCGGGAAACGAACATAGTCGGAGTATTTCTTTATCAGATCCTTCAGCTTCCACGTCTCAAGGAATGTACTGTAATCCTCGTCCTCACCGTCGGGCTTGAGGTGCATAATAATATCGGTTCCCACAGTATCTTTGTCGGCATCGGAAATAGTGTACCCGTCCGTTCCGGAGCTTTCCCACTTTGCCGCTTTATCGGAACCGTAAGCGCGGGATACGACTGTTACCTTGTCACTCACCATAAACGCGCTGTAGAAACCAACGCCGAACTGACCGATTATATCAGTGTCGGATTCCTCCGGCTTATCCATATCGGACTTGAATTTGAGACTTCCGCTATACGCGATAACGCCAAGGTTTTCTTCCATCTCAGCGGGGGTCATACCGATACCGTTATCGGAGACTGTGAGTGTTCTCGCGTCCTTGTCAGCGGTGACATAAATTTTGAAGTCGTCGCGGTTCATGCCAACCTTGTTGTCAGTGAGCGAAATGTAGCACAGTTTATCAATAGCGTCGCTTGCGTTAGAGATAATCTCACGCAGGAATATTTCCTTATGAGTGTAGATAGAGTTGATCATAAGGTCGAGCAGACGCTTTGATTCCGCCTTAAATTCTTTTTTTTCCATCTTTTGAGTTTGCCTCCTATAATATTTTGCAGTTAATACTCTATTATACACGCAATATATTATTTTTCAAGGGATAAATTTTGAATTTTCTATTTATTTCAAAATTACAGCGGACAACGATACGCACAAAATATGTTGTAAACTGATCGATGAATATGAAAACAACAACGGAAATCAATTAAAAACTGATTTCCGTAAAGAGGTTATTACAGGTCTTTTTTAATACGATTTATTGCGTTCTTTTCAAGTCTCGATACCTGAGCCTGACTTATGCCGATCTCCTGAGCAACCTGCATTTGCGTTTTACCGTCATAGAACCGCAAACTTAAAATGCGTTTCTCTCGCGGTGTCAGACGCTCTATCGCTTCTGAAATCGCTATCTGCTGCAGCCAGCTCTCGTCAGTATTCTTTGTATCGCCTATCTGATCCATTCCACACACAGCGTCATCACCGTCACTGTATATAGGCTCATACAGACTCACGGGGTCAACAACAGCGTCCATTGCTATTACAACATCCTCGCGCTTTATTCCGAGACGTTTCGCTATCTCCTCCGGAGTTGCTTCACGCTGTGTCTCGTTCATTATCTGTTCTTTAACCTGCAAGACTTTTACAGCCGTATCGCGTATACTTCGGCTCACTCGAATCGGGCTGTTGTCACGAAGGAACCTGCGTATTTCGCCCACGATCATTGGAACACCATAGGTGCTGAACATAACGCCAAGATCCGTATTAAAGTTGTCTATAGCTTTTATAAGCCCTATACAACCAACCTGAAATATATCGTCCGCGCTCTCGCCGCGTCCGAGAAAACGCTGGATAACCGACAGCACAAGACGCAGGTTGCCGCTAATCAGCAGTTCCCGTGCGCTCTCATCGCCGTTCCTGTATCTGCGCAGAAGTTCCAAAGTCTCCTCGTTCTTCAGTACCGGAAGCTTCGAGGTGTTGATACCGCATAGCTCTACCTTGCACTGCAACGATGTTTCCTCCTACTACTATATTTTAAATATGTTGTCTGACACTCACACGGTGCGGTGACTTGTCTCTTGCCCGATGAGACGCGCCACGCCGACTTCTGTCACCTCACGCACTTGAATTTGCGCCGCTTTCGCTCTGAGACTTTTGCCGCTGCCTGTAGCGGCTCCATCTTCACTGAAGCTGCAGCGGTCAAATATTGAGACAACATCAGTGCGCGGTACGCGAAACTGTGAAAGCGGGAGGGGTTAGTTTCCTCAAAATTGGATTCTCCCACCGCTCACTTTTAGTTCCTCACCGGAAACAGCTCACTATAATTATCCCCTGACATTCTCATTTTATACTCCGCCATATTCCGACACATTCAGCACGTATTATGTGTTATTATCCTGTCAACAACAAAATGGTTACAAATAGTTTTAGACCGATGTAAAGAAGTTACACCATTTATTTCCATCCAAACATCGAATCAGAGCGTACAGTTAAAATTTTTTCCCAATTTCAACTTTTTTGTTGCATTTTTCGCTGAGATGGCGTATAATAAGCGGCGAGCCGGATTGTAACCTTTTGTAATCATTGTGTTACCTGAATGTTTCTGATAAAATTTGTCAATTTTCATGACGTAATAAGACGTAATAAGAAGTATAAGACAGTCCGGCGGCAGGAAGGAGTAGATGATTATGAGACGAAATAAGATAGTGTTGGCTGCGGCAATGTTTGCGGAGCTTGTCATGATACTCACATTCGCGGTATCTGACAGCACAAAGGCGGGGAACACCGAAATGGAAAAATCTGAAGTTACTGTCAGTATGGAGGCAGAGACATCTGGTGCGATTGTCAGCGCAGTGGCAAATATTGACATTGAATTGCCGGAGCCTGTGGTGAAATGTAATGTTACGGCTGTACTATACGGTGAGACTGTTACCTTTGAGATTGAGACTGGAACAAGCGTGGCAGACGCGCTTAATATGATAGGCGTGGTACCGGAAACCAACGATTCTGTTACGCCGGAGCTATCGGAGACTATAGAAAGTGATATGACAATAACCGTCTCGCGAACAGAGTACACGTTTGAGACGGTTGAGACTGAAATACCAGCCGCAGTGCGCTATGTGAATAGCCCATACTTGGCTGAGGGTGAGCAGGTTGTTATAAAAGAGGGGCATTCGGGAAAAACAGCGTCTGTATACAGGTGTACTTATATAGATGGCGAGCTTGATTCACGGGAGCAGGAGAGCGAAAATGAGGTTATCTCCGCGGGTGAAACTATAATCTCAGTCGGAACGCGCACATCGGCAAGCCACAGCTACACCGCGCCTGAAGGCTATACCGGAGGTTCCGACGGAGTTGTCACAACGCTGAACGGAACCACGCTCAACTACACAAGAACGCTCAACATGAGAGCCACAGCGTACACATACAACAATTTCCCCGGCAGCACAAACATAACATCGAGCGGACAGCCTGTTCGTGTTGGTCTTGTCGCCGCTCTGCCCTCAACACTTCCACAGGGTACTCTGGTGTACATTGCAGCTGATGACGGTTCGTGGGAGTACGGAATTGCTGAGGTCGCTGACAGACCTGGCATGGATATTATTGACCTTTTTATGGAGGACTACAACGAGTGCATTGAGTTCGGCGCAAGAAACTGCGTAGTATATGTGTTGGATGAGTAAATATTTTTCCGGCTTGCCCTTTGATTGGCAAGCCGGTTTTTGAAATATATACAAAATCACTTCGCGCACATTTTGCTTGCGGTTTTATTTATTCGATGTAATACACATATGGCGTTCCTGTGGAAATTTGTTTTTAATCCCGCATAATCTGCGCCGCAATCCTCAAATGGTGAGATTCCTGAAAGGTTCTGAAATTTCCGTTTTGCTTACGCAGTTTAGAAATCCTGCCCCGGAATATATAAGGAATTTATAGCTTTGATTAGAGCTTTTTTGGAATTTTCGGTGCGCTGTTAATTTCGGGTAAGCTCTTAATGTATATTTGCCGCCCGATTTTGTTTATTTTGCCATTTTCTGAGACTTTACTTTTTACGCGAATATTGCTATAATAGAATCACTCGGTATTCACGGAATTATTAAATATATCCATATTTTCACATCATCGATTTGAAAATTTCAGAATATTTCAGTGTCTTGACAGTCAACGCAAAAATCTCAGAGAATCAACAAAGCAGAACGATCATCTCACTCCATAATTTTCCGTGAATCGATATTTTGCATGGAGGTGACATCTTGAACGCTATTTACCTTGATAACGCCGCAACAACATTTCCAAAACCTGCCTGCGTTGCTGATGCGGTATACAAATATATGACAAATATTGGCTCCAATATCAATCGTGGAGGATATGGAAGAGCGTATAAAGCCGAGGAGTTAGTATATGACACGCGAGTTATTCTTGCGGAACTGTTTGGCGGTTCCGACCCGAAGCGTGTTATTTTCACAAAAAACGTCACTGAGAGTCTCAATGTAATTCTCAAAGGGCTTCTGAAAAAATCCGACCACGTTATAGTATCCTCGATGGAACATAACGCCGTTATGCGCCCGCTTACACAAATAGGCTGCGGGTTCACAAGGGTACCTTGCGATAGTACCGGCGAACTGATATTGAATAGTTTCTCAGACTGCCTTCGAGAGAACACCAAAGCCGTTGTTATGACGCACGCAAGTAATGTCACGGGTACCGTTATGCCGATAGAGGCTGTAGGCAAGTTTTGTCATGAGCATGGGCTGATCTTCATAGTTGACACAGCTCAGACTGCCGGTGTATTGAATATTGACATGGAAGCCTCGCACATAGACGCTCTTGCGTTCACAGGACACAAGGGGCTTATGGCACCTCAAGGAATAGGGGGTTTTGTGCTTGCTGATGGTCTGGAGGACAGAATAGAGCCTTTAATATCGGGAGGAACGGGCAGTTTCAGCCACACAGAAGATGTTCCAAGGCTTATGCCTGACAGATTTGAGGCGGGGACAATGAACATACCCGGAATAGCGGGGCTGCGTGAAGGGCTGTTGTGGCTGAGGGAGACTGGCATTTCAGAGGTTCACAGTCGTGAGCTTGCGCTGACAGAACGATTTCTTGCGGGGCTTTCAGAGCTTGAATCCGGGGGTCTTCTGCGCGTATATGGACGGAGAGACACGGAAAACCGAGTTGGCGTAGTCTCCATAGGAACTGGCAAAGCGGAGCTTTCGGACGCGGCGTACAGGCTTGACAGCGAGTACGGCATAATGACCCGCGTTGGGCTGCACTGTGCGCCGTCAGCACATAAGACTATAGGAACATTTCCAAAAGGCACGATACGCTTCTCTTTCGGGTGGTTCAATACAGAAAGTGACTCTGACACGGCGTTGACGGCTTTGAGAGAGATTCTTGAGGAGTAAAAAACATTTTTTTCAATCTCAAAAAAATGCTTGCAAAATAAAATATATAATGTATAATGTATAATGTGGGATTGTGGAGTTATCAGTCAGAAGCGGCAATCAATCAACCTCTATACGCAATGAGCAAAAAACACGGAATTTCCTTAATTCTTGAGCATCCAATTCTATAGGTTGTTTTTCTATAGTTTCTCAGCATGAGCGTATATACGCACCCCGGCATTTTAAATGCGCTATCAGCCGCACGCGGCAATATCGAAAGAAAACGGCTCAAGCCGGATCCAGGGAGGGAATAATATTGC
>CAZKLU010000034.1:18234-20701 GCA_964553775.1 uncultured Oscillospiraceae bacterium | reverse complement strand
AGGACGAGGACGGAGCGTATTTCCTTTACGACATGGCGTGTTCCGAGAGCGACTATGATCTTCTGACAGAGGGTACAAAGATAAGAGTTACAGGTTACAAGTCCGAATGGGCAGGTGAGGTAGAAATCACCGACGCTACATTCGAGATAATAGACGGCAGCTACATAGCGGAGCCTGTTGATGTGACTGAGCTTCTCGGCACGGACGAGTTGATTGACCACATGAACCAGCGCGTGACATTCACCGGCATGACGGTTGAGGAGAACGGCGTTGATGGCGGCGCGTTCCTTTACCAGTACGATGGAAGCGGCGAGAGAGGGAGCGACCTCTACTTCAACGTCTCGTACAACGGCGAAACATACACATTCACGGTTGAGTCCTACCTCTGCGGCGAGGACACCGATGTTTACAAGGCTGTTGAGGCTCTCAACGTCGGTGACGTTGTGGATATGGAAGGCTTCCTCTACTGGTACGAGGGTGTGAACCCGCACATCACGAGCGTCACACTCAGAAGCAACTGATTGATTGCGGCTGAGAATTAAAACATCTGAATGACCGTATGGCGTTGGGGCGGTTTCGGACTGCAAATTCACGGGAGCGGACTTTCATGAACCCGCAGGTCTGAACATCCGGAGATTCTGTCATGTTCGTGAGCAGATTTACGGAGCTTGCGAAACGCCCCGACATAAAAAACAAAGGCGGCTTTTACCGCCGAAGAATAATTCATATTGTCCTGTGCGCGGTTTTCCATGCACAGGATTTTTTGTAAAAGCGTCACAGCATAGAACGTTTAGATTGCAATTTCAGTCGGACACGGCATTTAATAATGAAACCTGGGGGAACTGATTATGGACAGTGTTTATAAAGAAGTTCACGAAGCGAGATTAGCCGGAGAACGCGCGCTGTCATCGCTTCAGGAGGCTAAGAAAAATCTTTCAAGCGCGGGAAAATGGGGAATTGCTGACATTTTTGGTGGCGGAGCGATTGTCGGCTTTATAAAACATTCCAAAATAGATAACGCCAAACATTGTATTGAGCGGGCAAGGCTCGATCTCCGCTCGTTTCAGAGGGAGTTATCCGATGTTGCCGGTTATGTTCAGAACATAGATGTGGGAGACTTTCTGACATTCGCGGATTTCTTTTTTGACGGGTTTGTCGCGGATATGATGGTGCAGTCCAAAATATCACGCATGAAAAAGCAGGTTGACGAAGCTATATTCAGAGTTGAAGCTATACTGCGGCAGCTTAGAAGTCTCGAATGAAACCGGCAGTCTTCTCAGCAAACGCTGTGAGCGTTCCCGAAGGTGACAGAATATTGATTTTCGCAAAAAACACCCCCAATGGCTTAAAACCATCGGGGGCTTGCTATTCGTTTTTAACCTACATATCTCATAAGCACCGTAGCCACCTGCGCTCTTTGAGCGGAAGTTGTCGGTGACAGCGTTGTCTCGGTCATGCCGTTTATAAGACCCACGGCACACGCCCACTTCATTCCTGCCAAAGCCCAGCTTGACACGGAGTTCGCGTCCTCAAAGCCTGTAAGCTCCACAGTCGGAGTTGTATCGCCCTCTATGTATTCCGTGTAGCGGTACATTATTGTCACCATCTGCTGACGGGTAAGTCCTGACTCCGGCGAAAACTCGGTTGTTGTCATACCCTCTATAATATCGCACGAGACAGCCCATCTCACCGCCGTGACATACCAGTTCTCTCTCAGGTCCTCAAATGTTGTCGGTGTATCGCAATCCGGCTTGCCGACAGCCGACCACAGAGCGTATACCATTTCGGCGCGTGTTATATCGTCATTGGCGCGGAACTGCTTAGTCTCAATATCCTGAAACAGAGCGCGGTTATATGTGAACACCGCCGCGTCATAGTACCAGTTCGTGTCCTTGACATCGGTAAAGTAATTGAGCGATGTTGTAACGCCCTCGCCCGCCGTAAAATTACCGTCTATCATTACTGTGGAAGCCTCGGAAAACGTGACTGTAACGGTCGATTCGTCATTCAGACAGAAGTATCGGACGTTGGTTTCAAGAGACGAGCCGTTTTGAATCGTGCCGGACTCCTTGCTGACGTTGATAACATCGCCGTCGTTAATTTTGAACTTTGCGCTGCCCGTGAGCAGATAAATGCTTGAGCAGAAGATAAGATGCACCTCGGAGCCTTTTTCGCACTCGGCATATACCGCGCCCTTGTTATACGAGACTGAGGACAGCTTATCGGCATACTCATCATATACCGCGCCCAATCTCCCGTCAATTTCAGCCTCGCCATCGGAGATAACCTTTTGCGTATACGTCTCATCGGCGTATGTTTTGGAAATCAGCGGGTCATCAGAGGAACCCGGAGTTGTTGCCGCCGCGCTCGATAGACAGATAAGCAGCGAAAGCGTAAGTATTATTGTTGTTAGCTTTTTCATCGTTTACTCCTTGAGCTTAAAGCTGATTTTACAGAGGCTTATATC
>CAZKLU010000034.1:0-18134 GCA_964553775.1 uncultured Oscillospiraceae bacterium | reverse complement strand
ACGCCGGAATAATTACATTCACAGGCGTGAGCGCACGGCGGACGGGAAAGTCCGCGGCTTTTATCCGCGCCATACCTGTAAAAAATACCACAGATAATATTATATCATAGCTTTGCCGAAAGTTCAATGTTATTTTCTGTAATTTATTGAATTTTTTACCCGCCAATTTGTGAACTAAACGCAAAATCCGTCGAAAATCCAGAAATCGTTCATTGACATAACGCGATTTATAGTTTATAATCATACTATCATATTCGCGGGGATTTGTCAATTACTTTCTTTTTCCGCGTACTATGTTTTGCGGGTAAAAATTTACTTTACAAAAACTTCAGAAAGGTCAGTGAAAGCTAATGCCGGTAAAAGAGAAGCAGAGACGGTCTTTGGAGGAAAAGCTGCCGCTCTGGTTCAGAAAGATACTTCCGCTTATCAAATATCTCTATATATTCGGTTCGTTTATTCTTTTGGATCTATGGTTAAGGTATGTGACGCGCAGTATAGGCTACTACTCAATAAAGGAGCTTGCGCCGAATCTCTTTACTGTCGCGTGGTCGCTCATAATCTCGGTAATTGTGACGCTGATGCCGAATAAGCTCTCCGGCAGGATAGTGTATGGCATATTTTATTATATCGCGATGATTTATGTTGTTGTGCAGGACGGGTACTACCAGCTAATGGGCAATTTCCTGTATCTGAGCGATTTTCTTTTTGCGTCGGAGGGGCTTACATTCATCTCATACGCCGAGAGAATACTTACGCTGAACTTTGCCCTGCACGT
Organism: uncultured Oscillospiraceae bacterium; assembly: GCA_964553775.1. GTDB lineage: Bacteria > Bacillota > Clostridia > Oscillospirales > Oscillospiraceae > RUG626. The sequence continues at coordinate 17,359 of CAZKLU010000034.1, read as the reverse complement.
TTTAATGCTTATCGCGATAGGCGTTATCGGCATACTTCTGTTTCCCGACAGGACAAAGGGATTTGTACACTACATAGTCAAGGGAGCGGCGGTTATTGCGGCGGTAGTCACGATTGCGCTGACCCCGAAGCTCTATGGCGAATACAATCCGGAAAGATGGAACGCGTACTCCCTCGTGCCGTTCGAGTATGATACATTCTCCAATTCCACATTCGATTTGCAGCTCACGGGAGCGTACCAGTTTGTGGCAAGGAACGTGCAGCTTGAGCTGAAACGCGCCGGAATTTTGGAAGGCGACAGCGAGACTATTGAGGAGATAGACGAATTTTTCCTTGAGAAGGCGGTTCACGAGGACAACGAAATGACCGGAATTTTCGAGGGCAAGAATGTCATATTCGTGATGATGGAAAGCCTTGACGACTGGCTCATAACCGAGGAGGACACGCCGACACTCTGGATGATGGAGCAAAACGGCATCAATTTTACGCGAATGTACACTCCTGAGTACGCCACCGGATATACATTCAACACTGAATTTGCGTTCAACACCGGAGTGTACCCGTATACAAGCAGCAACGCCGCATACGGTCTTGCCCACAACGACTTCTCCCGCTCGCTTGCGAGTCTCTTCACCGAAGCGGGATACAGCGCGAACTCATACCATCGCAGTGATGCAAGCTATTATAATCGCGGCTCCATGCACGTCGCTTTTGGATATTCCGCGTACCACTGCTTTGACGATTACCCCGACGCGGATGTGGATCGCGACAACGACACCTATTTTGCGCGGTGCGATGATCTGTACCATGACATCACAGGGGACGATAAATTCATGGCGTTCCTGATTACTATAAGTCCTCACGCTCCGTATACAAGCGGCAAACTGACAAAAGAGGCTGCCATTGAACATGAGGAGTATAGCGGTGATGAGCTTGATGAGCTTACAGCACTCAAAGCGAAAGTGCGGCTCACCGATGATATGTTTGCGGAGCTTATTGAACGGCTTCGGGAGGACGGGATTTTAGATGATACAGTGATAGTGGCGTTTTCAGACCACTACTGCTACGGTTACAGCGACTTTGACTATTTGAACGCGATGCAGGAGGAACTCACCGGAGACACGGTTCTGGAACGCACAGCTTTTATGATTTACTCGACATCTCTTTCCGAGGGCATGGAGGTTGACAAGTATATGCAGACCACCGATATGCTGCCGACAATGGCGAATCTCTTCGGACTTGAGGTTCCGCGCAATGTTATGGGAAACGATGTGTTTGACCCGAATTACGAGGGCTATGTATTTTTCGCGAACATGACATGGCTTACGAAGGACGCGTACATCAAGGATGGGGAAGTCGTCTGGAACTACGGAATGACAGATGATGAGATCGCCGAGATGAGCGATTATGTACGGAGATACCACGTTATAAACGATGAGATCCTTGACTCGAATTACTACAGGCACACGACAATTTCATAGCCGCCAACGCTGCGTGACGCTATATTATGACGCAATATAAGGAAACACGGAAATCGGCTTCAGGTTGATTTCCGTGTTTTTGTATATCCGTGAGATCCTTTTCGAGTGCCGCGTTTCCTGCCGCGTATTCGCGCTCAATGTTCCGGATTTTATACGGAACAGCGGCGGTTTCGCGGGTTCAGCCTTTAGAGCGGCTCCTGTGATACGGAAAGCTCCGCTTTAATCGTCAAACACCATGGTCGCGAAATAATCCTCCGGCGTTTCGGCGCGTCTTATCAGCTTTGTGCTGCCGTCCTCACGCAGAAGCACCTCCGCCGAACGCAGCTTGCCGTTATAATTGTAGCCCATAGCGTGTCCGTGCGCTCCCGTGTCGTGAAGCACCAGCAAATCACCCACATCAATTTTCGGCAGCTCCCTGTCAATCGCGAACTTGTCATTATTCTCGCAGAGCGAACCTACAACATCGTATAGATGGTCGCATGGGGCGTTCTCTTTTCCAAGCACGGTTATATGGTGGTACGCGCCGTACATAGCGGGGCGCATAAGGTTGCAGGCACAGGCGTCAACGCCGATGTACTCCTTATATATGTGCTTCTGGTGTATGCACCGTGTCAGCAAACACCCATACGGTCCCAGCATATACCGCCCAAGCTCCGTGAATATTCTCACATCGCTCATTCCGGCGGGAAGAAGCACCTCGGAGTACGCTTTTCTGACACCCTCGCTTATCACTTCAATATTCGGAGCGATCTGGTCGGGATAGTACGGTATTCCAATACCGCCGGAGAGATTGACAAAATCTATATGCGCTCCCGTTGACTTCTGAAGCTCCACGGCAAGCTCAAAAAGCTGCCTTGCCATCATCGGATAATACTCATTGAAAATGGCGTTCGACACGAGAAACGAGTGTATGCCGAAATTCTTCGCGCCAAGTGCCTTGAGATCGCGGAAAGCGTTTTTCATCTGCCCCCGCGTCATGCCGTACTTCGCGTCACGCGGGTTATCCATAATCTGGTTAGCCACTGAGAACACACCGCCCGGATTGAACCGGCAGCAGATAGTTTCGGGAATACCGCATATACTGTTGAGAAACTCAACGTGCGTGTAATCGTCAAGGTTGATATACGCGCCAAGCTCACGGGCTTTTTTCATCTCCGCGACCGGAGTCTCGTTTGATGAGAACATGATGTCGCTGCCGGTAAAGCCGCATTTTTCGCTCAGGAGCAGTTCCGTAAGCGATGAGCAGTCAACACCGCAGCCCTCTTCCTTGAGGATTTTCAGAATATACGGTGTAGGCGTTGCCTTTACCGCGAAATACTCTCTGAACCCCTTATTCCACGAGAACGCCTCACGCAGTCTCCTCGCGTTTTCGCGTATGCCCTTTTCATCGTAAATATGTACAGGAGTGCCATACTCGCGGGCTATCTCCTCGAACTTCTCTTTTGTCGCGAATGTTTTTTTCATTAAAATAACCTCCGAATTAAATTCCGCCTTTTGCGCCGCCCTTTTTGCCGCGATCCGGCAAAAGAAAAAAACTATTTCTTATTTTACATCATTTCGCGGGAAATTTCAATGGTTTTGAGACAAAAATTCGGCGAAATTGTGCCGTGAATATACCGCCGATGTTATGTAACCTTATGAAAAAGCCGGTTTTCCTCTTTTGTTTATTGACAAACAAGCCGGAACCGGTGTATATTCGGATAAGAAAATAGAAGGAGATGCAGAGATGGAATTAACTTACAACGTAAAGGACAAACCGCCGATAGGACAGCTTATAGTATCGGCAATACAGCAGGTACTCGCGATAATGGCGGCAACACTCGCTGTACCGATGATAATCGGCAACGGGATGAGTCCGGCTGCGGCACTATTCGGAGCGGGAGTCGGAACACTGGTGTATATATTGTTTACATGGGCAAGAAGTCCGGTATTCCTCGGCTCCAGCTTCGCGTTTCTCGGTTCGATGTCTGTCGCGTTTGCCGGAGGGGTATCAATGTCGCTCGGGTTCGCGGGGCTTATTTTCGGGGCGTTCTGCGCGGGTGCGGTATACATAATAATCGCGCTTATCGTGAAACTTGCGGGTGTCGCGTGGATAGATAAGCTCATGCCGCCGGTTGTTATCGGTCCCACAGTGGCAATTATAGGGCTTTCACTCGCGGGAAACGCTGTAAGCGACCTTTTTGGCGGCTCCTCATTCACGGGTTCGCCGTATATCGCTATATTGTGCGGTCTGGTTACGCTTGCGGTTACAATGTGCTGCTCTGTATACGGAAAGAAGATGGGCAAGCTCATTCCGTTCATATTCGGCATACTCGCGGGTTACATACTCGCCTCAATACTGACAGTTATAGGAAACGCCGCAGGTATACCCGCGCTTGTTGTGATAGACTTCACGCCGTTCACGCAGCTTGACGGCATATTCTCACTGCCGGATTTCACATTCCTCAGCGCGGCGTCGGGAATGTCTGAGTTCACAGCCTCATACGCGCTCACAATAGCGGTGGCGTATGTACCGGTGGCGTTCGTGGTATTCGCGGAGCATATAGCGGACCACAAGAACCTTTCCAGTATAATCGGTCAGGATCTTCTTAAAGACCCCGGGCTTCACAGGACGCTTCTTGGAGACGGTGTAGGCTCGATAGCCGGAGCGTTTTTCGGCGGCTGCCCGAACACAACATACGGCGAATCCGTAGGGTGCGTCGCGATAACAAAGAACGCCTCAGTATACACTATAATATCGGCGGCGGTGCTGTGCATGATAATATCGCTTTTCTCACCGTTCGTGGCGTTTCTTAACTCAATACCGAGCTGTGTAATGGGCGGCGTGTGTATCGCGCTGTACGGATTCATAGCCGTGTCGGGTCTTAAAATGGTGCAGAAGGTTGACCTCAACGACAACCGCAACCTCTTTGTAGTCAGCGTCATACTGATAGCGGGAATCGGAGGGTTCACGCTTACGATCGGCACAGACGCAAACGGCAACGCGATAGTTACAATAACAGAAGTCGCCTGCGCCCTGATTCTTGGAATACTCACAAACCTTCTTCTGAGCGGTAAAAAATCGGACAAATAAAGGAGACGCAAAATGTTCAGAGACATGAGACGTAACCGTCAATCGCTGTCCGGTACCGAGTGCGCCGAAATACTCAGAAACGAACCTCGCGGAGTTATGGCGGTACACGGTGAGAATGGGTACCCTTACACATTCCCGATGGATTTCATTTACATCGGTGATAAGCTGTATTTCCACTGCGCTCTGGAAGGACACAAGATTGACGCTATAGCCGGGGATAACCGCGTGTCGTTCTGCGTGATGGACAAGGGCTATAGAAATGACGGAGAGTGGTTCCTGAATATAAAAAGCGTCATAGTATTCGGCAGAATACGCGAGATTGAAGAGGACAGCGCAAAAAGGGATATACTGTACCGGTTCGGGTGCAAATATAACCCAAACGCCGATGATGTTTTAGACGAAATAGAGAAAAATTTCCCCCGCGTCCGCGTTCTGGAGCTTTCAATCGAGCATATGACAGGGAAGCTTGTCAAAGAGAAATAGCCCGAAACGGTACAAATCCGCGATTGGTTCTTGAATCCTACCCGTAGTACGCGACCAGTAAATCGACACACGCGCCGTAGGATTTCATGCCGAGCTTCTGACCGTTTGCCTTGAGGTAACTGTCGTAGACAGTCTCAGACACTTCAGTGACCTGAGACTCGAAGCTCTGCCAATAGGCGTGGTTGTCGTTCCAGTCAATAAGCGCGGAACCGGTGAGCGTGTTTTTAAGCTGCTGCCACAAATCCTTGTCGGCGGAATATAGAGCGTTCATCAGATATATGCTCCCCGCAAGGTACCCTGAGTATATATAATCGTCCTCGCCGGAGGATATGCAGGCTGCGATTCCGAGAAAATTCGCCTCCTGTTCAGCGTAAACCCCGCTCTGATGAGCAAGCTCATGCCCGATAGTAAACGGTATGAGACACGCCGGAGCGTCAATGTTTATGTTGGATTCTCCGGTGAACGGGAAATATACGCCCGTAAAGCCCATCATGCTCGATAAGTACGAAAACAGCAGCATTTTTTTCGGTGTCCGCAGAGTACACGAGATACAGTTAAATTCCTTGTAAACCTCGCTGTATATTGACGTTGAACGCGATAAAAGACTGTCAATGTCCTTAACAAAATGCCCCTCGCTGTCACGCTCCACAGTATCGGAGAGCCTGACAGCGTTACTCATAAAATACTCCGCGACACTGTAAAGCTCCTCAACGGAGATTTTATCGACTTCAATTCCGCTCATTGTCTCAAACGAGTCGGATTTGTAATCTATACCAAAAAGGCACAGATACGCGCCGAATATGTAGAGAATTACGAGAATGAGAATACCGGCACGTTTCGCGAGTATTCTGAACCGTGCGGCAAAAACTTTTTTGTGTGTATCGCCGTGTTCTTCACGAGTATCATCCGAGGTGTATTTAACAGCTTTTATTACGGTCATAACAATGAACCACACGAGCCATAGAGCCGCCGCGACATACATAATCTCCATTACCGAGAACGGAATTATCGAGAATATCATACCGAGGAACCGCTTCACGGGTCTTGAAAAGTACCGCGCCGCGAAATTCGCGAGAGCCGTCCGCGAGGAAAACACCGCGTAGAGCAATATAGCCACTACCGGCGGCAGAATCACAGGCAGCAGCTTCATAATGTGTTTTCTGACATTTACTTTTGTTTCCATGATACTGCCGCCTTTCTTTGCGCGGTGCTTACGGTAAAACCGCGATAGCATTGATTTTTTCAGCTTTAGATTATAACACGATTCTTTCTTGTTGAAAACGGTAATATATTCTATAACGATTCAGCCGAAAATATCTCCGCAACGCGGGAATGGATCTTCTCGGCGTTCTCCATGAATTTTTTCTCAAAAGCCTTTGTTTCCTCAATACTGCCGACAAGAAGATTTATGCTCATTATTTCGCCCAGTCCGTCTGACATACTCATTTTTACCGTAAACGTCCCGTCACGGTTCATAATATGCGATGCCTTCACGACCTTGCGCCTGTTGAGAACCTTCGTGAGAGAATCGGCGGCTTTCTGAGCCAGTGAGCGCGTACCGTTTGAAAGATACGATTCGGCGGCGACACAGTTCTCGCGCCCCTTGTCGGTTATAATGTAAGTGTCAAAGTCTTTGGTTATATGCCCCGTAGTCACGAGATCGTCAAGGCACTCCATGAAATCGAAGTACCCGACAGCTCCGTCACTTTCGTATGCCGCCTCTGAAAGCTCCGGCGCGGTGACGGGCGCGGGGAGCCTTGACAATATGTAAAGTATCAGCTCTTTAAGCTCCATTTCCGTGCGTACAAACCCATGACGCGCATCCACTCCGCCATACCCCCTTGATGTTTTTACTCTATTGTACCACAAAACAGCGCGTATTACAAGAGATTTTGGCATACTCAAAGGCGAAAAGATCAGGGAAAATTATATTTGATAATATATAAAATATACTTGACAAAATAAAGCAAATATAGTATACTGGCAGTATCACGAGGAAGGGGGGCAGAACCTGTGGAATGGTTTATAGCGATATTACTTATTCTTGAAGGTCCATTTATAATACTCTGCATACTCTGCGGTGTATACGGGTCTAAGGATCCGAACAGGAAACATCTCGATGAACGGCAGCTTGCGATACAGAACCTCTGCCTTCGCGTCAGCTTTTATACAATTCTCGTGTATTATCTTATTTATTGCGTAGTTGCCATCGCGGAACCGGATGTGATTGCGTTTTCAGGCTATGTCGGAATCGCAACGGGGCTTATACTCACGGCGGGAGTATATATTACGCTCAGTATAATGCGCGGGGCTTACTTTACGGCGCATACGAATACAAAAGGTGTGCTTATTACCAATATTATTCTAATGCTGGCGTGGCTCGTTATGGCACTCTTGGATATTGAGGACGGCTTTGTCAGCGACGGCAGACTTACGTTTCTGTGTGTTGAGATAGAAATAACGCTGATGTACGCCGTCATAACAGCAGCAGTACTTATAAGCGGTAAGCGTGAAAAGGGAGACGAGGACAACAAATGAAAAACCTCCGCATGAAATCCGCCCGCGCCGCTCTTGACCTGTCGCAACAGGCTTTAGCGGACAAAGTCGGTGTCTCGCGCCAGACGATAAACGCGATTGAAAAGGGGGATTACAACCCCTCGGTAAACCTGTGTATCTCAATATGCAAGGCACTGGATAAAACTCTCAACGATCTGTTCTGGAATGAGTGAACTCGCACCCGCAGTAGCATTGACGGTAAAGCCCGTACTCTTTTGACAGTCTCACGGACATAAGGTACCCGTCACGCTTCTTGAAATCCGATGGCAGCCAGCGAACGCCGTACTTTTGCGAGATATTTTCACCGATAGAGTTGATCAACTCCGCGTTCTTGTGAGGACTGACAGTCAGCGTTGTGCAGAAGTACTCGTAACCGAGCAACGCGGCATAGTTAGCTGTGCCGTCAAGTCGCAGTGTAAAGCACTCTGGACATCTCGCGCCGCTCTCCGGTTCCGCTTCAAATCCGCGTGACGCGCTTAGAAATTCACCGTGGTCATAGTCGGCTTTTATGAGGTTCACGGAGCTTTCAAGTCCCGAAAGCCTTAACAGCTTCGGTATCTCGTCAAAACGCCTGTTGTACTCATCCTCTGTGTCAATGTTTGGGTTATAGTAGTACAGTGTCACGTTAAAATACGGCGCGACCCTGCTTATTACGCCGCACCCGCACGGGGCGCAGCAAATATGGAGCAGAAGTTCGGGCTTTCTGCTCCTTAAATTCGCTATTTCGTTCTCCATTTTAAGCTGATAGTTTTCCATACTGTCACCCTGACGCTGTATATTCGCGGCGATTCTGTGCGCTATGGCTTAATAGCGGTGAACAATTATTCCGCGCTGTTGAGCGTCTCAATATCGCTCTCGCCGAATGTGTATACCTTGTCGCAGAAACGGCAGGTGACTTCTATCTTGCCGTCCTGCTCAATCATATCGCGCAGATCATTGAGCGGTATTCCCGCCAACGCGCCCATAATACGCTCACGGTTACAGGTGCAGCGGTATTCTATCTCGTCAGTCTCCAGAATCTCAGGCTCAAAGCCGTCAAGCACATGACCGACAAGCTCCTCAAGAGTGTAATTGTTAAGCTGAGATGTCACCATTCCCGTATGCTCTATGTTGCTCTCAAGCCTGTCAATAGCCGATTCCGGAGCATTGGGCATAAGCTGCGCTATATACCCTCCGGCGGATATTACAGACTGATCTCTGTCAACAAGCACGCCGAGAGCGACAGCGGTCGGTATCTGCTCACTGTCAACAAAGAATCTCGCGAAATCCTCAGCTATCTCACCGCTCACAAGCTGCGTACTGCCGCTCACAGGTTCACCGAACCCGTAGTCGCGTATCACAGTAATCATGCCGTCACGCCCGACAGCCCCGCCTACATCGAGTTTGCCGTTTTCCTTGAGCGGCAAATCGACAGAAGGGTTCTGCACATACCCGCGCATATTGCCCTTGTCGTCAGATACCGCGATTATAGTACCCACGGGACCGCCGCCGTTTATGCGTACAGTCACGCTGTCACCATCGTCCTTCATAGCGTTGCCGAGCATACACGTTCCCGCCATCGTTCTGCCGAGAGCAGCCGTAGCGACAGGGAGCGTTTTATGAATGTTCCGCGCTGTCTCAACAGCGTCATGTATATCAACGGCTGTTATTTTTACCTCGCCGTTTTTTCCCATTGCGCGTATAAGTTTACCCATATATTATACCTGTCCTCTTATTGCCGTAATAAATATTCTCTGATCGTCTATATCCGGTTCCGTGAAAGTCTCAACCGATACAAACCCGTGACTTTCAAGCTCCCCGCGCAAAAACTCAGGCGTATAGACGTACTCCGTGTGTTCCTCACGTTCGCGGTTCCACATTCCGCTGCCGCTGTCAAGAGTGAAAAGATCCATACCGTAAAGACAAGCGTCAATCTCCATATCGTAATCGACACGCCATACACAGAACACATCGTCGCGCTCATCAAGAAACACTTCGCCGTCAAGCCCTCTCAGCCGCTCAGGAGAGTTTATATCAAATATCAGCATCCCATCAGGCTCTATAAATAAATGAAGCCGTCTCAGAGTTTCGGAGAGTGCCGCTTTATCAAGATAATTGAACCCGTCAAGACAGCAGACCGCCGCTGACACTGTGCCGTATAAATCAAGCTCCTCGGCACTCTGGCAGAGAAGCAGCGGCTTCTTTTTAATCGTCTCGCGGGATAGCTTCTCAGCCGCCGCCGATAGCATTTGCTCAGACCGGTCAGTGCATATCATATCATAACCGCGTCCGGCAAGCTCTATTCCCATGGAACAGGTGCCGCACGCAAGCTCCAGCACAAGCTCCGGCTTTTTCGGCAGTCTCGCAAACAGTCTCTCATAAAGATTCGCGAACCGCCCGTAATCAACATCTCTTGTCAGCTCATCGTAAAACGGCGCAAGAGCGGTGTAGGAGCCTGTCATTCCGCTTTTTTCTCCGCAAGTCTCGAAAACACAATCTCATACCCATCATCGCCATAGCGCAGACTTCTGTTGACACGGCTTATTGTCGCGCTTGACGCGCCTGTGGCGTTGAGAATATCGTTGTATATCAAGCCGTCATTCAATAGCTTCGCAACCTGATAACGCTGCTCCATAGCGCGAAGCTCCATGTGGCTGCATAAATCACCTAAAAAGCGTTTGCACTCATCGACTGTTTCCAATGTAAGTATTGCCCTGTAAAGCCCGTCATCAGCCGGTGCTCTGTCGTATTTATTCACTTATTACCCTCCCCATACACTTTATTCCGCGAATCCGTACCGCTGACGCGCAGAAAATCGCCAACGCGCCGCAATACAGAACGCGATATATGTTTAAGATTTGATTACTCCCCGTCAGGTTCGTGCGCGGGTTCAATCGCTGCTTTTGAGCTTCTGAAGCTCTTCTTCCTCTAATTTCCTGTACGCCACTTTCCCCACAAGAGTTTTCGGCATCTCATCGCGGAACTCTATTTCTCTCGGCATGGCGTATTTGGCGATATATTTGCGGCAGTAGTTCAAAATAGCCTCTTTTGTCTCGTCAGTTTCAGGTGTACCCGGTTTCAGCATAACGAACGCCTTGACACGCTGCATTCTGTACGAATCCGGAACACCAATCACGCAGCTCATCTGAACAAGCTCGCACGAGTCGATTATATTCTCAAGCTGCGCGGGATAGATATTATAGCCGGAGGAAACTATCATGCGTTTGCTCCGCCCCTTGAAGTACACAAATCCGTCCTCGTCCATTGTGCCGAGATCTCCGGTGTAAACCCATGTCAGCCCGTCAGGGTGCTTTTGAAGTGTCGCCGCTGTTTCCTCCGGCTGCCCTATATACTCGCGCATGACCGTAGGACCCGACAGAAGAATTTCACCGACTTCACCGTATGGAACCTCCTCGGCGGTACCGGGCTTTACTATTTTGATATAGGTGTCGGGAAACGGCAGACCGATACTGCCCTCCTTTGACATATGCGTCGGAGTGAGACAGCAGGCTGTGACAGTCTCCGTTGTGCCGTAGCCCTCGCGTATACGGACAGAAGCGTTATGTTCGCTCAGGAACTTATCCATCTTCTTTTTAAGCTCTATCGAGAGCGAGTCTCCGCCGGAGAAAACACCCTTCAGACTTGAAAGATCCGCTTTCTCCATACTTGGCAGACGCAATAACGCCTCAAACAGCGTCGGAACACCGGCAATAAAATTGCAGCGTTTCTTGAATATCATCTTCCCGTAGCTTTTCGGAGTGAACCGTGGAACGAGAAGGCACCGTCCGCCGTTCGCGAGCATTGAGTGTATGCAAACGCCAAGACCGAACCCGTGAAATACCGGCATGGCGGCAAGCATTTTATCGCCCGGACGGAACATCTGATTTGTAGCTACAATCTGCGCCGCAAGCGCGTTGAAGTTGAGGTTTGTGAGCAGTATACCTTTAGTAGTGCCGGTCGTGCCGCCGGAGTAGAGTATGACAGCGGGATCGGAGCCTGTCTTTTTTACTTTATAATTCCAGAAGCAGGAATTACCGAGTTTCATAAAATCCTTCCAGCGTATTACGGGAGCCTCATCGGGGATTTTCTCGATTTTTCTGCCGTCAGTGAGCATATAACCGGCTTTGAGCGGCGTGGAAAGCTCATCCTTTATACGCGCTATTATGACGTTCACAACGCCGGTATTGTGACGTATAGCCTCAACTTTACTGTAGAACTGGTCGAGAGTGATAATAGTGACGCTTTTTGAATCGTTGAGGTAAAACTCTATCTCCTTTTCGCTTGAGAGCGGGTGAACCATATTGGCAACCGCGCCGATACAGTTGACAGCGTAGAACATATATATAGCCTGCGGGCAATTCGGCATTGCTATAGTAACTCTGTCTCCATCCCGCACACCGATAGTGCGAAGCGATTTGGCGCATTGATTTATCATGTTGAGCATTCGCCTGTAGGTAGTGACCTTACCCATGAAATCAAACGCGATATTGTCCGGGTACCTGAGAGCAGTCTCTGTAATCATTTCATACATGGAACCCTGAAAATACTCAAGATGAGATGGTACATCGCCTAAATTTTTTATCCACGGTGTTTTGACCGATATGTTATCCATATATAAACAAAGCCCGCCTTTCATGAGCGTTTCTTTTAATCTTTAACATATTACCACAATAGCGTAAAAAAGTCAAGAGGCAGAGAAAAACGATTCACGGAAATCAAATAAGATTGACTTCCGTGACCGAGAGCTATTTTATTTATTCTGTTTTCCGGTTCAGACGCGGGGCGCGGGAAAACGGAGACTGCTGCCGTCTTTGCGATTTACCCTATCGTGATACTCAGAGACACATAATTTATAATCATGTGCAGGAACACAGGACACCAGATGTTCTGCCCCTTTTCGTATACCGCCGCTAAAACTATGCCGCCCGGCAGATATTGCAGCAGATACAGCAGCATTACCGGATCGAATCTATACACCATGTACTCCCACAAGTGGTACACAGAGAAAAGAAACGATGATACTACATACGCCAATACTATATTGCGTTCCCGCAGCGACCCGAATACAACGCCGCGAAACAGCGTCTCTTCTACTACCGGCGCGAGGAACACACCGATAGCCAGCATTGTGTTCGGGTTCAGCTTGGTCATTGAGGATGCCGCCGCGGAATTGGGGTTCGTGAGAGTGTCAAGAATGAAGCTCAGTATCAGGTTTACCAGATACGACAGCAGTATATACGCTATGTACCCCACAAGCACCGCTATCAGCGTATCGGTTATGTGCTGACACAAATCGCCAAACGATTCGCGCCAGAAGTTGAACATAAATACAAGAAGAAACACAAACCCCGTAGCGTAATATATAAGATTTATCCACTTATCCTCAAGCGTGAAGCCGATTGCGGGGAATAGAGTGCTGTTCAGAAAATTGAGCAGCAGAACGAGAGCGAACATATGTATGAATACATATATCCAGCCGACTATCTTCTCGGTTGTTGTCATAGGATTGTGAAATGATGTTCCGGCTTTTTTCAAGAGTCAACCTTCCTTTTAAGTTTATACACAAGATTCAACGCCTCCAAAGGAGTCATTGTGTCAATATCGGCGCGGTTCAGTATCTCGATTATCTCATCGCCCTTAGTGTTCGGCAGCGGGAGCCGCATTTGACCGTTATCCGGGGAGCTGTCATTCTCCGGCGGCTTTTCCGGAGCGGAGACAGCCTTATTTTGCGTAAGCTCCGCTAAAATCTGTTTTGCGCGTTTAACAACGGAATCCGGCAGACCCGCAAGGTGCGCGACCTCGATCCCGTAGCTGTCATCAGCTCCTCCAGGTATGATCCTGCGAAGGAATATTATATCATCCCCGCGCTTTTTCGCCGTTATGTTGTAATTCTTAACGCCCTCAACGCTCCCCTCCAAAGCTGTAAGTTCATGGTAATGCGTAGAGAACATCGTTTTCGCTCCAAGGCTCGTTTTTCCGGCGCAGTACTCAACGACAGCACGCGCTATGGACATACCGTCATATGTTGATGTGCCGCGCCCTATCTCGTCAAGAATTATGAGACTTCTCTCAGTGGCGTTTCTCAATATATCCGCGACCTCGCTCATCTCGACCATGAACGTGGACTGACCGGCGGCAAGATCGTCAGACGCGCCAATCCGCGTGAATACTCTGTCAACGATTCCGATACTTGCCGACCGCGCCGGAACGAAGCAGCCCATCTGTGCCATAAGCACTATAAGAGCCGTCTGGCGCATATATGTTGATTTACCCGCCATGTTCGGTCCCGTTATTATAGCGAGACGTGAGCCGCCGCAGTCAAGATATGTGTCGTTCGGCACAAAAAGCGTGTCGCGCTGTGTCGCCTCGACAACGGGGTGCCGACCGCCCTTTATGTCAATTATCCCGTTCTCGGTTATCTGAGGACGCACCCAGCCGTATGCGACAGCGTTCTCGGCAAACGAGCAAAGAACATCAAGTATCGCTATCAGTGAAGCCGCGCCCTTTATTCTGGAGCCTTCCGCCGCGACCTTACCCGCAATATCTGAAAAAATCTCATACTCTAAATCCTTGAGGTTATCATCGGCGGAAAGAAACTCGCTTTCAAAGCTTTTAAGCTCCTGAGTTATAAATCTCTCGCAGTTCACAAGCGTCTGCTTGCGGACGTAATCCTCCGGCACATCCGAGGACTGTGAGCGCGGTATCTCTATGTAATATCCGAACACCTTGTTGTAGCCGATTTTGAGCTTTTTGCCGGTGCGGGTTTTTTCACGCGCCTCGATTTCGGCAAGAGTGTCTCTGCCGCCGTCAATAACAGAACGCAGGTGGTCAACTCTCTCATCGTAGCCCGCTCTTATCATACCGCCGTTCCGTACAGATACAGGCGTGTCATCATCTATCGCGCTGTCTATGAGCTTATACACATCCGTCAGCGTGTCAACGGCTTTTATATTGAGAAGCAGATCGGATTTCGCTTTTTTCAGGAGATCTGTAATCTCCGGAAGAACGGATATGGACTGTTTAAGAGCGTTCAAGTCTCTCGCGTTTGAGGTGCCTGCGGAAATTTTGCTTATGAGCCGCTCAATGTCACCAACTCCTTTGAGCGCGAGCACCAGTTCGGGGCGTGTCATGTTGTCGTTAAAAAGCTCCTCGACAGCCGAGAGCCGCAGTTCAATCTGAGAGGGTGTCAGAAGCGGGTGAGACATCCAGCTTGTAAGAAGTCTGCCGCCCATAGGTGTTTTTGTGCGCCGCATTGCCCATAGGAGACTGCCGCGTTTCTCGCTTGTACGCATTGTGCTGAAAAGCTCCAAATTGCGTATCGTCTGAGAATCAAGCTCCATGTACCTGCCGTCACTGTAAAGCTCCAAATCGGATAGCTGTGTCTCTCTGCCGCACTGTGTGTCGTTTACATAGCGTATGAGCGCGCTGAGAGCGAGAACCGTTTCGGGCTTTTCGTCAAGACCTATAGCCTCTAAATTTTCCGCGTTGAACATTGAAAGAACGCGCTTTTCGGCTCCGTCTTTGGAAAAATTCTCATCAAGCTGAGCGCGTGAGCATAATAGCTTTGTCTCGATGAGTGCTTTCAGCTTTTCGTTTTCGGAGGCTTGGAGATTGAGAATTATCTCGGCGGGTGCGCGGCTTGATATTTCGTTACAGAGACTTTCAATACCGTCCGGCGGAAACGCTCTCGCGAATATCTCGCCTGTGGAAATATCGGTAAACGCCGCCGCCATACCGGTTTCGCACATATAGACAGCCGCGAGGTAATTGGGCTTATCGCTGTCAAGCAGTGACGATTCAATAACAGTACCCGGTGTGATAATACGCACAAGATCGCGGTCAACGAGCTTTTTTCCCTTACCGGCTTCCTCAAGCTGTTCGCATATAGCTATTTTGTAGCCCTTGGAGATAAGTCTCGCGATATAAGGCTCCACTGTATGGTACGGAACGCCGCACATTGGAGTGCGTTCATCCTCCGGTTTTCCTCTGTCGCGTGTGGTGAGGGTGAGGTCAAGCTCTTTAGACGCTGTTACCGCGTCGTCGAAGAACATCTCATAGAAATCTCCGAGACGGAAGAAAAGAAGGCAATCGGGATGGCGGCTTTTGATCTCCTTATACTGGCTCATGAGGGGAGTTGTTTTATCTTGCATAGGAATTGCGCCTCAACTTTCTGATATATTTGCCGCTCTCTGCTGCGGCGTGACAATTTTTAAGCCGGTTCCCGCGACAGGTCCGCGAGAGAACCCTCCAACGCCCATGTACTCGCCGATGTTATCGTTACATCGCGAAAATGCCCGATGAAATCTTCGTCACCGTCAAGTCTTACAAGTCTGCCGCCGTTGGTTCGCGCTGTGAGCCTGCCGTTTTCCGAGCCGTCTATCAGAACTCTGTACGTTTTCCCGATCGAGGCGGCGTGTTTTTCGGATGATATTCTGTTTTGAAGCTCTGTCAGCTTATCAAATCTTGCCTGCTTCTGCTCCCTCGTGAACGGGTCCGGCATATTCGCCGCCGGTGTGCCGCCGCGCTTTGAGTATATAAATGTAAAGAGCGCGTCAAATCTCACAGTCTCAATCAGCGTCAGCGTTTCCTCAAATTCCTCGTCAGTCTCGCCGGGGAAACCGACTATCACATCGCTTGTAATAACAACATCCGGCATATACTCCCGCGCCATTGTGATAAGCTCCAGATAATGCTCCCTTGTGTATTTGCGGTTCATCGCCTTGAGTACCCTTGTGCAGCCCGACTGGAACGGCAGATGTATGTGACGCGCAGCTTTCCCGCATGAAGCCATTGTCTTAAAAAGCCGCTCTCCGGCATCCTTTGGGTGGCTTGTCATGAACCGTATGAGAAAATCCCCGTCAAGATCGTTTATTCCCGCTATTATATCCGAAAAATCAACGCCCTCGTCCAGATCCCTGCCATAGGAATTGACATTCTGACCCAAGAGCGTGATGTCCCTGTATCCGTCGGCAATCAGACCGCGAGCCTCGGTTATAATATCAGAGGGATCTCTTGATCTCTCGCGCCCTCTTGTGTACGGCACAACGCAGTATGAACAGAAGTTGTTGCACCCGTACATAATAGGCAGCCACGCCTTTACGCTCTTGTCACGGTGAACAGGCAGCCCCTCGGCTATTGCCCCGTCTGACGGAGTAATCTCAAATACGCGCCGCTTTTCCAGAATAACACGCCTTAGCAATTCGGGAAATCTCCAAAGCTCCTGCGGCGAGAAGACAAGACTTATGTGTCTGAACGATTCGCGTATTTTATCCGCGACACCGGAGCTTAACGCCATACAGCCGCATAGAGCGATTACCAGCTTCGGGTTACTCTTTTTCGCGTGTGTCAGCGCGCCCAGAAGTCCGAACACTCTCTGCTCGGCGTGTTCACGAACCGCGCAGGTGTTTATAACTATGACATCAGCCGAGAAATTGTCGTCGGTCAGCGCGTAACCCATATTCAGGAGCATACCACGCAGCTTCTCGCTGTCCGCCTCATTCTGCTGGCAGCCGAATGTTATGACCTTTGCGTGAGGTTCAGAGCCTGCGGAGAGGTTGAGATCGTACATTTCAGCCATGATTTTCTCCTGTTGTCTAATTCTTTCCAGTGGTATTTCGTGTCTCATGTAAAATACTTCCCTGATTTTAAAAAATTTACGCCTTTCTAAGATATATTTTAACAAATTATTGTGGAAATTACAATAGTAATAGTGTATAATAAAAGATAAAATTTTGAGGGGAGTTACCGTCCTGCGGATATGGAGGGTATTGAGCGTATATACGCACCCC
>CAZKLU010000033.1:0-21384 GCA_964553775.1 uncultured Oscillospiraceae bacterium | reverse complement strand
CGCGCTCACGGCGCAGCTTACGCAGGAACATAATGTTTGTCACAAGAAATATCGCTCCCGTTACAGCCATTCCAGTTATCCATATTGCGTTGAGAATTGTTGTAACGCTGAATGTGTCCGCCTTCGGTGCGGTCGGAACTGATACGCCATTGTCCGTTGCGGCTATGCTGTCTGTGATATTCGGCGTAAATTCTTCCCGCGTGACAGGTGTAGGATTTGCCGTTACGCGCTCGGTTACAAGCTGCTCGACCGGTGCGGTGACAGTCAGAAGTGAGTAATCGCTCGCCGGAAGGCTTATTGGAATGAGAAGCCGCACAAGTACAATTCCCCACAGCGCGTATTGCAGTCTCGCCGATATTCTACCCTTAAAAACAACGCGCAGTAACAGCAGCGCAAGTATGAGTACAGACGATGTTATGAGAATTTCCTTCATTTTCGCTCCTCCTTTGCTCTTTTGAGAATCGCGGTAAGTTCCTCAATGTCAGCGTCTGAAAGCGTGTTCGCGTCAACCATTGAGTTCACCAAAAGCCCCGCGCTTCCATTGAACACCCTGTCGAGAAAACGCCGCGTCTCCGTCTGTTCCGCTTCACTCTTGTCAAGTACCGGATAGAAGAGCTTCGAACGACCCTCTTCATGCCGTACCGCCCCCTTGTTCTCCATGCGCGACAGAAGCGATATTACAGTGTACTTCGTCCAGCCTGTCTCGCTCTTGACAAGTTCCGTCATTTGCGCTATCGTGAGCGGCGACTTCTCCCAAAGCAGCTTCATAAGCCGCCACTCCGCAGCCGACAGCTCCGTCTTCATGATAAATTCCCCCTCATGTTGTTAATTCGGTAAACAGTTGTTTACCATGCTCTCATTATAACGCCGAGGTTGACACTTGTCAACTAAAATATTATGAAATTTTTATGTCCTGTATCTCCGCAAATATCGCGTTTACAAAGATTTAACCTCAAAACTCTTGACAGGAACAGTTAAAAAGGCAGATAATAAGGGTGATAGTCGAATTATGGCGCAGCATATCACATGGAGGGTAAGTATGACTGTCTTCAATATTATCTCACTTTTTGGGGGACTCGCGCTCTTTCTATTTGGTATGAACCTTATGAGCACATCGCTCGAAAAGCGAACAGGCGGCAAGCTCAAGTCTCTTCTTGCAAATATCTCCACAAACCCGATAAAGGGGTTTCTTCTTGGTATCTTAGTCACTGTTTTAATGCAGTCATCGTCCGCGACTACGGTCATGGTAGTAGGTTTCGTCAATTCAGGACTTATGACACTCTCACAGTCGGTCAGTATCATCGTTGGAGCGAATCTGGGTGCGTCCATAACACCTTGGATCCTCAGTCTTTCCGGTATGGACGGCGGGGGGAACGTAGTTCTGGAGCTTCTGAAAATCTCGAATCTCACGCCTGTTGTCGCGTTTATCGGTGCTTTTCTATACCTTTTCAACAAGAAACCCTCAAAAAAAGACACAGGAATGATTCTGCTCGGCTTTGCTGTCCTGATGTACGGTATGGAGAATATGTCAAGCTCTGTATCGGGTCTCAGCGACCTTCCTCAGTTTACAAGTATTGTGTCCGTTTTCTCAAACCCGATCATTGGCGTTCTTGCCGGAACATTTCTGACGGCGATTATACAATCATCCTCCGCGTCCATAGGTATCCTTCAAGCTTTAGCAATGACAGGGAGTATCACATACGGCACCGCGATACCGGTTATTATGGGTCAGAATATCGGTACCTGTATAAGTGCGCTTCTTTCGTGTATAGGCACCTCAAAAAACGCGAAACGCGCCGCGATTATACACCTCTCGTTCAACATCATATCGACAATTATCGTTCTGCCGCTATACTATATTGTATATAATCTCTGCGGATTAACATTTGCTGACTCGGCTGTGACACCGATAACGATAGCGTTTATAAATACTGTTTATAAAATAGTTTCTATCGTTATTCTGTCTCCGTTTCTCAAATATCTTGAACCGCTCTCACGGTTCCTTATTCGCGATGGCGCGTCCGATGAGGAGATTCAGCTTCTTGATGAAAGACTTCTTAATACGCCGTCTGTGGCGATTGAGCGTTGCAGGACAGTCACTGTTGAAATGGCGGAGCTTTCGGTGCAGTCTATAATTCAGGCTTTCAAGCTTATCTCCAGCTACGATGAGAAGCAGAATCCGGTGCTTAAAAGCAACGAGTCTAAGGTTGATTACTACGAGGATCAGCTTGGAACATATCTTGTCAAGCTTTCAGGCTCCAGCCGCTCTATGACAACCTCCGACAGCACGGAGGTCACGAAGCTGCTGCATATGATAAGCGATTACGAAAGAATATCCGACCACTCGATAAATATACTCATGTCAGCGGAGGAAATATACGAGAAGAAGCTCCGGTTCACCGATGACGCTCAGAGAGAAATCGACACGATGATAAGTGCTGTAACGGAGGTTTGCCAGCTTGCTCTTGCGGCGTTCCGTGACGATGACCTCAGCTCTGCGGTGATGGTGGAACCGCTTGAACAGGTGGTTGACAATCTCAAAGAGGAGATACGCCGCCACCATATAGCGAGACTGCGCAGCGGAGAATGTACGATAGAGATGGGTTTTATACTTACGGATTTGCTCACAAATATGGAGCGTGTATCTGACCACTGCTCAAATATTGCTGGATATATGCTTGAGATGAGCCGTGAGAATGTTGACATAGGAGTTCATGAGTATCTTCATCAGGTGCGAAGCGGCAATCAGGAGGAGTTTAATAATTATTACGATTATTATAAGCTGAAGTATAGTATACCGGAGCTTGAGTGATACTGCGTATATATTTTGCAAACGCGGGCGTGTAAGAACGCAAAATTTATATGCAGCACATTACTGAACCAATTTCTAAGTGAAATGCCGAATCGGCAAAAAAGTTCACAGCTTGAAACCAAAAAACCGTGCCGATTAAACGACACGGTTTATTTTTGAGTGATTCAGGTTATGTTGCCGCATTGTCGATAAGCTGCAGCTTCTCAGCTCTTGTAAGCCGCTTTATCGCGCACTCACGGCGCAGAGCCGCGCTGAGGTCGGGAGCATATTCACTGTACACCGGAACGACAGGTCGGCGGGGACTTGTATATTTCGCGCCCTTGCCGGAATTGTGTTCGCGCACACGCCTTTTAAGGTCTGTCGTTATGCCTGTATACAGTGTATTATCGGCACACCGAAGTATATATACTGTGTATTTCACGCCACATCAGATTCCGTTAGCCCCACTATGTGCTGGATAAAGTTAAACAGCTCCGCTTCTGCCATTTGGAATATATTTACTTTATCCGGTGTCTCTGGCATTTGAACGTCATTTCTTCCATCCAGCGATATATTCAGAGTATTGGAGTTTACGCCGTCATTAAGATTTATAGCGGTGTTTTCAAGCGTGAAGCCATCATCTTTTTCGACTGTGAGTTTCCCCTTAACAGTCATGGACTCTCCTCCGGTGTTCTCGGAGGTAACAGTCAGTGTACCATCATCATCCCACGACAGACTGTTGACGATATTGCAGCTTTCCTCGCCGCTCTCATTGAATGTAAGCGACATCCTCTCGGCATATCCCTCAGAGCTGTCAACATTTGTCGTGTACTTGGCAGCCGCCGACTTCTCTGAATCATCACTTGTCTCAACATCTACTGATATACCTGTTTCATCACTGTAGTAGAGATCAATTTCCGTATCGGATGTCACCTGATTTGCGTTTGTCACATGAACCTCAATGGTTGAGACACGGTAGTCAGCGATGTAATATGTGACTGTAATCTCGGTGCCGTCCGACAGAAACCGCTCCACAATATTGTCAATCGAGACATTCTCTCCGCTGAACCCGTTATAGAGGTCAATGAGCGTCTGGATAGATTCGTTGCTGCCGAGAATATCTATTGTGGCATCTGTATAATCTGAGATAGCGTTTGAATCGTAAACGCCTGTAAAGCTGAAGCCATCGTACTCAGTATCAGCTATGGAGACTGTTCTTTTTTCTATGTCAAACTCCATACCAAGAGTGAAGTCCTCATATAGAGACGAAAAATCCTCCGCCAACTCGTTGCGATAATCTGTGATAGTCATAAGCTCCAGCACACTCTTAATTCCCTCGATGAGACGCTTTGAATCTTCGGACAATATATTGCCGATAATGCTCTCATCCATCTCTTCAGGCGCTTTGTATGGACGCATACCGTAGAGTGTGTTGTCACCGAATATATACGGACAGCTCAAGCCGATAAAATTCTCATCGCAATAGAACCCATACGATGTTTCCACGCCCTGTGACGAAAGTATCCCATCGAACCAAAGTTCAGCGTCATCCCTGTTAATATACGCAGTGCCGTTAAGATAGTCCTCGTTATCTGAAAGTATGCTCAGGTTAGTCGATAAGTCGTTTCCGGACATTGATTCACGCACGGCTGTTATCGGGGAACCGCTGTAACGCAGAGCAATATCCTCACCGGCTGCACTGAGTGCCGCTTGCAGGAATCCCTGCGGATCTTCATATGGGTCTATCCCTTTTGCCGCGCTGACACTTCTGCCGCTGTCGGCTTCGGCACTGCTTGAGGTGAGCGTAATGAACGCCGTCACAGCAATCGCTATAGCGACCACTATAGAGGGAATAATTATCATAAGCTGCTTTTTCGCTTTCATACATCCAACCTCCGCTTCCAATATAATTCAGAGAAAATATAACTATGCCACGATTCGCCAAGGAGACTTTCAGACACAAAGACGCTGAATATGCGACTTGCAAACCTGCTCTTACAGGTATCTCAAGGTCTGTGTCACCGTATTATTAAATACACGCCATTATTGAGAACGCACTTTAACACGCCATCGAATACTGTCAGCACAGTATATTCTGTAATCATTATATTGTTTATGGCTGTTGTTTCAGTTAATTTTCTGTAAAGAATGTATAAAAATATATTTATCGTCCAATGATCGGTAAACATACGGATTTATGCGAAGCCTGATTATTCCAATTTTGAGTGCAGGAATCCTCACTCAATTTAATGAGCATAGTGAGGTATAGAGTTCTGAAAGACTTTGCTGATTTCAGGATGATAATTTTCCGAAACCGCGTATTCTTAATTTTCGAGCCTGTAGCAGAGAAATGTAAGCGGAGACAAACGAAAACACGTTGCTTTTAATTTGCTTATCAGCTTTTTGGCACTATTTTGGTTCTCTGAAGCCAGATATAATGTCATAAAGCCGGGATTATCGTCGATATTTAGACACGGCTGTTCCCGACACGCCCTGACTGCCGCGTAAAATATTCTTGAAACAATCAGCATACAAACATATATCGGCAAATTCCGCCTTGTGAGTATATATTCTTTCCGCGATTGCCGACTAGCAGGCGGTGGACACGCCTGCCTTGAGAAAGCAAGCATGCCCACCTTCAACTTCTTTTCACAGATCAAACGCCGATTGATTCACTGCTGACGGATTCAATTCCGTTTTGTTCCAGTACCTTTGCAAACTCTGCCATATCCGCAATGCGGAAAATCATACACGCGCTTCCCGCTCCGTTGGATGGTGCTTCTGTTGATTTATTACTTCTTGCACCATTGAACACAGAGTACATATACTGTATATCAAGCCCCGCATCAGCCAGAATCTTCAATAGCTTCGCAAGCCCTCCCGGTTCATCCGGTACAAGCACCGCCATAACAGGCGTTATTGAAAGCACAAATCCGTTTTCCAAAAGCACATTCGAGGCTTTCTGCGGATCTGCCGCGATAAGACGCAATACCCCGTAGTCAGAGGTTTCGGCAATATTTATAGCGCGAAGATCAACTTTGTTTTCCGCGAGTACGCTTATAATCTGACTCAGTTCTCCTGCTTTGTTTTCAAGAAATACTGAGATCTGCTGGATAGTCATGTTCTGTTTCCCTCCTTAACGCAAGAATAAAATAGTCTAATAATAATCTCTTACCTGATTATCTCCGGCAAAACGCCGCTGTACCGTGACATGATCATATTCGTGCCAACCGGAATCGGAATATAAACCTTGGAACCGCAGTCAATTCACATTTACATACAACACATCAGAATGTAGATGCTTTATGGACTTTAAGTACTCTGTTTTACAGATTATTTTCCCGCGATTCACTTCAGCGCAGTCAAGCTATATCTTCCTGTTGTCAATTACACGAACGGCTTTGCCCTCACTTCTCGTAATCGACTTTGGCGCGACGAGACGTACCTTTGCATAGATACCGAGCATTGATTTCAGAGCATTGACGAGAGCTTTCTCCTTCTGAGTGACAGCGGCGAGAGAATCAGAAAAGTTCTCAGGTGTCATCTCAACCATTACCTCAAGCGTGTCAGAGTTGTTCACACGATCGACTATAATCTGATAGTTTGCGGGATAGCCCTGTTCAAGAAGTACCGTTTCAATCTGAGATGGGAACACATTTACGCCCTTGACAATCAACATATCGTCACTACGACCCATAGGCTTGCTCATTTTGACGTGTGTCCGTCCGCATGAACACGGCTTGCGGCTCAGTACGCATATATCGCGTGTTCTATATCGCAGAAGCGGGAACGCCTCTTTAGTGATAGACGTGAATACAAGCTCGCCTTTAGAGCCTTCAGGAAGCACTTCACCCGTGTTGGGGTCTATTATCTCCGCAATGAAGTGATCCTCGTTGATGTGCATACCGGTTTGTTCGGAACATTCAAAACTCACGCCGGGACCGCTTATCTCTGTGAGACCGTATATGTCATATGCCTTGATACCTAATTTCTGCTCAATGTCGTGGCGCATTTCCTCGCTCCACGCTTCAGCACCGAAAATTCCGGCTTTGAGCTTTATTTTGTCACGAAGTCCGCGATCTATGATACTCTCCGCAAGATACGCCGCGTAAGACGGTGTACAGCAGAGTATCGTAGCTTCAAGGTCGATCATGAACTGTATCTGCCGATCTGTGTTGCCGGAAGACATAGGCAGTGTCAGACACCCCACTTTGTGACTCCCGCCGTTAAGTCCGGGACCGCCGGTGAAAAGTCCGTAGCCATAACACACATGGCAGACATCCTCATTAGTACCTCCGGCTGCCACAATGGCACGCGCACAGCAGTCCTCCCATATATCAATATCACGCTGAGTATAAAACGCGACAACACGCCTTCCGGTGGTTCCGGAGGTTGACTGTATTCTCACGCAGTCTTTAAGGGGCTTCGCAAGCAGCCCATAGGGGTATGCCTCACGCAAATCGTCTTTCGTAAGGAACGGCAGCTTGTGAAGGTCATCAAGACTCTGAATATCGTCGGCGGTAACGCCATGCTCTTCCATCTTCTTCCTATAGTATGGTACATTGTCCCACACTCTGTGAACCTGTGCCACGAGACGTTCATTTTGCCACTCTAAAATTTTCTCTCGCGGTGCTGTTTCAATTTCGGGCTGATAGTATCTTTGTTCCATTGCGTCTCCTTTGCTTATGTAATTTTGTAAAAACCTCACGATGATATAATAATGCTATGCGCGGCAAATATCCCGAAACTAAGAGAGCGGGTACCGCAGTCAGCGAAATCATGTCAGTTGAAAGGCGTTATACACATTTTTTGCAGCTTAAAAAATTATAGCATGTACGTTGAAAATATGCAATAGATACTTTTAGATTTTTTGAAAAAATGCGTGAGACGCGCTGCTACACAGCGGGGAACTTATAGCTGCCGCTCACGGAAATCAATTTTCGACTGATTTTCAGCTTGCGTCACTCAGCTCACTCAAATGCCCGCGAGGTATCACACCGGTTTACTCAGAGCGTTAAGCATCCTTGCGTGTGCGGATTTTTGAGCATATTTTTACTGAGTACAACGCAAAACGTGAAATTATTCTGACAGAGATGTGCTTATAAACGCGGCAATAGACAAATTATTGCAAAAGGCGTGTGTGAGGGTAACACCGCCGCGAACCGCAAGCTGACTTGCAGATGAACTCATATGACATTGTAAGAGCTTCTGCATATTGTAGTGTGAGCGAAAGTGCGAGTTTCGCTGTTACCGATAGTCACTATTGACCTCTCATTGCCTTTTTAAGACCTTCTTGATTTCGCGCATAAGTATCTCCATATCTACAGGTTTCGATACATGACCGTTCATCCCGACTTCCATGCTTTTCGCGACATCCTCCGCGAAAGCGTCAGCGGTCATTGCGATAATTGGAATCGTGCGAATATACTCACTCTCGCAGGCTCGGAGAACCTTAGTTGTCTCCCAACCGTTCAATACCGGCATTTGTCCATCCATCAATATAAGATCGTACTTCCCCGGTGTGGCGGATTTCATAATATCAACAACAATCTGACCGTTTTCCGCTCTTTCAGATGTCATGCCGTACATACTCAGCAGCTCGCTTATAACTTCCCAGTTGAGTTCATTGTCCTCCGCCACGAGAATATGCGTACCTTCAAGCTCGTTATCGGAAGTATTGTTACTCGCTGAGACTGCGGTGTCAGGTAAAAGCATTTCGTTGAGCTTCTCACAAACCGAGGAACGGAACAGAGGCTTACTTATAAAATCGCAGTAATCCGGCAGCCTTCCATCGACCTCGCTGCGGTCATAGGCACTGATTAAAATGCGGTGCGCGTCCGCTCCCATGAGCGTGTGCAGGGATTGTACAATTTGAGTGTCAAGCAGCTTTCTGTCAATGATAAACATACTTCTCCCGTGACGGTTCAGATATTCGCTCCTCGCTATATCCAGTGCGCTTTCAGTGTCTGCCGCTGTGTCAACTGTGATTCCGAGAGAGCGCAATGTATTTCCTCCGGTGTCAAGGCTATCCTTGTCTCCGTCCGCTAACAGTACACGAATATCGCCGGAAACTGTTGTTTCTTTGCCCTTTATAACCTCTAAATCAAGTGTAATTGTGAACTTTGTACCCTTACCTTCCTCGCTTTCACATTCAATGGTTCCGCCAAAAAGATCTACCATCCGTTTCACAATGGCAAGCCCCAGGCCCGTACCCTGAATCTTTGCTGTCCGTGAGTCTTCGACACGCGAGAAAACATCGTACATATTCTTCATGAATGTTTCCGACATACCTATGCCGGTGTCCTTGACCTGATACTGAAGACGCGCAGTATTTCCGTCAGGGAGAAGCTCTTCAGTCAGTTTCGCGACTACCTTTCCGCCGCCGGGTGTGTATTTGATAGCGTTTGAGAGGATATTGACAAAAATCTGATTGAGACGCACCTCGTCAGCGCAAACTGTCTCATATACAAGACCGTCGGCATATATATCAAGGTCGATGTGCTTTTCCGCAGCTGTCGGACGCGCTATATTTATAATTCCGACTATCAGGTCACGCAGCGAAAAACGTACAGGGTTGAGTGAGAGTTTCCCGCTCTCTATCTTTGAAACATCGAGAATATCGTTAATAAGAGTCAGCAGATGATGACTCGCAAGA
The DNA here is from genome assembly GCA_964553775.1 of uncultured Oscillospiraceae bacterium. Classification (GTDB taxonomy): domain Bacteria; phylum Bacillota; class Clostridia; order Oscillospirales; family Oscillospiraceae; genus RUG626. Next base: position 11,938 of record CAZKLU010000033.1, on the reverse strand, counting down.
ATAATTTTGTTAAGACAGTCCTCTGTTCTATCGCGGTCATCCATATGATTGACGGCTATGGTTGCCATGCCGACTATAGCGTTCATAGGTGTACGAATATCATGGCTCATACTTGATAAAAACACTGTTTTTGCTTCATTTGCCCGTTCCGCCACGGCGAGAGCGTCTTTTAAGGCATCACGCGAACGAAGCTGTTCCTCGTTAAACATACGCACTTTTTTTCTGTAGCTTACGAACACCGCAAGCAAAATCGCAACAAAGGTAAATAGAATCATTACTATGTACCCTGCGTATTGCTGCACTGTCTCCATAAGCGTGGGTGTGTATTCTACAGATGAATACCGCATGATAGCGTTAGTGATGGCGGCATTATCTATGCTTGATATATTCTTGTTTAGTATGTTCACAAGAATGTTGTTGTCAATGCTGACCGCCATACAGAAGTTTTCAGAGGTGTCCAGGTACGCGATGTTCAGAGATTGAAGATATTTAGGATTTTCACCGATATACCGCTGTAAAACGCTGGAGCTGCCGACTGTGCAGCGTTCATCTCCCCTTAAAATAGCGTCAATAACTTCCGCTCGATTAGAGTAATAGACAATCTCCGAATCCGAATAGTATTCCGCAAGATAATATTGCTGACCAATTGCCGTTTCACTCAAAGCAACGCGGTCAAGAAGATCCTCTGTGTAGTCTCCGCTGTATATTACCATAACGCGGTCACTGATAAAGGATGTTGTCTGCCTGAAACCGTTTTGCTCAGAAAACCACGGATCTGAGTATACAGGGAACGCGATGTCAATTTCGCCATTCGACAATCCGGTCTGCATATCACTCACTGTCTCATAGCACACCGGTTCCATTGTCAGCCATGTAAACGAGCCAACTATATCAATAAGCTCCTTCACAAATCCTGTCGGCTGACCGTTTTCGTCCTCGTCAGAGAGCGGGAGGTTATGCCGTACATAGCCGAAACGAAGCGTACCGCGTTCATTCAGCCATTGTGTTTCCTCATCTGTTATCCACTGACCGGTGAACTGAGTATAGTATTTCTGAAGCAGTGACGCGGTGAAGTCAGGGTAGTTTTGCTGTAGGTAATTCATCGCGCTATTCAGCTTATCAAGCAGATCCTCTCTTTCAATGCTGACCGCAAAGTAACGCGGGTCACCGCCAAGACCCATGTCGCATTCCGAAAAGAGAATCTGACTTGCAAGATAGTCCGTCTTATATACTCCCGCTACAATGTCAACTTCTCCATCGATAAGCATATCCATAATCTCTGAACGGCTGCCGTAGACATATTCGTATCGCCAATCTGTCAGCACAGCTATTTCCTGATAATACTCATAGGCGTAGCCGGATTTCCGCTCATCATCGGAAAAGCCGTCCTGAAAGTCTGATTCGCCGCTGTAGAAACCGACGCGGACAAGATCAGAGGTTCCGGTTTCTGTATTCAAGTTGTTGCTGCTTGCTTCTTTATATGTATCAATATTTTGCTGATTTACCAAAATAACATCAGTATAGAAATGCTCTGAGGATAGCTTGCCGTTCAGCTTGTAAGCATAAAGCACGTTTACGGCTCGGTAGCCCATTTGCTCAGGGGACTGCACCAAAAGAGCGTCTACAGTTCCCTCACGGATACACTCCAGATTTTCGTCAATATCGTCAACACCAACTATAACCAAATCATCGCGTCCAAGCCGTTCCTTTGCCAGAGCCGCTCCGGCGGCATTTATACTTCCGGTACAGAAGACGGCATCTACCTCCGGATGTTCGTTCAGCAGATTCTCGGTTACGTCAGCGGAATACTCGATCTCAGTGCCTCCCTCTGCCGATGCGGTTACGGTTATTCCGTAATCATGAATGGAATCAAGAAAAGAATTATAAACTGTCATCTCACCTTGAGCGGAGAATGAACTGCAAACATACGCGATTTCAGCGGATTCGCTGACGAGATCCACTACCGCGTTTCCGGATTCACGCCCCAATTCTCTTAAATCGGTTCCTACATATGCAACGCGGGATGTTTCCGGTGCGTCACTGTCAACAGAGACTACCGGTATGCCGGAGGACGCAGCCTCGTCTATGAGCGGGAGGAGAGCATCAATGCTGGAGTATACAATAATGCCGTCAGGGTTGCTGTCTATAGCCTCACGCATATATTGGATGATCTCGGTTTCAAAATCTTCACCGGTTTTAGATCCGATAACTGTTGTGTTTGTCCCAAGCTCTGAATCAGCTCTTTCGATCCCTTGGATGAATGTTAGCCAGTATTCGTTATTCACAAGAGGACACACAAACACATAGTTTCCCTGTGAGATTTCACCCGAAGAAGTCTCGCTTTGAGCCGAAGCATCATTTACGAAGCAGCCTGAAAGCGGCAGCAGACACAATATAAGCAGCCAGACAATCAGTTTATCCCTCATCATAATTATCTCCTGTGGCAATTTATTCAATGGAAAATTTTTGCGTGACTATTCAATATGAACTGTGCAAACCTGTGAGTAAAAGCGGATATAATATCACATATACATTTTAACAATTTCACAAGCACATTTCCAGTGATAACTTGACGAAAATATATAAAATTTTTTAATTATTGCCCACACAGTGCAGGTTCATCAGTCAAATACCGGAATATAATCGGTACACGGTCTGCGAAACTCTGTGAGTATCGGTTAAGTTCACGCCGAAATTGATTTCCGCGTTTCCTTCCGGCACCCTCTTTACAAATCCGGAAAAACATGATAAAATATATATGCGGGTTGAATAATCGGTATCTAAAGGTAAAATAACACGGAAATTGAAGCTGTATTAACCGGAAAAACTATACTTGCAAGCCGCGTCATATTTGACTTTTCGTGTTGCTCTGTTCACCGCAGCGCGGCAGCCTGAATGCTGTCAAAGCACACAGCATGGAAATTTAACTGCTTTCCCTCTTGCTGGTATCAGCAGGGAAATATACGATCATAAGTTCAAGTATTATGTGCAAATTATCTCGCCTGTACAGTTGTGAAGAAACGCGGCAGCCGCTTCGGATGACCATTCATCGTCAATTTAGCAGTTGCTAACTCGATTTCAACGAACGCAAGCAAGTCTGAGTTGAGTAAACAGCGGCGTAGATCCGCAAGTATATTCGAGAAAAAAGTCGCTTCAGGTGTTGAAAATAAACGTAACCCGTGCTATAATATATGTACAGTGAAGCAGTTACAGAGTACACAGGGTCATAAGACGTGCGATTTGAAAACGGAAGTGAGTGATGAATCTATGTCATTTTCGGCAAATGTCAAGGCTGAGTTGTGCCGTACACAATTCGGAAGCGTAGGTCAGGCAATCGCGGAATGTTATGGGATATTGCTTTTCTGCAACACATTTTCCGCCAACGAAATTCGCATAACCACATCCTCGCCGGAGTTCGCTCACAGAATAACTCCGCTTTTTAACTATGCGTTTTCGTTACCCCTCATTACAGTTGGCAAAGAAGAGATAAAATCAAATACAGGGTACGGCAGACACGTTTTTATATTGCGTGACAACGCAAAACTTGCCAAGATACTCAATATCTTCGGCTATGATTCTGAACGTGTCCTGACACACCATATAAACCTTGGTCTTTTGGAGGAGGCAGGTACACGCTCAAGTTTCCTGAGAGGTGCGTTTCTTGCGGGCGGCAGTATAACGGATCCCGCGAAGCGTTATCATATTGAGATGGCTACAAGCCACTACAAGGTGAGCCGCGAAATGATGTCGCTGCTTATTGATATGGGCTTTGATCCGGGTAGCATACAGAGATCAGGCAATTATATTCTGTACTTCAAGCAAAGCACCGCTATTGAGGATATGCTGACTACAATGGGCGCGCCAATCTCAGCAATGAATATCATGTCGGTAAAGGTTGAAAAGGACTTGACAAACAGCATAAACCGCAAGGTAAACTGTGATACAGCAAATGTTTCTAAAACTGTCGAGGCATCAACCGCTCAGCTTGACGCTATATGCCGACTGCGGAAAAGCGGTGCTTTCGATGAGATACCGAGTAAGCTGCGCGAAACTGCGGAGCTTCGCGAAACATATCCTGAGTTGTCGCTTTCAGAGCTTGCGGAGATGCTGTCCCCGCCTGTTTCAAAATCGTGTCTAAGTCACAGAATGAAAAAGATAATGGAAATATCAGAAAAATACAGGACAATATAGTTTGTGTGAGGATGGAGATATGGCTTTTACACATTTGCACGTTCACAGCGAATACAGTCTCCTTGACGGGGCGTGCAGAATAAAAGATTTGCCCAAAATGGCAAAGGAGCAGGGGCAAAAAGCTCTCGCTATAACAGATCACGGTGTTATGTATGGCGCTGTGTCATTCTATAAGGAATGTCTCAAGGAAGGAATTAAGCCGATTATAGGCTGTGAAGTCTATCTTGCTTTTCGTTCATGCAGTGATAAAGAACATGGCATTGACAACAAGCGTTACCACCTTATACTTCTGTGCAAGAACGAAACTGGATACAGTAATCTCTGCCGTATGGTCAGTGCCTCGTTCACGGACGGCTTTTATATAAAGCCCCGGGTCGATATGAGAATGCTCCGTGATAACGCCGACGGGCTTATCGCTTTGTCAGCGTGCGTACAGGGTAAAGTGCCGCAGCTTTTACTCAACGGCGAGTACGCTCGGGCAAAAGAACACGTCCTTGAGATGAGAAATATTTTCGGTGACGGAAACTACTATTTGGAATTACAGAACCACGGATTACAGGAGGAGCGTATTGCGGCGGACGGGCTTATAAGACTGTCAAAAGAGACAGGCGTTCCGCTGGTTGTGACAAATGATATACACTATTTAAGACGTTCCGACGCTTACGCGCAGGACGTTCTGATGTGCATACAGACAGGAAAAACAATTAACGACAGCGACCGAATGAAATTTTCTACAGACACGCTGTATTTCAAATCAGAATCTGAGATGCGTGAGCTTTTTCCCGATATTCCTGAAGCTGTTGAGAATACAAACGTCATAGCGGAAAAATGCAATCTGAACTTCGAGTTTGGACATTATCACTTGCCGGAATTTAAGCTGCCAGCCGGAGAACATGACTCTGCGGAGTATCTGAAGAAGCTTTGCGAAATCGGGCTTCGCAGCAGATACCCCGACAAATTTACAGAACTTACCGGCAGACTTCAATATGAGCTTGATATGATAAATCGCATGGGATTCACGGACTATTTCCTGATAGTTCAGGATTTTGTGCTTTTCGCGAAAAAAAGCGGCATACCGGTGGGACCGGGCAGAGGTTCGGCGGCGGGAAGCATAGTTTCATATTGTCTGAGAATAACAGATGTCGATCCGGTCAAGTATAATCTTTATTTTGAGCGTTTTCTGAATCCGGAACGAGTCTCAATGCCGGATATAGATATGGATTTTTGTGAGCGAAGACGCGGAGAGGTTGTAGATTATGTAAAAAGAAAATACGGTCGTGACCGTGTGGCTCAGATAATTACCTTCAATACTCTGAAAGCTAAAAACGCTGTCAGAAGTGTCTCCAAAGCTCTCGGTTTGTCGTTTCAGGAGGAGAACGAGATCGCGAAATCTATACCAAATACTCCTAATATAACACTCGCAGCCGCGTTGAACGAATCACCTCAGTTCCGCGATCTTGTTGAAAATAACCCGAAATATAAAAGCGTGGTTGATACCGCTATGGCATTAGAGGATATGCCAAAGGATTCCGGTACACACGCCGCCGGAGTTGTGATAACAAAAAATCCGGTCTACACCTACGTTCCGCTGGCTCTGTCGAAAAAGGATAATACAATCGCCACTCAATACACAATGACGCAAATTGAGGAGCTGGGACTTCTCAAGATGGACTTTCTTGGTCTGCGCAACCTCACAATCATAAACGACGCTGTAATCGATATAAGAAAGAAAATACCGGATTTTGAAATACAGAAAATACCCGACAACGATATGGATGTGTACAGAATGCTTTCAGACGGCAAGACCTCCGGTGTGTTTCAGCTTGAAAGCTCTGGCATGACAGGTGTCTGTGTAGGATTGAGACCGAGAAGTATCGAGGATATAACCGCTGTCATTGCGCTTTATCGTCCGGGTCCGATGGATTCAATACCGCGTTTTTTAGAGGCGGCGCAAAACCCGCGTAAAGTTACTTATAAGCATCCGATATTAAAGCCTATTCTTGAAGTTACCTATGGCTGTATAGTTTATCAGGAGCAGGTTATAGAGATTTTTCGTCAGATGGCGGGTTTTTCTCTTGGACAGGCGGATATGATACGAAGGGCTATGTCTAAAAAGAAGCAGGCAGAGATAGTAAAAGAGAGGGAAGCGTTCATAAATGGCGATGAGAGCCGTGGTATAGTAGGAGCTGTTGCTAACGGTGTGCCGCCTGATGTTGCGGGAAGTATCTATGATGAAATACTCGAATTTGCGAACTACGCATTCAATAAGGCTCACGCCGTAAGCTACGCGATAGTGGCGTATGAGACGGCATATCTGAAGTATCACTTCCCGCAGGAGTACATGGCGGCACTGCTTAGCTCAGTACTTGATTCGCCGGAGAAAGTTGCGGATTACACCGCCGAGTGTACTCGCATGGGTATAAGACTGCTGCCGCCGGACATAAATAAGTCTGACAAGATGTTTACTGTCGAGGGAAACAATATCCGCTACGGTCTTGTCGCGATTAAAAATATAGGGTCCAAATTCATAGACGGCATTATGAGAGACAGAGATGAAAACGGTTCGTTTACATCGTTTGCCGATTTTTGTGAACGGGCGTATGGAGGAGAGCTGACACGGCGTTCGGTTGAAAGTCTGATAAAATGCGGCACATTCGATTCGCTTGGAGCGAACAGACATCAGCTTATGATGGTATGCGGCAAAGAACTGCGTAATATTGCTCTGAAACGGCAAAGAAACCTCGATGGACAGCTTGACTTTTTTGCTGTACCGGGAGCATCAAACATGAGCCACAAGGAAATCGAGCTTCCTAATGTGGAGGAATATCCGCCGCATGAACGTATGGTAATGGAAAAGGAAGTCACGGGACTTTATATCTCCGGACACCCGATGGATAGCTGCCGTCAGTTGACAATGCGTTATGGGGCTGTTACAATAGGCAGCATTATGAAAGACTATGAAAGCGATTCATATAATCATAGATACCGTGATGGTCAGGAAATAATAATTGCCGGTGTCGCTTCATCCGCCAGAACAAGAACGACAAAGACACAAACCACAATGGCGTATGTAATGATCGATGACGGCACCGGAGCAATGGAGGTTATTGTTTTTCAGAACGCTTTCAACTATGGTGCTGTTTATTTGAGAGACGGTTCTATTGTGATAGTACGCGGTAAGCTGTCAGTGCGTGAGGACAGACCCCCGCAGATAATAGCAAATGTTATACGACCGTACTCGGACATAAGCGGTCTGTTAGGCGAGAAAATATCAACAAACAGGAAGCTGTATGTGAGAATCAGCAGTATGTCAGATCCGGTATACAGGCGTGTGAAGCTCGTGACATCAATGTTTCCTGGAAATGAGCAAATTATTATTCTTTTTGCCGACACAAGAAAGCGATTCGGCAATCTGTGCATGATACATGAAGCGTTAGTTGAGGAAATGCGTCATCTTTTGGGAGATGAAAATGTGATTATTGTAAATAAGCAGTCTCCGGAAGAAAATAGAGAAGAATTGGAAGAGGTGCGGTAAATGGCGAAGGTTACTGCAAGCATAACGATAGATGCTGAAGTTAAAGCAAAAGCGCAGGAGCTTTTTTCTGATTTGGGGCTTGATTTTTCCACGGCTATAAACATTTTTTTAAGGCAAGCGATACGAGAAAACAGAATACCCTTCGACATCCAGCGTCCTACAAGCGAGGATGAGACGGATGAGATGAAGGAGGATCAGTCTGCCGATACAAAAACCAATGGCAGACATCGGCGAGGAAAGGCAGAACAGCTGAAAACTGAGGAAAACCCTGAATCAAAAGAGTCTGTGAAAACATCGAACGACATTAAAGCCGATAAGAAGCAAAAGAATGAAAGCGGCGCAAAACCAGAGGACACAAAGGAAGACAAACCGGAAAATAAACAGGGAAACAGGCTCAAAGAGAGCGAACTGAAAATCAAAGAGAGTGGCAAAGCGGAGAGCAAATCCGATAACAGAGCTGAAGGTAAAACCGCTGTGCAAAAAAGCTTCAAAACATTTACCGATATGGATGAAATGGTGCGGAGCCTTATATACTAAAGAGCAATAATATTTGCGGTTGTATATCATACCCGTAAGATTAAACTCTACACGATTGCAGGCTGCGCCGGATTTACAGAAGCAAAAAGTATGTTACAGTATTTTTGCGCGGGGTAAAGTTTCGTATGAATAATTCCGCAAAAGCTTCAAAGCTGATATTTTCTGAATTTTCAAGTAGAAAAGAGGAGTGAAAAATAAATTGTTCAATGTAAAAAGCGTTCAAGGCAGGGCGCGCCGGGGAATATTCAGGTGCGGTCACGGGGACGCTGAAACCCCGGTATTTATGAATGTTGGTACGCAGGGAGCGATCAAAGGCGGTCTTTCGGCGAAGGATCTTGTAAATATCGGATGTCAGATAGAGCTTTCAAATACCTATCATCTTCACCTGCGCCCTGGGGATGAAATTGTCCGTGATATGGGCGGGCTTCACAGCTTCATGAATTGGAGCAAACCAATTTTGACGGATTCCGGCGGATTTCAGATATTTTCGCTTGCGAAGCTGCGTAAAATCACTGAAGAGGGTGTAGACTTCAATTCACATATCGATGGAAGACGGATTTTTATGTCGCCGGAGGACAGTATAAGAATACAGTCAAATTTAGGCTCCGATATAGCAATGTCCTTTGACGAGTGCGTGGGGCTTCCGGCTGAATGGGAGTATGTCAGACTCTCATGTGAACGTACATTGCGCTGGGCGGAAAGGTGTAAGCGTGAGCTTGAACGGCTGAACGCATTGGACGGGACTGTAAATTCCGGACAGCAGCTTTTTGGCATAAATCAGGGGGGTACTTATGCTGACCTGAGAATCCGGCACATGGACGCACTGGCGGAACTTGATTTACCGGGGTACGCGATAGGCGGTCTTGCTGTGGGTGAGAGTGTGCAGGAGATGTACGACACAATTGATGTTGTTGAGGAGCATATGCCCAAGGATAAACCGAGATACCTTATGGGAGTTGGTACTCCGTCAAACATAATCGAGGGAGTGTACAGAGGAATCGACTTTTTTGACTGCGTTATGCCCGCGAGAAACGGGAGACATGGACACCTTTTTACATGGGACGGTATTATAAACATAAAGAACGAAAAATATAAGTATGATAAGTCTCCGATAGACGATAAATGCGATTGCCCTGTTTGCCGCAGTTATTCCCGTGCCTATGTGCGGCACCTTTTCGCAAGTGGTGAAATACTCGGCTTGCGATTTGCCGTAATGCACAATCTGTATTTCTACAACAATCTGATGAAGCGCATACGCGAAAGTCTTGATGAGGAGAAATTCGATGATTTCAGAAAAGAATATTCAGGAAAACTTGACATCAGGATTTAGACGCGCCGCGACAGTGATTTTGGTTCTTACGCTGCTGCTCGTTCCTGCGGGCTGCTCACAATGGGCAGCAGCTGATGAATCGGAGCATGAGGAAACAAAAGTATCGGGGTCAGACACATCGACTTTGAATGTGTACCCTGAATCGGAAGAGGAACTATCCAATACTGAACCGTCAACCGCTGAACCGGAGTCCATTCCGGCGGACGAAATGGATTTGCCGGAGCTGCCGGACGAAAATGACACCGCTGCTGATGACGAGAAGGAAGAGCAGAAGAGAGGTTCCACACTTGACGCTTCGGGCTTTGTGCTTCTTTCCGATGCGGTACCGGATGTGATATTGGAGATACGATATTACTCGACCTACAACTTTGTCGGAACACGAATTGACGGTTACGAAGAACCTGTTGCGCTTTTGACAGTGGAAGCCGCCGAGGCACTGCAGGCAGTCAGCAATGACGTTATGGAGCTTGGGTATCGGCTCAAAATATACGACGCATACAGACCAACTACGGCAGTGGCACATTTTGTCCGTTGGGCTGAGGATGAAGATGACACAAAGATGAAAGAGTATTTTTATCCGGAACTGTCAAAAACCGTATTGTTTTCAAGCGGATATATATCATCACATTCAGGTCACAGCAGAGGAAGCACTGTTGATCTGACACTGTTCGATATGAATACCGGAAAAGAAGTTGATATGGGTGGAACGTTCGACTATTTTGGGGAGCTGTCACATTCCGGATATACGGAAACACTCACGGATGAGCAGATAAGTAATCGAGCGATTCTCAGGGACGCTATGCTTAGACACGGGTTCCGCTCAATCTCTACTGAATGGTGGCATTATACACTTATAGAAGAGCCGTATCCCGATACATATTTTGATTTTCCGGTGAGCCGCGAGGTTTTGTCGGAAGGCGAAACTTCGCAATAATGAACGACTTGCGATAAATATGTAAATTTTTACGCACAAGTGAAAATAATGCTTGCAATCAGCGAGAATTAAAAGTATAATACTCTATGAAAAGTTGAAAATAATACGGAGGTATACAATGCTTACAAAAGAAACCAAAAAAAACCGGAGAAAACTTCCGGCAACAAAGGCTGCGGTCGCGCTTATTGTCGCCGCACTAATGATTATGGCACTTGCCGGATGCGCGGTGTCAACATCAACCGATGGAACAAGCTCCGACTCGACTGAGACAGCTTCGACCGGCAGCGGAATGATTTTTTCAGTCGTGTATATTGTTGTGATTGTTGCGGTATTCTATTTTATTCTTATACGACCGGAAAACAAACGCAAGAAAAAAGCGGAAGAGATGCGAAGCAATATAAGCATCGGAGATACGATAACCACTATTGGTGGAATAGTTGGAAAAGTAGTCAATGTGAGCGATGAATATATTACATTTGAAACCGGTGAGGATCGGGTGCGTCTGAAAATTACGAAGTGGGGCGTATCATCCACGGGCAAAGATACCGAGGAACCCGATGATAAAGTTCCGGAAAATAAATAAGATTCAGTTTAGCGATTCACGCAAATTTCGCAATTAACGCGCAGATATTTTAAGTACGGTTTTTGCCTTGAAATGTGCGATATAAAGGGCAGTTTCGATGAAAGAAACTGCCCTTTTTGTTATGTACTAAATTGAAAAGAATTTCAGCCTTGAATGTAACTTCTAAATACGGCAAAAGACAAGCTCAAAATAATTTCCATATATTTTGATAAGTATTTAGGTATTATTTACACAAAGTATAGGATTTAATTTCTGCGGACTGCTTTGAATATAGATATTTACCTGACGAAAAAAATATGTTTCAATTAACTTAAATGAAGATGGATGATACAAAATTATGCGGAAGATAATTGCTGCACAGTTAGCCCCAGCGTGGGAGAAAGTAAATTTGCCCGGAAACTATAGGATATAACGGGGTTGTTGTTCTATTATCTTGATATGATATGGTACCAATCGGGTAGGACTAATATTACTCGAAAGGAGTTAGATGCCAAACTCACGAATATTCTGAGTAACGAAGGATGAATTATTCACGGAAATCATGAAAGAACGCTGAATGCGCGACTGCAATCCTGCAATACGGTGTTTTTGTTAGATTATCCGCTGAATGTATGTTTAGCGGGAGTCAGAAAGCACACGGGGCAGAAACGAGAAGACATGCCGTGGATTCAAGCGAAACCGGGCAAACAGTGCAGACGATGAATATTGAATTTTCCGGACAAGCAGTTGCTGAAATGTTTTCGTTTATTGAATTGGTGACAATTAGCGAAGATGGGATTTTGGGATTTATTATGAATATCAAATCAACCTGCTCGTTTGCTTGCACGG
>CAZKLU010000032.1:0-22113 GCA_964553775.1 uncultured Oscillospiraceae bacterium | reverse complement strand
TTGCTTGTCACCTGTCAATAAGTATCTGCCGAACCATGAATTTACACAGAGTTCAGAATACTTGTATCGGTATTTTTTCACCGGCAAGTCTTTTAGCAATGTTAAAAAACTGGTCGTAAGCGTACCTTGCGCCATAGAGAATCAGGGGCTTTCCTTGCGCTGTCGCGAGCTGAACGGATTCGTCCTCGTAGATAACGCCGATAAGTCTCGCTCCAACCTCATCAATAACATCATCGAGAGTAATTCCGGTTCGACGCAGCATATTCGGTTCAACACGGTTAATTATCAGACGTATATTTTCAACACCACAATCAATAAGCCTTGCGGTTGTTCTCTCACCGTCACGTCTGCTTGGCAAATCAGGTGTCACAACGACAAACGCGGAATCGGCTGCTTTGGCGGTCATTGTGAAACCCTCATCGAGTCCCGCAGGAGAATCGAGCAGTACATAGTCGTAATGAAGTCTTAAATCTTCGATAAGTTCACAAAATTTTTCAATGTCCACGTTATCCTCGCCGATTGGAGCGGAGAGAAAACTGAGGTTTTTTATATCTGGATGTGTCACAACAGCCTGTTCGGCGGACGCTGAACCTCTCAGAATATCGTTGAAGTCCCAAAGCGTATTATCAAGTCCAAGGGCGAGGTCAAGATTCCGCAAGCCTACATCGCAATCTACGCACAACGCTGTGTGTCCTATTACGGCGAGAGCTGAGCCTAACGCTGCACAGCATACCGTTTTGCCGGTACCGCCCTTACCGGAAACTATTGCAATAGAAGTACCCATAATCCGTAAAGTCCTCCCAAAAGTTATCCCGCCGCCCTTCTTCTCACACAAATCATTTATTGGCTGATTCGCGTGTTCTTCTGCTTGCTATTATAACCCGATTGACAAGAATTTTCAATACCAAAATTGATTTTTTACTTGTATGAAATGTATTTCTTTTTTTGACTATACCGGAGAGTGCGTTGATTTCTGTCCGTATTATGATTGCAAGGTTACAGCCCGCGATTCAAAAACAGTACCGCGTTTCAGAAGCAAAACCCTCATACCACACACGCTGCCGCGAAGAAAATCGGCAAAAAGTTTGAAACTTGACATATTTTTTGCAGTCGATACCAGAGAAATAATTTATGGTGAATTTGATGCCATGAAGAATTTGCGACTAAGACGTTCTTTGTACAGGCAGATCCGCAAAAATATCCGTAAAACTTAAAAGCTGAAATCTTGTCTAATCTGAGTATCATCATTTACCATGAAGTTTAATTGCCCGTATATACCTTGCCTTTGCAAAGACTGCGGAGTTGTTCACTTCACGAGTTCGTTATCACCGATTACAGATGTTACTTCTTCTGTTGTCGAGAAATACGCATCTAAAAGGTCACAGCATATTTCTGTCAGAGCAGAGCCGGAACCGCCTTTTTCAACCACTATAGAAATCGCTATTTCCGGATTGCTCGCGGGAGCGTAGCAGACAAAAACAGCGTTATTCATTGTCGTGCCGGATGACTGGATAGTTCCTGTCTTTGCGGCAACACTCACAGGATAATCGCTGAGTCCGCTCGATGCCGTACCCTTCGTTACAACAGCCCGCATACCCTCTTGAAGTATGCTGACATATCCTGTTGAGCGGTCTATCTCGTTAAGCACTGTCGGTTCATGCTCCAGAAGCACCTCAGAGTAGTCATAGTTGGTGACGTAACGGAGTATTGTATCGGAGTAGAGCGTACCGCCATTCGCGATGCAGGCTGTGTAGTTAGCAATTTGTATCGGCGTAAATTCATTAAGACCTTGACCGATTGCGGTTATCAGCGAATCCGCACTCCACCAGCCTGTCTCACCCGTTATAGCAATCTTATTCTCTCTTGTCGCAAGTATGCCGGAACTTTCGCCTATCTCAATGCCGGTCGGGGAGCCAAAGCCGAACTGTCGTGCCGCGTCTGATAACTGATCTATGTCCATACTGTCACCGACATAATAGAAAAAGTAGTTGCACGACTGAGCCAGAGCATCTACAACATTCACATACCCATGTGTAACACCGCTTGAGTATATCCAGCAGCGTGGCTGATAACCCTCGTACTTCGTGTATATGCCTTTATCCTCTATCTCCGTCCAGCGTCCGATTACACCCTCCTTGAGTCCTGCGTAAGCTGTCACCATTTTGAACGTCGAGCCGGGGTTATAAAGACCGCCTGTGGCACGGTTATTCAGCGGGTGCAAAGGGTCTTCGGAGGTTGTCACATAATCACGGTAGTATGTTGAGAGATCGTATGTCGGGTACGATGCCATCGCCAGCACCTCGCCCGTATTTACAGAAACAATCACTGCGGCACCGCCCTCGGCAAGCTCTGTATCGCCTGTTCTCTCAGCGTTTATCTCGGCTATTCCGTTGGCAAGTGCCGTTTCGGTTTTTGCTTGGAGATCAATATCTATCGAGAGATACACATTCCCCCCCGCTGATGCTTCCCTTTCAGTAACAACATTTGTAACAGCCCCATCAGCATCAAACGATTTCGTCACAATGCCGTCTACGCCATGAAGATATGTCTCAAATGCTTTTTCCGCGCCGCTTTTGCCAACCTGAGCATTCAGGGAGTAACCGAGTTCCTTGTATGTGTCATTGTACTCATCGCGGTCAACCGCACCGATAACTCCCAATATATGCGCGGCGTAAGTAGTGTGATACTCGCGTTCAGAACTGACTTCTATGTTGACACAGGTGAAATTCTGTTCGGAGATGAACGATATAAACTCAGGTGTAACATCCTCAGCGAAAATATAGTCATTCATGTTGACTATTCTCCGTATCTCAAGACCGTATCTCACTGCTATTATCTGACGCGCTTCCTCGGCGGGAACGGTATAGCTTATGCCGTAATGTTCGCGCATCCATGATATAAGCTCTGGTGCGGTAATATCCGGTTCAAGCTGGCTTGAGAAATACTCAATGTATGATGTCAGGTATGACATTTGAGAGTTTGTCGCACCGGCATCGTACTGGAAAGGTGCTGTTTTTGTCACGGGGAACTCATCACTGTAGCTTATGCCGTAATCCTGCGCGGCTTTTACAAGGACTCGTATAACCTCGTTCGGCTCATCCAGCTTCAGAAGCAAATCACGGTCAATCGTCACGTTGTAGATTGCGCTGTCTGTCACAAGGAGCGTACCATTTCTGTCATATATGTTTCCGCGTGCCGCAGAGATGGTACGGGTGACTGTGGTTGTACCCTGTGATTCGCGAAGATACTCCTCGCCCTCTACAACTTGAAGATTATACAGCGTGAATCCGTACAGTACCAAAAGCGATAGCACGAACACAGCGCATATTGCTATTCTCGAAGGCTTTATAAATTTATCCAACGAAATCTGTCCCCTTTCTGTTTATCCTGAGTCCGTGGAACATTTTGTACTTTATCCCTTGCTTTATAAAGCAGCGGACACTGCCGCGTTTTTAAGAAAGAAAATTGCGGCGGTGTTAGTTTCAAATTACGTTCTAAATTTCAAATGATTCTTAACTCACGGATCTATGAAACTTTAGAAAAATAATCTGTAAAATTGGAAACTCAAAGATCCGGAGATTCCGGCGTTTTTAGTTTATCGTATATAGAGCCTGATTGATTACAGCTCCCAAACATTTACCAATGTGTATCGTGCGGGATTTGCGGGATACTCAGGTTCTGCTTAATTGATAAGAGCTTATGGAGTTTTCAATCAGCGGCTTCTCTATCATGAAGCCTGTGAAAGTCCGTGTTCGGGCAGCGCAGAAAAATTTATGCTGAGAATTTGCAAATAATCATATTAAACAACAAAAAAATCCTTACTCCATTAAATTGTTCCGCTATATCGGTTCCGCACAATGAAGCGATCCGATGGCGGTTATAAACAAACGGTTTACTTTCCTTTCATAAATATGGCAGAATAAAGTGGCGACCGAGACATCGGTTTCAAATATCAAAGCGGCATACCTGCTGTCTCTACTTGCCAAGTCGCGCCGCAAATCTTGAGAAATAGTAAAACGGCACTGAATAGAGCATTGAGTAAACTGTCTGATAGACAGCGGTTGTGAAAAGCGGTTTTGCCGCGTCATCGTACAGCATTAGCATTGGTATCACTTGGCAGAGTGCCGAGGCTGAAAGCGCAAGTGCCGAGCAGAGAAGGTACGATGGAAATCCCTGAACCAGTACAGTATCGGACATTATTCCCAAAAGCAGTCCTATCAGCGTGAATATAAGAGTGAACTCTACAGTTGGCTGGTTAAACGAGATGTCACACAGAATGCCTGCCATAAGTCCCACGGTGCAGCCGAATGCGTGTCCGCCAAAAAGTGCCATTCCCGCAACAACGAGGGGCAGAATAAGCGGTTTTACGCCAAATATTGTAAGGCGTGTCAGCACCATTGACTGAAGAATATATGCGAATATAAGATACATTACCGTGACAAGCATACGGACAGGAATCCTTAATTTTTTCTGATAATTCATCGCGCCCTCCCATCAGTCGCTCACGGAGAAGTCTGTAACAACAAACAGGTGCGTACTTGCGTTTATGTCGGCGGCTGAGTCAATTATTGCGTATTCCTCAAGACCGGAGCCATTAGAGCCTACACCGGAGATCGTTCCGATAACAAGTCCTTTAGGATATGTGCCGCCGCTGCCGGAGGTAACTATCGTGTCGCCAATACTTATAGCCTGAGCCTCGCTGACGTAAATCATCTTCATCTGTTCATTGTTCATAAGCTCAAAGTCACCCTGTGCAACGCCTGTTTCGCCAGTTTCGTAGACCATCGCGCCAACGCTCATGCGCGTATCTATTATAGTTGTCACCGTTCCGGAGGTTGCCGTTACGGATGTAACTTGCCCGACAAGGTAGCCGGTTTCGGTTATAACGGAGTCATAGAGAGCAATACCGTCATCTGTTCCCTTGCTTATCGTGAATGAGGATGCGTAATTGGATGCCGACCAGCTTATCACGGAGACAGGCGCGTACACAAAGTCCTGGTGCCGTTCGGAAAATCCGAACAGCGCGTGCAGACGCTCATTTTCCGCACTCGTATCGGCATACTCGCGGTACTCTTCCTCAAGTCTCGCGATTTCAGCCTTCAACGCCTCGTTCTCAGCTTTCAATGTGTCGTACTTATACATATAGTCGTACATCTGTTCAAGCGACTCAACCATTGAGGTCACTAAAGATTTCAAAGGCTTTATAATCGGCTGTGCCATAGTTTCAAGCACATTTGCGTGTCCGGTGCTTATTGTTATTGACACTGCCGCGACTATCGCTATAATAACTGCCGCTACCATAATATACACGCTGCGGCGGCTTACATATTTTTTCATTTTTCTGTCACCCCTGTGAGATTGACACCGAAGCTTCTCAGCATATCCGCAAGCATACAAACCGGAAGTCCGACCACGTTCGAGTAGCTTCCCTCAATGCGTTCTATAAATAATCCTCCAAGCCCTTGTATTCCATAAGCTCCCGCCTTATCCATTGGCTCGCCTGTTGAAACGTACCACTCCGCTTCGCCTTTCATGAGCTTGCGAAAGTACACCAGAGTCACATCCTCACGGACATCAATTTTGCCGCCTGACATTACCGCAACACCTGTTATCACTTTGTGTGCGCGTCCGGAGAGCTTATTCAGAATACGCACAGCATCGGTTTCGTCTTTTGGCTTTCCTATCGGCGTACCGTCAAGAGTAACAATGGTGTCAGCGGCGATAACTATATCATTACGGTGAGATTTCGCGACGTCACGCGCTTTCTGTTCCGCGAGGTGCATCACAAGGCTGTATGAGTCGCTGGTTCGCGCCGCTTCCTCGTCGATATTTGAAGCGGCTATTTCAAAATTGTCCACTCCTATGCTTTTGAGAAGTTCCCTTCTTCTTGGAGACGCGGACGCAAGAATAATTTTCATAATTTCTATTCCTCGTAATCAAGCAAAGATGTCATGTACGATGCCGGAGTGTAGCTGTTAAGTTTTAAATACCGCTCTGTTATGGCGACACATTCCGCATCGTCCTCAGTTGAGAACAGGAGCCTAACGCCCCACAGTCCAGCCGTCATGTAGCTTCGGCTGCGTTCCGCCGTAAATAGTTTTTTCGCGCTCCATAGCGTGTTTCGGCAGTCACCGGTGCGCGTTATCGGGTAGACAAATCCGGAGACATCTGATAGTCCTGTGAGACTGTCGCAGGAACAGGTTCCCAACTCGTTTTTTATAATGCACTCGCCCGTTGAAATCAGCGGAAGTCTGCCATAGATTATCTGCTCCGCCGGTATGAGCTTTGAGATGGCTTTCACTTCTTCGGCACTCAGTGTCGGGGAGAGCGTCACGGATTTAAGTCCCAGTGCGCTGAGTACATGAATGTCAGCGGAGTTTCGTATATTCATTGCGAAATCTCCGCGAACAGAAAATCCCATACGTTTTGCCGGTAAAATATGACCGATATTTGATACAATAACCTCCCGCAGACCTATGCGTCTGAGTTCTTCAAGTTCCCTGTCAATATTTCCTGTCACGAAAGGCGGCAATACAGCGCAGAGCGTGGTCGTCGCGGAATTGAGGCAGGGCAGTATTTTGTCATTGTCAGACTCCAGAATTTCACTCATTGGAACGTATATCACTATTGGCGCAAGTTCCAGAAGCCTGTCGGACAACTGCGAGAGCTTCTGAATAGATACTGTAAGAACCGGAAGCTCTTCCGCGCTGCCCTGTGTACGTTCGGGCATGGTGATTTTATAGTCGGTTCTTGGGATAAACGGCTTGCGCTGTTCCGTGAGATCACTGAGTATCTTCGATAGCACCTTCGCGACCTCCGCTGGAGCTATGTAAAGACCATTGTCAAGATTGAACTGAACACCGCGGCACTCGAACGGTGTACCATCTGTGCGGCTAAGCTCGGTTTTGAGGTAGCCCATATCGGCAACGAGGTGGAACGCAAGCTCAGGTATCGCACCTGTTGCTGTCGCGGAATGACCGTTTCTGTCAAGAACCGTAAGAGAGAATGGCTCATTCTTTTTGAGCTTTCCGGTGAAAACGACCGGTACGCGCTTATATTCGCTGTTGAGGTAATCGCGCTTTATAGAGAGGCACAGAGCGTTTTGATCGTAGACGGTATTGCTGTCAACGCAGCCGTGGCGGTTTCCGCAGATAGAGCCATTAGTGAATCCTGTCACAGGGTAAACACTTTTTATGACGGCTATGTCGTTATCGGTTGGTCTGCCGCTGTACCTGAGAAGTCTCGCATAAACTCTTGTGACGGCGGCGGTATATTCCGGTCCTCTGTCCCGACTTTCTATTCTCAAAGCCGTCGCGCCGGATGTAAGTATTGTTTTCATTTCGTCCGCGAGACAGAGATCCTCGTTGTCAAAAGGGGCTGAGCGTTTTGTACCGCGTGGAGGGAACATAGAGACGCATTTATCCCGGCAAAGCTCATCGGCATCTTCGGGCTTCGCAAGATATGATGGTATAAGACAGTGAGACTGGTACGCGGGGCAAAGCCTGCCGTGAACCTGAATTTCAAGTTCCACATCGGTTTTCGCGGCAATATTGACTATCTCCTGAAGCTTCATCTGCGGCGGAAGGGAAATGCGTTTCACTCCCATAGCCTCCGCGAGACGTACACCGTCAAGGTTGTGTATATTGAGCTTTACGCCGGCGTGTACAGGAAGATCAGGCACCATCTTACGAACCGCCCATATAAGCCCGAAATCGTTCAATATAGCTGCATCGACACCGGAACGCGAGGCGCGTCTCACCGCTTCAACCGCGAACTCGAAATCATCGTCCTTTGGTGCGCGTTCGATGATAAGGTAGATTTTAACATCTCGGACGCGACAGAACTCAGCGGCTTTCGCGAACTGTTCGCTTGTTATGTCGTATTCGGAATGTGAACCGCTTCCGCTAATGCTTACGCACACCGCATCGGCACCGCTCTCAACAGCCGCCGATACGCCCTCTGCACTTCCAACCGGTACAACAAGCTCCATCGCGAATACCCCCTTCAATAGTCTCTTTTCCATTATAACATAAATCTCACGAAATTAAAATAGAAAGCACAAATTGTAACATTTTTAATTTTATTGGAATATCGCTGTCTGGCAGATCCATTATTTAGGAGAAATGGCTGAATTGCAGCCGTGAGAATGAACCTTCTCTCATTTTATTTTTCAAAACTATTGTTATCTGCCGTTTTTTTTGGTATAATAGAGTGCAACGTAAAGTGTAACAGAAAGAGAGGCGGCTTATATGGTCGGAACATCGTGGGAAATAACAGGCTATGACAGGCAGGCTGCGGCGAAGCTGTTTCGCTCCGGTATTAACCCGCTTGTTTCAGTGCTTCTCGTGTCTCGCGGAATAACCGAACTTGAGAGCGTGAAGCAGAGGATTTCAGAGGATATGACGTTGACAAGTCCTTTTTCGTTTAAGGATATGGATCGCGCCGCCGCAAGAATACAAAGGGCAATCGCAAACTCCGAACACGTCGCTGTTTACGGCGATTACGATGTTGACGGAATCACCTCATGTGCGCTTATGTCGGATTTTCTGCGCGGAAAAGGTCTTGAGTGCGAGACTTTTATACCGAATCGCCTTGAGGATGGCTACGGTGTGAATGTTGCCGAGCTTGAAAAATTATCATCGCTCGGTGTCACTCTCATTATAACTGTTGACTGCGGAGTGACAGCTATAAAAGAATGTGAGAAAGCCGCGCAGCTGGGACTTGATATGGTGATTACAGACCACCATGAGTGCGGCGATACTCTGCCAAAAGCCTGCGCGATCGTGAACCCCAGACAGCCGGGCTGCCCGTCAACATCTAAAAATCTCGCGGGTGTCGGTGTCGCGTTCAAGGTTGCGTGTGCCGTTGAGGGCGAGAATGAGCAGGACAGGCTTTTCACTGAATACTGCGATCTTGTCATTCTGGGTACTATAGCTGACGCTGTCCCTGTCACGGGTGAGAACAGAACTATTATAAGAAGAGGTCTTCCCATACTTCGCAAGTGTAACAGGCTCGGTTTAAGAATGCTTTGCGAAAGCGCGTGTATAGACGGGAAGAAGCTATCAGTCGGCAGTATCGGCTTCGGTCTTGCTCCGCGAATAAATGCCGCCGGCAGAATTGGCTCCGCAGACACTGCTCTTCAGCTTCTTACATCTGAAGACCCTAAATGTGCAAGAAAACTTGCAAATGCGCTTTGTGAGCTGAATGACGAACGCCGTAAAATCGAGGGCGATATGCTGCTGGAAGCCAACAGAATGCTTGACCCCGCCCGTCCCGCGAATGAACCTATAATACTCAACAGCAGTGAATGGCACCAAGGTGTCGCGGGCATTGTGGCATCCCGGCTTGTCGATAAATATAATGTACCGGTGATTATTATCTGTGAGAGCGGAGGTATAGGACGCGGTTCGTGCCGGAGTATAGATAACTATAATATCTACGCGGCTCTATGCGAGTGTAAGGAGCTTTTTATAAACTACGGCGGTCATGATCAGGCGGCGGGACTTACGATAGAAAGCGGCAAAATTGAGGAGTTCAAGCGCAGGTTCAACTCGCTCCCGCGTATTGAGTACAGTGGTAAGTGCAAAAAGCTCCACATAGATTTCGAGGTCATAAAGCCGATTCTGCTCAGTCTTGAAAACGTAGAGGCAATGGAGATGCTGGAACCTTACGGTATAGCTAACCCGCAACCGGTAATGTGCATGAGGGACGTAAAAATTGCGGAGATTATACCGCTATCCGGCGGCAGACACACTAAGATGCGCGTAATAAAAGGCAACACGGAGTTTGAGACGGTTTTCTTCGGTAAATCGCCGGAGGAAATAGGTGAATATAAGGGCATATATATCTCAATAGCGTTTACCCCGCAGATCAACAATTACATGGGCAGACGCTCCGTACAGTTGAGAATTGAGGATATTTTCGGTGGGTGAGTGCTATGAAAAAAAACTATGAGTACGACAACGAAGAGAATAAAACAGATGTTTCGGAATTTGCGGAACAGGAATATTCGCAGCTTATTGATACAATAAAACGCTGTACGTCAATAAAGGATTTCAAAAAAATCCGTGAGGCGTTTGAGTTCGCGAGAGAGGCACACGGCTCTCAGCTTCGTATGGACGGTTCCCCATATATAACGCACCCTGTAGCGGCGGCTATTATAATAGCTGAAATGGGACTTGATGAGGAGTCAATTATTTCCGCTATACTGCATGACTGCATTGAGGATACGGATGTCACACATCAGGATATAGCGAAACGCTTCGGAAACGATGTGGCAAACATCGTTGAGGGTGTTACGAAGCTGACACGAATGACGTACACCTCAAAAGAGGAGGAGCAGATGGAGAATCTCCGCAAAATGCTCCTTGCGATGGCGCGTGATATTCGTGTTATTCTTATAAAGATGGCGGACAGACTTCATAATATGCGGACAATGGAGTACCAGAAGGAGCGCAAACAGCGTGAGAAGTCTCTTGAGACAATGGAGGTGTATGCCCCTATAGCACACCGCCTTGGTATGTCAGTTATAGAGTGGGAGCTTGAGGATCTGTCGCTCAAATTCCTTGACCCTGTAGGATACAAGGAGATAAGCGAGGGACTTGCCAAACGTGAGCGCGAAAATCAGGGATTTATTGAGCGCATAGCCGAGACGATTGAAAAACGCATAAAGGAGACAGACATAAACGGTACCGTCACATACAGAACAAAGCATATTTACAGTATCTACCGCAAGATGTACAGCCAAAACAAGGAATTTTCCGAGGTGATGGACATCTATGCTTTTCGAGTGATCGTGGATAATATAGCGGACTGCTATAACGTCCTTGGCTGTATACACGAGCTTTACCACCCCGTACCCGGCAGATTCAAGGATTATATCGGCACTCCAAAGCCCAATATGTACCAGTCTCTCCACACAACTGTAATCGGCAGCGAGGGTATTCCGTTTGAGGTTCAGATCAGAACGTGGGAAATGCACCGTACAGCCGAATACGGAATCGCGGCACACTGGAAATATAAGGATGGAATCAAAGGCAAGGCTGACGAGGAGAAATTCGCGTGGATACGCAATCTGATTGAGACGCAGCAGGAGTCGGACGCTCAGGATTTTGTATCAAGTCTCAAGGTTGAGATGTTCTCTGACGAGGTATTTGTGTTCACGCCGCGTGGTGATGTGAAGAGCCTTCCCGCAGGGGCAACGCCGATAGATTTCGCGTATAATATACATTCAGCGATCGGCAACCGCATGACATGCGCGAAAGTCAACGGCAGAATAGTTCCGTTTTCTCACATACTTCAGAACGGCGATGTTGTTGAGATAATCACATCCAACACATCAAAGGGACCGAGCCGAGATTGGCTGAACATGGTAAAAAGTTCTGAGGCACGGAACAAGATCCGCCAATGGTTTAAAAAGGAGCGGCGCGAGGAGAACATAGTAAACGGGAAGGCGGCGTTTGAGACTGAAATGCGCCGTCAGGGAATATCGCTAAGTACGCTTTCGGATTCGAAGGTGCTGCCGCAGTTTATGAAGCGATTTTCAGCGCAGTCTATGGACGATATATACGCTTCCATAGGCTATGGGGGACTGTCGGCTCAGAAGACGGTAAACCGATTAAGAGAGGAACTGCATTTACTTGAAAAGGCGGCAAAAGACAAGGGCGAGTTCCCTGCTTGGAGTGCGGCGCGTCCGACGAAAGCGATACACGGCATAATAGTTGAAGGTGTAGATAATGTGCTTGTGAAGTTCTCGCGATGTTGTATGCCCGTACCCGGCGATGGGATAGTTGGGTTTGTGACACGAGGATATGGAATTTCGATACACCGCACGGACTGCAAAAACTATCAAAATTCAGTTGATGACAACAAGAATCAGGAACGATGGATAAATGTACACTGGGAAGCAGAGACAACAGAGCTATACCAGACATGTCTGACGATAGTAGCCGGAGAGAGAAACGGTCTAGTAATGGACATAGCGACTATACTGACGGCATTGAAGCTGAAAGTGGACGCGCTAAACGCGAAGGACATGGGCGGAGGAGACGCACTTGTATTTGTTACCATTGAGGTGCATGACAGGCGGGAGCTTGGCATAGCAATATCAAAGCTGCTGTCTGTAAAGGGTGTGAGGGAAGTCAAGAGAAACGGAGTGTAGAGGCACAGGAACAAATTGAAAATTGATTTTATGCTTGTGACACTTTATGCGCTTACCGCCTGTGAAGTTTCAGACCACGTTCGTTCCAAGATATTTTTACTACCGCTGTCGATCGGCACTCCAGCCGCTTGCGGCGGTTCCCTCGCGGAGCTTCTGCAAAAACGAATTTAATTCCAATGCCTTTCGGCGTGAAACTTGGCAGACCTTGTTGAGCTTCTGTCAGAAGTGGATACAGCACTGCGGCTTTGCAGAATTTTACAGTATACTACAGCAATAATTGCGGTTTTGCCCCTGCTTTACGGCAAAACCGCAGACCCGGCAAATATATTAAGCGGAATTTATTATTTCACCTAATATAAATACACAAAAAGGGGAAATCCTATATGTTGATAAAATGTTTGCCTGTTGGCAATATGGAAGCTAATTGTTACATTGTTACAGATGAGGAAAGTCTTTTGTGCGCCGTAATCGATCCGGGAGATGAATCGAACACGATACTTGATTATCTTGAGATGTGCGGTCTTACGGCAAAGGCTATATTTATTACGCATGGACACTACGACCATGTTGGTGCCGTGGATGCCGTAAAAGACGAGACAGGTGCGGAAGTCTGGATAAACAGGCTTGATGCCTGCGAATCTCCCGAACGGTACCGATACTGTTCAAATGGGAAAACTCGATTTTACTCTGAGGGCGATGTTATAAAAATCGGCGCACTCGAATTTAAGATTATGGAAACACCGGGTCATTCCCCAGGCGGAGTCACTATAATATGCGGTGACGCGCTGTTTACCGGCGATACGCTGTTTACGGGAAGCTGCGGGAGAACCGATTTGCCCGGCGGTGATTTCAATACGCTTATGAGATCGCTTAAACGTATCGCCGAGCTTCAGGGCAATTACGAGGTCTGGCCGGGTCACATGGATCCCTCAACTCTTGACCGCGAACGCATGACAAACCGCTATGTCCGGTACGCTTTGGGATTATGAAGCTGTATTTAGAGGGACACGATTACAAATACGCTGTTGAGCAGATAATGATGTCGGTTTTGCCGGCGCGTCCTGAGTACACCGATACGTCTCCGAATGACGGCGATGATTACGCTGTGGTGTCTTTGCTCTTTGACGGGACCTGCTATACCGCGAAAACCGTGCTTCAATATAACGGCTTGCACTCTCACGGAATAGAGAAGTCCGCAAAAAGCGTGTTTTCAGACAATATAGAAAAGTCCAGAGAGCTTCAGAAGATAATTAAGCTGTCATTTTATAATGCCGCCTTGAAGGTTCTGTCTGAAAAACCTGTATGGGGTGCTGTCACAGGAATACGCCCCGATACGCTCGTAACGAAAAAACTCAGCAAAGGCTGGAGCGTTGAGGACGCTGTGAGAGAGCTTATAACAGTTTACCATGTTGACGCTGAACGTGCGGAGCTTTGCGGAAAGACTGCTTGCGCGGCAATGAATGTCAGGAAACATCTTACAAGGCGCGATATAGCTCTATATGTCGGAATACCGTTCTGTCCAACGAGATGCGCGTATTGCAGCTTTGTCAGTCAGAGTGTAGAAAAGACTATGGGGCTTGTTGAGCCGTTCATGGACGCTCTCGCAAAGGAGCTTTCGGCAACGGCTGAGGTTGTGAGAAAGCTGAATCTTCACATCATAGCCGTATATATAGGAGGAGGCACTCCCACAACGCTCACGGCGGAGCAGCTTCAAAGACTTCTTGATATGTTGTATGGAGAGTTTGACCTTTCGGATGTGCGTGAGTTCTCTGTAGAAGCGGGACGACCCGACACGATAACGCCCGACAAGCTCGGCGTACTCCAAAATCGCGTCACAAGAATAAGCGTGAATCCTCAGACGATGAGCGACAATGTTCTCAAAGCCATCGGACGCAGCCACACCTCCGACGATATACGGAATGCTTACAGTCTCGTCCGACAGGTGCTGTCAGGTTGTGATGTAAATATGGACGTAATAGCGGGACTTCCGACTGACACGCAGGATAGTTTCAACGCGACGATGAGGGAACTTATATCCATGAAACCTGAAAATATCACTGTACACACACTTGCTTTGAAGCGCGGCTCACGTCTTACGGAAAACGGTGGAGAACTGCCTGACAAGGACGCTGTGAGGGCAATGCTTGACACTGCGCGCGGACTTCTCAGCACGGCGGGTTATGAGCCGTACTATCTCTACAGGCAGAAGTTCATGTCAGGCGGATTTGAAAATGTCGGCTGGACGCTTGCGGGGCATGAGAGCTTATATAACATTCTCATCATGGAGGAGCTTGCCACGATACTGGCGATTGGCGGCGGCGGATCCACAAAGTTAGTGGATGTTGAGAGCGGTTCGGTAAAACGTATATTTGCTCCCAAGTATCCAAAGGAGTATATAGAAATGATAGATGAGGTTTCCACGAAAAAAAGCCGCATAACGGAGTTTTACACCTCGCGTTCCGCAAACGAACCGAACGGTGTTTATAAATAATGATATATTTTTAAGGAAGGATTTATTGATGGTATTTAAAGTTGAAGATTTGAATGAATGGGCAGCACGCGACCCGGAGGGACTTATCAAAGAGGAGGGTGAGGCTTACTCAAACAGAATATCGAGTGCCGCTGACGCTATATGTGACAACCTCGCTGCAAGTCCGATAGTTTTATTGTCGGGTCCCAGTGGAGCGGGGAAGACAACAACAGCGCGGCGCATTGAAGATGAGCTTAAACGGCGCGGAATAAATACACACACGGTATCTATGGATAATTACTTCAACACACTCGACCTCAGAACCTGTCCGAGAACGCCGGAGGGCGAGGTTGATTATGAATCCCCTGAGCTAATGGACATTGACCTGCTGAATGAGCATTTTGCTGCACTGTCACGCGGCGAGGAGATACACGTTCCATACTTCATGTTCACAAGGCAGAAGCGGAGCGCGAGTAAATATATGCCTATGCGCCTTGCTGAGAATGAGGTTGCGATTTTTGAGGGTATTCACGCTCTGAATGACCTGATTACAGTCAAAAATCCGAACGCTTTTACGCTCTACATAAGCGCGACATCGGAAATACTCTACCCTGACGGAAGCACACTTAAGCCGGAATGGACGCGGCTCGTTCGCCGTGTTGTGCGCGACAATAATTTCCGAGGGGCGAACGCGGAATACACGCTAAGTCTCTGGGCTAACGTCATGCGCGGTGAGCGTGAGCATATAACGCCGTTTATAAAGAAAGCGAAGCTGCGTCTCGATTCATCGCTTCTCTATGAGATGCCGGTGCTTAAAAGTCACGCCCTGCCGCTTCTGAAAGCGTTTACCGAAGACCATGCAGGCTTTGACGAAGTGAGAAAAATTGAACCTCTTTTGAGCCAGCTTGTTCCGATACCAAGTGAGCTTGTCCCGGCGGATTCGCTTCTGCGCGAGTTCATCGGCGGGGGAATTTACGAGTATTAGAAAGCATTTTTACGCGGCTGTCAGAATATACTATGCCAGTGGGAATATTGAGTTCGCTTTCCCGATCCCTTGAGTGCTTTATTTCTAAGGTTATTTTTTCGCGGTTCATGATAAAGCTGCTCAATGTGTGCGTGAAGTGACCCATAAATCGGAAATCAATTCCGTTGTGGAGGTGAGCGGCATGGTGTATGGAAGCGGTACAGACAGCGGCAAAGAACGTAAGGAGCCGGAGACTCATCGGTTTCGCGGTGTGAGACTTGTGGTGTGTCTGTGGGTTGTATTTTTGGTGTGTTTCGCGAAGCTGGCGTTTCCGGAGAAAATAGACGCGGCGATGGATGATATAATGCTGGTTCTGCGCGGAAACGCCGATTTTGATTCAGCAATCTCAGTATTCGGAGAGGCTGCTGCGGGAGAGAAAAGTCTTATTGACGCATTGAACGAAGCGTGTTATTACGCTTTCACAATCGTACCGAACACGGTTGAGGTTATCGATGAGACAGATGATTTATCCGTTCCCGCTGGCAATAGCGAACCTGACACAGACAGCAATAACACAGGTAACGCAAACTCAGGTGACGGCGCGGAGCAATCAGGCATAGAAGATGTTAATATAGATGCAGACGCTGATGTGCTGACATCTGATTCCGACACGAAGCAAGTTGAAACAGGCGCTGATACAAAAGATGGTGATACGGAACTGGCTGGTCAAAGCGGCGAATCACCCGACAGCATAGACACATATGATGACAGAACACCTGAAGGCAGCAGTACGCCTGATAACGTGACATTTAAGCGCGTAGAGCTTAACACAAACTATACCGTGCCGGCTGACGGTGCTATAACATCACACTTTGGATACAGAGAAGACCCCAACGGTGGGGGGTTGAGGTTCCACTACGGCATTGACATAGGCGCGGCGAAAGGTTCCGAGGTTTGCGCGTTCTCAGACGGCGTTATACAGTCGGTAGCTGACAGCGCAAGCTACGGATTATATGTAACAATCGAACATGACGGCATTAGAACACTTTACGCTCACCTTGACAGTGCGCTTGTAAACGCGGGTGACACAGTGAGTGCCGGAGATATAATCGCGCTCTCTGGAGACAGCGGAAACGCAACAGGGGCGTGCCTTCACTTTGAACTGATGGTTGACGGGGTGTATGTAGACCCCGAATTTTATGTCGCGCTATGACGAAGCCAAAAGTATATGTCTCACCGTTCGCTCTCGCGGCAATCGCGATGTTTCTGCTCTTTGCGGATGTGAGGATGATTATAGAAGTAGCAGCGGCGGTGATTTTGCACGAGCTGGGGCATTTAGCGGCAATGAAGGTTCTCGGTGTCGCGGTCGAGAGCGTAATTGTGGAGCCGGTTGGAATTAGAATACTTTACCGCGATGAGTTTGTACCCTATGCGTTTGACGCGGTAATCGCCGCCTCCGGACCTCTTGCGAGCTTGTATGCCGCTATATTTACAGCTATTCCGTCAAGAATTGGTCTTACAGACAGTCTCGTGATGTTCTCAGGACTTAATCTTATGTACTGCATTGTGAATCTTATGCCAATAACAGCTCTTGACGGAGGAAGAATAGTTTATTCAATAATTTCATCTTTATTCAGTCCAATGACAGCGGATCGCGTGGCGATGTGCCTGAATATTGTATGCCTTGTTTTAATGTCAATTCTTGGAATATACGCGGCATTTATAACCGGCGGCGGGTTATCTCTCGTTATATGTGCATCGTTTCTCGCTGTGGAGTGCGCGAAAGCGGGGTTGCACTGCTAAGATGAACGGCGGGCAGGTTTTGTGTCAGCGCGGTCAAAAAGAAAAGTGACTATATCGAGTATAGAATAAAAAGAATTTACATAATAGTTTGTATATCGAGTGAAAATAGCCTGATAATGATTTGCGGACAGGCAAGCTCTTTATACAACGAGACAAATACATATACATTTTTGGAATTTTAAGCAATTCATTTTATTTTTGAAGGTTTTCAAGCAGCAAAACGTGTAAATATCGCACGTTGAATATCAAAATAATCGGAGCGGTTCCGCAAAAGCAAGGCTTGCTTAAAGCCCCTTACGGTGTTGCTCCGCAAAATTATCAGGAAGTGAAATAATGACTTCGCAAATAGAAAGAATCCTCGCAAAAGTTCAAAAGCCTGCCCGATATATTGGCGGCGAATACAACGAAATTATAAAAGACAAATCAACTATTGACACTCGTTTCGCGTTCTGCTTTCCCGACACTTATGAGATTGCCATGTCTAATCTCGGTATGCGTATTCTCTACGGAGTATTGAACAGCGACCCAAATGTGTGGTGTGAGCGTGTCTTTGCTCCGTGGGGTGATATGGAGGACGAGCTTCGTAAAAATCATATTCCGCTGTATGCCCTTGAGAGCGGTGATCCCCTCGGAGATTTTGACATTATAGGCTTTTCTCTCGGCTACGAGATGGCATACACAAATGTACTCAATATGCTTGACCTTGCCGGTATTCCGATACGCTCACGCGACAGGACGGAACTTACTCCGATAATATTCGCCGGAGGTACGTCGTGCATAAATCCTGAGCCGATGGCGGAGTTTTTTGATCTATACGCGATAGGTGAGGGTGAGGAGCTTGACCTTGATATTGTGAGACTTTACAGAAAGGCGAGGAATGAGGGCTGGACAAAAACCGAGTTTCTCAAAGAAGCCTCACAAATAGAGGGCGTATACGTTCCATCGCTCTATGAGCCGCTGTATGGCGATGACGGCGCGTTTTTGGGACTTAATCCAAAGGATGGTGCGCCTGAGCGTGTTACTAAGCGCATAATTGAAGATCTTGACGACACTTACTTTCCGACAAAGACGCTTATACCGTCAACCGAGATAGTACACGACAGAGTTACGTTAGAGCTGTTTCGCGGCTGTGTGCGCGGCTGCCGCTTCTGTCAGGCGGGGTATGCTTACCGACCCGTCCGGCGGAGAAGTGTAGGATTTCTTCTGGAGCGGGCGAAAGAAGCACTATTGGATTCAGGTTATGAGGAGATTACTCTTTCGTCTCTCTCAACAAGCGATTTCAAGGGACTTCAGGAGCTTACAGACGGGCTTATAGACTGGTGTGAGCCGAGAAATATAAGTCTTTCGCTGCCGTCCTTGCGAGCTGATAACTTCTCAATGTCACTAATGGAGCGTGTACAGAAGGTTCGTAAGAGCGGTCTGACGTTCGCGCCGGAAGCGGGAAGTCAGAGGCTGAGGGACGTTATAAATAAAAATGTTACAGAGGATGAACTGCTGCGTTCCTGCCGTTTCGCGTTTGAGGGCGGCTGGAGCAATATTAAGCTCTATTTTATGCTTGGACTGCCAACGGAGACCGATGAGGATGTACTCGCTATTTCTCAGCTTGCGAACAAGGTACTGTACACATGGCGGCAATACGCGACAAATAAGGCGCGGGGTGTACACATTACTGTCAGTACATCATGCTTTGTACCGAAGCCGCATACTCCGTTTCAATGGGTGGCTCAAGTCAGCCGTGAGGAATATCTGCGGCGTGTGAGACTGCTGCGTGAGAACATGAAATCGAGATCAATATCGTATAACTGGCATGAAGCTGATGTCGGACTTGTGGAGGCGGCACTTTCACGCGGAGACAGGAGAGTCGGAGACGCTATAGAAGCTGTTTGGAAGATGGGCGGCAAGCTCGACGCATGGAGCGAATATTTCAGCCTTGAGCGTTGGATGAAAGCATTTGAATCGGTGGGACTGTCAATGGAATACTACGCCTGTAGGGAGAGAAATGCGGACGAGCCTCTGCCATGGGATGTTATATCTGTCGGAGTTGATAAATCGTATCTCAGGCGCGAGCTTGAGAGGGCTATCGAGGGTGTACTGACACCGGACTGCCGCGTAAAGTGTACCGGCTGCGGGGCATTGAAGCTCCTTGAAAGGAGAGCGTGTGATGAATGACAGACTTCTCATAAAAAAAGATGGAAAAGCAAAATATCTGTCGCACCTCGACCTTATGAGAACGATGCAGAGATCGTTTTTAAGAGCCGGTATAAAAATAAAGCACACCGAGGGATTCAATCCGCACCCATATATTTCATTTGCTTTGCCGCTCTCTGTCGGTACGGGGAGTATATGTGAGCTGATGGATTTCGAGCTTACAGGCGGAGCGTTACTGCGCGATGTTCCGGAACTTTTGAACAGTAAGCTGCCGGACGGGATAGAGGTTCTCGCCGCGTACAAAAGCGGCAGGAAGCTAAAATATATACGCTGGCTAAAAGTCCAATGCAGCCTTGAGTACGATCGCGGTGTTACTGACGATGTTTTTGGAAAGCTTCGGGAGCTTTACAACGCGGATACGCTCACAATAGAGAAGAAATCGAAACGCGGCGTTAATACTGTCGATATTGCGCCGCTATACCGAGATATGACATGGGAACGTGTGTCAGATAAGGAGCTTGCCGTGACAGTATTATTGTCAGCGCAGGAGCCGTCACTTTCACCAGCCGTTCTCATGTCAGCGATTGAGCAAAAGCAACCGGAGCTTCAGCCGGACTTTATAGCTTTTCAAAGACTTGAAGTGTATGACGATGAGTGCAAAGTATTCAGATAATATACAAGGATCAGTTTAATTATTTGCCAATCCGCATTATACTCACGCAAGTAAAGAACCGAGGAAAAGCTGCGCTGATTTTCATAATAAAAATTCGTTTCAGCTTTGAATTAAATATAAGGAGAAAATAACATGGAATCAAAAGTACACAGAATAGGTGTCTTAACCTCCGGCGGCGACGCGCCCGGTATGAACGCGGCAATTCGCGCTGTTGCAAGAACCTGTCACTCGCTTGAAATTGAGTGTATCGGCATAAAGCGCGGATACAACGGACTGATAAACGGAGATATGCGTCCTCTGAACCCGCGTGATGTGTCCGGAATAACGGGACTTGGCGGGACGATGATATACACAGCAAGAAGCATGGAATTTATGACAGCCGAGGGGCAGAAACGCGCCGCTGATACATGTCGATTCCGCGGTATAGACGGAATAGTCGCAGTTGGCGGCGATGGAACATTCAGGGGAGCGAGCGAGCTTGCGAAATATGGTGTTGCGGTTGTCGGAATACCGGCTACTATTGATAATGACATCGCCTGTACTGAGTACACCATAGGCTTCGATACAGCCTGCAACACAGCTATAGAGTGTATCGACAAGCTTTCTGATACGATGCGTTCACATGAGAGAATTTCAGTGGTTGAAGTTATGGGTCACCGCGCCGGACATCTTGCGTTGAATGTCGCTATGGCAGTCGGCGCATCGGCTGTTCTTGTTCCGGAGCGGGAAGCTGACCTTATGAGAGATGTTGTTGACCCGATACGCGAGGCGCGTCTTAATGGCAGAACAAATTTCAACGTGATAGTTGCCGAGGGTGTTTGCGCGGCAAATGATGTCGCGAAATTCGCGCATGATGAGACGGGAATCGACACCCGTGTTACAGTACTTGGTCATGTACAGCGCGGAGGAAGACCGCTTGTGCGCGACAGAGTAACTGCGTCCAGTATGGGCTATGAGGCGGTACAGCTCCTTGCGAGAGGGGAGAGCAACAGAGTAATCTGCATGAAGGGCAGCAGTTATATTGATATGGACATTCAGGAGGCTGTGAACATGAAGAAGGGACTTGACGAGAATGCCTATAAGATTCTGGCTGCTCTGCGAAGTGGAGTGTAAAGAGCGAAAGTTAAGCAAATCCGCGCTCTGCCCTTAGAGGAGAGCGCGGAATTATTTATTTAAAGTAAAATGTTTTTGCCGTTGAAGGATTTCTTGTATCAACCATCGATAAGGCACACACATAACAAAAGGACATAAGCAAATGATAAAATAACGGATGAGGTGACAGAAATATTGAGTAATGATGCACAGCAAAGATTAGTCGCGGGGTATGGGCAAACACACAATGCCAAAATAATTGCACAAGCCTATGGAACAGGCACATGGGAAGTCTATCATCTGGAAAAGCAAATGCGCGAAACAGACAGTACAGATCTGCAAACCAGTCAGAGGGTGGGAGAAACCAAACAGGAGCGTCCACAACGTACAGGAAAAACAGTCTGAATAGAAAGAAATATAGAAATAATTTTGAAAAACAAACTTGTATTCTTGGACGAAAGCAGTATCAATACCAATCTTGTGAGACGTTATGATCGCTCTATCGGAAAGACACAGGTTGTAGATTCCACGCCCTTCAGCACATCAAAAATACAACCGTTTTGTCCGTGACCCGTCTGAATGGTAAATTCGCATATACAGCTTATAACGGTGGAACCGCAAAAGAACACTTTCAGAAGTATCTGAATCATGATCTGCTTTCTCAAATCCATGAGGGTGATTATGTGATAATATATACCCTCAGAACCCATCACTGTCATGTTGTAGAAGAGTTGATTTGAGAAAATGCCGCAATTCCTCCGTATTTGTTGCCATACATTCCAGACTTGAATCCGATTGAAGAA
>CAZKLU010000031.1:0-22163 GCA_964553775.1 uncultured Oscillospiraceae bacterium | reverse complement strand
CGAAGAATATGTGTGAGATTTTGGATAGAATCGAAGAAAAAGGCAAAGCAGAAGGCATAGCTATCGGTCAGGAAAAAGGCATAGCTATCGGTCAGGAAAAGGGCAAAGCAGAAGGCAAAGCAGAGGGCATAGCTATCGGTCAGGAAAAGGGCATAGCTATCGGTCAGGAGAAAGCAAACAAAACATCAGCACTAAATATGTACGCAGACGGCTTATCCATTGATAAGATTGCTAAGTATCTTAACTGCGCGAGCGACACTGTTAAAAAGTGGGTCGGTCTTATACCGGCGTAATCACAAAAGTAATTTCTACACTATAGGCAACAAAATATGATAAAAAGTCTCAGAGATGTTCGAAAATTGACGCATTTCTGAGACTTTTGCAATATAAATGGGCTTTGACAGATAAACAGCGCAAGCGGATTTGAAAATTTTTTTCTTAAGTACTTATGTTTCCGCTTACACGGATTGCCTGACGCACTCAATAATTTATAGTCTGAGCGTTTTGCAGTAAAAGACAATAATAATTGCCGTTCACTGTAAAGCTTTTAATTGTCGTTTTGGTTTCGTTTTGCGGTGAAACCTTTAACTCCCGATTATAATTGAATAACTTGAAAAGTGGTAAAACTATTTTTCAAGTGTCACAGTGCGTTGATGATTTGACAGGTTGCGAAAGCGGTTTTTATTTGAATTTCATAGTCAATGAACGTGCGTTCACTCATGGCGGGTATCGTCCGCTTGAAAAATCGCTTGCGGTCTTTCGAGTTCATTGATTATATTTTGAGAGAAATTAAAAGTATTACTTAACATAGAATCAATATAAGTTGCATTGGTAGCCGTGCTAAAACTGCTCTAACTTCACATCTTCCACCCCGCTGAATGCGATTGAAGATCGCTCATGTGTCGGTATATGCCATTTTGACGTTTTAGCTTTTCGGGAGAACCTTGCTCAGCTATATAACCGTCTTTCAAGACAACAATCTTGTCGGCGTTCGCTACTGTTCTCATGCGATGGGCTATGATTAAAACCGTTTTGTCCTTGATGAGTGCGGAGAGGGCTGCTTGAATCGCAGTTTCGTTCTCAACATCAAGTGATGCTGTGGCTTCATCAAGCAGTATAATGGGTGCGTCCTTCAAAAACGCTCGTGCTATGGATATTCGCTGCCGTTCACCGCCGGAGAGCGAACTGCCATTTTCGCCAATGTCACTGTTCCATTTGTCAGGCAGCTTCTCAACAAACTCCTCACAGTTTGCCATCTTAGCGGCTTGTATGACCTCCTCGTCAGTCGCATCCTTTCTGCCAATGCGTATATTTTCCATTACAGTGTTATTGAACAGCATAACATCCTGAAACACTATAGAATAAAGGCTCATCAGCGTTTCAGGGTCTGCCTTGGATATATCCATGCCGCCAACTGTGATTTTTCCGCTGTCTATGTCCCAGAATCGTGTCGCAAGCCTCGATACAGTCGTTTTCCCGCCGCCGGAGGGTCCAATAAGTGCCGTAACCTCACCCTGCTTCGCGGTGAAGCTGACATTGTTCAGTACGTTTTGCCCGTCCTGATACGAAAACTTTACATTGTCAAACACTATATCATAGCCTTTGTTCGTGAGCGTTTCTGCGCCCTGCTGTATCGGGTGCGACAGTACCTCGTCAAGTCGTTCGCTGTTTATCTCAACCGATATTATTGCCGCGAAATTCTGAAGTGATATTTGCATTGGGTCATAAAGCCTTGACACTAACATCAGAAACATAAAAAACGTCAATACGTTTATATCTCCGTTTACCAGCAATATACCGCCGACAAGCGCGGTTGTGCCTATGCCAACTTTCAAAATCATTTGCGCTGAGGATACATATGCCGCAACCGTAAGTTCCGATACAAGAGAGTATTTCTCCACGGCTTTTATCTTTTTGTTTAATCTCTCAAGAAAACGCTCTACAGCGTTATTGGACTTTAAATCTTTGGCAGTTTCCAGGCATTCCTGAATCCCATCCTGCATATCAAGCTTAAACGCGGTCGATTTGCGCGCAACATTCTTTTGTACGGACGATGAGGTTCCCACAATTATAAGCGACACAGGTATTACCCAGAAACTCGCGAGTGCCATTCTCAGGTCAAATAAGAAGAGAGATATACCCACTATTGTTGTGGATATGAGTGCTCCATAAAGCTCCGGTATCCAGTGACTTGAGGCTGTTTCCATTATAGCGCAGTCACCCATGATATTAGTCGTGAGATCCGAGAGATCTCTCTTTCCGAAGAATGACAGGGGTAGTCTGCGGAGTCTCTCGGCAATAGCCGTACGGCGGACACCGCTCTCTTTATATGTTGTGAAGAACGTTGCGTTATATTGAATATATTGAGTTACAGCGATAAGCACAAGGATAACAATGCTGCCAACAATATAGATTACGCCGTGTCCGGACGCAAGACTGCCGTTCAAAAGGTCGCCAATCAATAAATAGAGCATCATAGAGGGCAACATCATAACAATATTTGAGATGGCTACTGAAACAACAGCCTTGACCAAATCTTTCGCTCCCTCGCGGGAGAGAGCGTACTTGTGTTGTAATTTTTCTATCATTGTCAGGCACCTACCTTCCATTTTATTGAGCGGTTAAACTCCTCATACATCTCTTTGTACAGACCGCCCTGCGAAAGAAGTTCCTCATGCGTTCCATTTTCTCTAAGTACACCGTTGTCAAGTACAAATATCTCGTCAGCGTCCGTGACCGTTGAGAGACGGTGAGCAATCATAATAACAGTCTTGTTACCAGACATTGCGGTGAATGCCGCCTGAACTCTTGCTTCGTTGTCAGGGTCGGCGAACGCTGTGGCTTCATCCAAAATAAGTATCGGAGCGTCTTTCAAAATCGCCCTCGCTATAGATATTCTCTGCTGCTCGCCTCCGGAAAGATACGTTCCCTTCGTGCCTAAAACTGTATGAATACCTTGCGGGAGTTTCTCAATAATATCCATGCACTGAGCTTTCTTGAGCGCGTCCATAACCTCTTCCTCACTCGCTTCTGGCTTTGACATACGCACATTGTCAAGAATTGACACTTTCATCAGTTTGCTGTCCTGAAACACGAACGAAACAAGCTCTTCTAACTTCTCCTGCGGCATTTCACGCACATCAGCACCGCCTATTTTGATACTGCCCTCTGTAACATCGAAAAATCTTGCTATAAGCTGCGCTGTCGTGGATTTACCACCACCGCTGGGGCCCACAAGTGCAACCTTACTTCCGGCACGGACTGTAAGCGACAAATTCGACAGAGCGTTTCTGCTTGCGTTAGGGTAGCGAAAACTAACTTTCTCAAATGTAACGCTGCTGTCGGCGGCGGAAGCGGAACTGACTGAATCCTTTAGCGGTTCCATGTCCAAAATCGACTGCACACGCTTCATCGCATCCAGAAGCGTCATCTCCTGTTCGCCTGAATAGGCAATCTTCGTCAGTGTTACGGTGAGCAGAGGTGTTATCAAAATGTAATACATTGCGTTTGAGACAAGCTCAGGAGTTACCACGTTATGTCCGAATATGTAGACTGCCGCAATCAGAGCCGCAAAAACGGCGTTTATTGATGTCATGAATCCTATCATAGCGGGACGCATACTTTTTGTATACTCTATTGTCCATTCACCATAAGCGTCAATATCGTTTTTAAACCGTTGAAAAGAATTTACCGTCTGTCCGAATGTTTTCACAACGGGTACACCGCGTACATACTCAACCGCTTCGTTGCTCATGGATTCGAGAGAGTTCTGGTATTCCTGCATGGCAGTCTTCATCTTCTCGCCCATCATGCTCATCATGAAAGCAAAGCCTATGACAGCGGGAACAGCGCAAATAAGTCCAATCCGCCAGTCAAATATAGCCATCATCACACAAAGACCTACAGGCGTAACCGTTGCGACAACCTGGTCGGGAATACTGTGAGCGATATAGCTCTCGGTGGCGGCTGCTGAATCGGTGACAACACGGCGAATTTTGCCTGTACCCTCTTTGCTGAATATGCCCATAGGCAGAGACATGATATGGCGCATAAGTTCAGTTCTCATGTTTGACTGCACTCTAAACGCCGCAATATGAGTACACATCAGAGCGCAGATATAAATGAGCATACCGAGAACAGTTACACCGACTGCGTTCCAGCCGATGTTTCTGATTTCGGTGAGATTTTCACCTGACACTGCTACTTTGATAATTTTCCACAAATCGTAGAACGGAACCATTGCGATAGCCGCACTGATACCGGCTAAAATCTGTCCCAGCGTGATAAGTGTCATATACGAACCGGCAAAAGGCTTTATGAGCTTTTTCACATTGGGGGTTTGCTTTTTTTCATCCATAAAATAACCTTCTTTCTTATATATTTTCAATACGCGCAGCACACAGTATGATTCTGTATATCGGTGAGCATATTGATTTGCCAATGTGTTTTAGTGTATTCAGTGTTATGCCATCAAGTACATAAGCTGAAATGCGTTATAAATAATTATTATACCGCAGATGGAATCAACAAATAGTCGCAAAATATTCGGAATCCCATGTATTGTTTGACTCTTTCACAGTAAAGAAACGCGGCTTAAAACCGTAACGCGAAAATTATTTTTGACGGAAATTGGATTTAATTCACCAAATGAAGTGTAAAACATCGAACACATGAAGTGATGTCAACTGAAAATTGATTTTTGAAAAACCCTAAACATTGTCTCGCAAAATGCCGTAAATTTTTGTAACCGAAGCTCGTTTCAACATTGATTACAAATTAGCATCAGCTAACCAAAGGACATGGGAATATTATTGTCCCATGATTTTAAGCCAACCCGCTAAATAAAATTCACTAAGCTGGGCTATAAATTTCACGGCACGGTCTTTTGGCATATCGTGGCGAATAACCTCAAATATGCCCTCGTACATACCGCTTGCTATCATGTGGCAAAGTTCTCTGTCGATTTCAGGAACATTGTTTCCGCAGCTTTTCAAAACCTCAATGTACTTGAATGTGTACTCAACTTCAATTTCAACCATAGAATCAATAAAGTGTTCATAACAGGTGCCGTCACTGCAGCAGATAAGGAGCTTAAATTCATCATAATGCTCATACATATAGTCAATCAACCAGTTCAGACACTCCATGGATTCGCGCCCCATGTGTTTCGGCTGTTCCTCACGGGGAAGGTTTGCAAATTCTGTTTGCGCGGTCATGAATTTGCTCATAACAGCGGCAGCGTGAGGTTCAACAATGGACGCGAACAGTGCTTCTTTGCTTGAGAAGTACCCATAGAACGCGCCGGTTGTCACACCCGCAGATTTGACTATGTTACGCAGTGAGGCAGAAAGGAAACCTTTCTCCTTTATTTCTTGAATTGCCGCAGAGCGGATTTTTTCAAGTGTTGTTCCCTCATTTCCGTCCATGCTCTCACCCCATATAACAGCATTATATATCACTGTTACATTATAACCGCAGCAACAGCGTTTGTCAAGAGGATATTATTACCTATTACGAAAAATGTTTTTATTTCGGCAACATCAAAATTTGAAGCCAGGCAGTTTAGTTGCTTACAAACATTGATAAGGCGGCTTTATTTTTCTACGGGTTTCGAGATTTGTGAAATTTGCGGGTCACGCTAAACTTAAAAGATAAAGAAGTTTTTGGAGAGTGTCGCGCTGAATACAATTCCGCAATCTTGACGTAAGGTGCCGTCACGGACAGATGATTCTGAAAAAAATCGAAGCCGAAAGGATTTCCGGCTCCGAGCATAACGCATTGTATTTTGATATTTTTTCAGAAGAAATAATTCCGTTAGGCGCAATTTATAAGTTATCTTGATATATACTATATGATTTCCCCACAGGCTTTATGAAAAAACATCCCGCGAGTTTTCACTGACTGATTTATACTATTTAAGTTCCGTGACTTCCGGAAGCGTTGACCCCGCGTGAGGCATTACTATTACTTTTGCCTCACTGCCTTTGACCTCCACAGCCGCGCTGTAAGCCTTTTCAAGGCTCTTAAACGGCTTCAGAAAACATTTTTCCACCGTTTCTTTTGGCATCTCAGATACGAGATACACATCAGCATCCTCAAGCGATACCGCTATTGCCGCCGCCTTGTGTCCGCCAAGTTCGAAATTTGTCTGTACCCTCTCAATGAGCGAGTGAGCCGTTGGAGCTTCACGCAGCCACCTCTCGAACGTTTTCTCGCCAAGTCCCTCGCCGCACGCACCGACAAGTATCACAATACCGCCTTTTTTCACCGCGTACATCGCGTTGTTTAACGCTTTTTGCGTTTGATAGAGGTTCAAATCCTTCGGTGTGCCGCCGTTCGATGCTATCACAATATCAGCGCGGCTCCTAATTTTGGCGCGGTATAATGTGTCAAGAAATCGACATCCCTCTCTGTGTGCTTTCACCGCGTCACCGGCAACGGCTTTTATTATTCGTTTGTCCCCATCCAGAACAACATTCACGATAAAATCAATTCCGCACATCGCGGCGGATTCCTCAATGTCGGCACGGACGTTGTTGCCGTCAAGATTCGCGGCGCACGAGGTTTTTTCGACCATTCTGCTGTGGTTTGACTGTATAGCGTCACGGGACGAAACCCCAGGCATAATCGCTTTCGCGCCGCCTGAGTAGCCCGCAAAGTAGTGGTACTCAATATTGCCGAGACAAATTCTTCTGTCAGCTTCAGCAACAACCCTCGTTATATCAACCGGCGTTCCGAACTCAGTTGTTCCAAGTCTTACGCAGTCGTTGGGGTCGCTGTCTACACAGCGTACTTTTTCATAAATATCCTCACCAACGAGCTTTTTCTGTTCCTCTGCCGTCTGCTTTCTGTGACTTCCAATCGCGAACACAACTGTCACATCCTCAAGATCTACTCCCGCGTCAAGAAGCTCCTCAATTACACACGGCAGAACCTCGCGTGTTGGCATTGGTCTTGTTATGTCACTCGTGATAACAGCGATTTTTTCCTTGGGCTTCACAATGTCGGAAAGTTTTTTAGAACCTATAGGATTTCTTAACGCCCTCAGAACCTCGTCTTTTCCGGTAAGTTCCGGAGCGGGAAGGGGATTTTCGCTTATTATACCAATAAGATTATTATCCGGTATGTCCACGCTTTGGGATGTTTTGCCGTAAGGTACATCAATTCTCACGGCACACCTCACACGTTGAACCGGAATAATGTCACATCGCCGTCATGCATCACATATTCCTTGCCCTCGGAGCGCACAAGTCCTTTTTCCTTTGCCGCCGCCATCGAGCCGCACTCGTAAAGATCCTTGAACGCCACAATCTCAGCTCTGATAAACCCGCGCTCAAAGTCTGAATGTATCTTTCCCGCAGCCTGCGGAGCCTTTGTTCCCTCGCGTATTGTCCATGCTCTGCACTCGTCAGATCCGGCTGTAAGAAATGATATAAGTCCCAAGAGCCTGTAAGATTGCTTTATAAGCCGCGAAAGTCCCGATTCCTCAAGTCCAAGGTCTTCCAGAAACATTTCTCTGTCCTCCGGAGAAAGCTCCATAAGCTCACGCTCCGTTTTTGCGGATATTGCGAGAGTTTCCGCGCCTTCACTGTCGGCGTGTGACTTCACTGTTTTATAGTATTCATTGTTCTCATAATCCGATATGCCATCATCGTCCATGTTCGCGGCGTATATAACGGGCTTCAATGACAGAAGGTCGCAGTCGGATATAATATCAATGTCACCATCGAAGCTTCTCGCGGGTTTTCCGCCGTCAAGGTGTTCGTGAAGTGCCTCAAGCACCTCAACCTCGCGTTTGAGCTTCTTGTCGCCGCTCTTTGCGGCTTTTTTTGACTTGTCAAGTCTCCTGTCAATTATCTCAAGGTCAGAGAGAATAAGCTCATAATTTATGATGTCCATATCCCTTTCGGGGTCGCACCCGCCCTCAACGTGTATGACGTTATCATCGTCAAAGCAGCGCACCACATGGACTATAGCGTCAGTTCTTCTTATGTTTTCAAGGAACCTGTTGCCAAGCCCCTCGCCTTTCGACGCGCCCTTGACAAGTCCCGCAATATCAACAAATTCAATAACAGCCGGTGTATATTTCTTTGGTGAATACAGCTTCGCCAAAAAGTCAAGCCGCTTGTCCGGCACCTGCACAATGCCGACATTGGGGTCTATCGTGCAGAACGGGTAGTTTGCCATCTCCGCTCCGGCGTTTGTCACCGCGTTAAACAGCGTTGATTTTCCAACGTTCGGAAGTCCTACTATGCCAAGCTTCATAGTTTTTATTCCCTCATTCTCTGTTACACGTTTTTCAGCAGCTTCACGAGTACCGCTTTCTGCGCGTGAAGCCGGTTCTCCGCCTCGTCAAATATCTCATTCGCGTGAGCTTCCAAAACCTCAGTCGTTATCTCCTCGCCTCTGTGAGCGGGAAGGCAGTGCTGTACAATAGCGTCAGGCTTCGCGTAACTCATTAGCTTCGTATCAACGCAATAGCCGGAGAAGTCGCGTCTGCGCCTTTCTGTCTCAGACTCCATGCCCATGGATGCCCATACGTCTGTGTAGATAACGTCCGCATCCTTCGCCGCTTCATAAATATCCTCGGTAATCGTAATCTCACCGTTTTCTTCTGCCCAGCTTATGATGTCCGCGTCCGGTTTGTACGCATCGGGACAACCGATGGAGATACTCATACCCGTTTTTATACAACCTACAATAAGGGAATTTGCCATGTTATTGCCGTCACCTATAAACGCTAACTTTCTGCCGTGAAGTGCTGTTTTGTATTCGCGTATTGTCTGCAAATCCGCAAGTACCTGACAGGGGTGAGCGTAATCCGTCAGACCGTTTATAACGGGTATGCTGCCGTATTTTGCCAAAGCTTCGACCTCACTCTGCTTGTATGTGCGTATCATTATGCCATCAAGATAGCGTGATAGAACTCTCGCGGTGTCCTCAACAGGCTCCCCACGCCCGATCTGCAAATCGCGGGAGCTTAAAAATAGCGCGTTTCCGCCAAGCTGGTACATACCCGCCTCAAACGATACTCTCGTCCTTGTTGAAGACTTCTGGAATATCATTCCAAGCGTCTTTCCGGCGAGAATCTGGTGGGGTATTCTGTTTTTCTTCTCAAATTTGAGTTGGTCGGCAAGAGCGAGAATGTCAAGTATCTCCTCTTTAGTTAAATCCCCAAGCTTCAGCAAATGATTCATTCTTCTATTACCTCTTTCAGTATATTTACAGCCTTTTCAAGGTCAGTCATCGTAATATTGAGCGGGGGCAGGAGTCTAACTTTTCCGTGTGCTGTCAGGACAACAACCCCGCGTTCAAGGGCTTTTTTCGCAACCTCACCGGCGGGCTTGTCACACTCGATACCTATCATTAAGCCCAGACCGGAGACGCTTTTCACGCCTTTTGCGTTTTCAAGAGCGTTTCTGACATACCTGCCTTTCTGACTGACAGATTCCAGAAACTCATCATCTATACGCGACAGTACGCTCAACGCACCGGCACAGCATACGGGGTTTCCGCCAAATGTGGAGCCGTGGTCGCCAAACTTCAATGTGTCTTTCACGCGCTCACCCATCATACAGGCACCGAGAGGAAGTCCTCCCGCAAGTCCTTTAGCGGTGGTCACTATGTCAGGCTTGAACCCGTACTGTTCGTAAGCATAAAGAGTACCTGTCCTGCCGTTGCCTGTCTGAACCTCATCGACTATAATGAGAAGCTCATTTTCCCCGGCAATTTTAACTATCTCGTCAACGAACTCGTGCGAGAGGTTCACAACGCCGCCCTCGCCCTGACAAAGCTCCAGCATAACGGCACAGCAGTTATTATTTTCCGCAAGCTCTCTCGTTTCCTGAGCGTTATTGTTTGAAGCGTAGACAAAGCCCTGCACGAACGGACCAAAATTTTTGTGAAACTCATCCTGTCCCGTAGCGGTAAGTGTCGCAAGAGTTCTGCCGTGAAAGCTGCTTTTGAGCGTAATTATAGTAGAGTGGCTCTCATCGCCGTATTTGTCGAACGCCCACTTTCTCGCCGTCTTGATGGCACACTCATTTGCTTCGGCTCCGGAGTTGCAGAAAAATACGCGGGCAAGCCCCGTTCTTTCACAAAGCATTTCCGCAAGCTTCACACACGGCTCCGTGTAGTAGAGATTCGATGTGTGCTGGAGCTTGCTGAGCTGCCCGGTAACAGCGTCAACCCATTCGCTGTCAGCGTATCCGAACGAGTTTACAGCTATTCCCGCGCCGAGGTCAATGTATTCGCGACCCGCGTCATCGTAGAGCTTCGCGCCGCTCCCGCGCACGAAAC
Organism: uncultured Oscillospiraceae bacterium; assembly: GCA_964553775.1. GTDB lineage: Bacteria > Bacillota > Clostridia > Oscillospirales > Oscillospiraceae > RUG626. The sequence goes on along the minus strand of CAZKLU010000031.1, from coordinate 11,864 downwards.
AGACATCGTTTCTTGCGTATGTGTTCGCTATATATTTTTTGTCTAATTCTTTTATATCCATTTTGTTTATCCTCTTATGATGTAAACATTGTCCCGATACCGGCATTTGTCAAAAGCTCCATAAGTATCGAGTGAGGCGTTCTGCCGTCAATTATAAAGACTCTGTGTACTCCGCGGCGTATAGCTTCAACACAGCACTGTATCTTAGGTATCATACCGCCGGAGATAATTCCCTTTGCTATTAGCTCCGGCACTTCGCTAACGGATAGTCTCGTAATAAGAGAATCGGGATCGCCCTTATCGCACATAAGCCCCTCAATATCAGTCATAGCGAGCATACTTTCGGCACCAAGCTCTCCCGCAATCCTTGCGGCGGCGGTATCTGCATTTATGTTGTATATTGCTCCGCTTTTATCACATCCGACAGTGGAGATTATCGGTATATAGCCCATATCGAGCATATCTGTTATCGGTTCTATATTGACATTCACAATTTCGCCAACGTGACCGAGACGTTCGTCAAGCGGTACCGCCTCGATCATTCTGCCGTCAACACCTGAAATTCCCACTGCCTTGCCGCCCGCGCACTCAACAAGGTTCACAAGCTCCTTGTTGACCTTTCCGGAGAGAGCCATCTGCACTATATCCATAGTCTCATCGTCAGTTACGCGAAGACCGTCTATAAACTCTGACTTTTTGCCTGTCTTAGCCAAAAGCTCGCTTATCTCAGGTCCGCCGCCGTGAACGACAACCACGCGCACGCCTATCATCGTGAGCAGAACAATATCGCCCATGACAAGACGTTTCAGTTCCTGATTCTTCATTGCGTTTCCGCCGTATTTTATGAGTATAACTTTTCCTGAATATTTTTGTATATACGGAAGTGCTTCCGTGAGAGTCTGCGCTCTAAGCGCGTGGTTAAGATCCGTCATGCGTATGCTCCCTTCGTGTTAAAATATTTGTCTGAAGATTATACTCAAAGTCGGGTTACATTACGGCTTTGAGTTATTTGTGAATCGTGACCTGTTAATACTTACATACAGCAAGCCGAAAACGCGGGATTTTACAGACTTTTGAATATTACGTTTAACAGACTGTCATCCTGAGATTTTTCAGCTTGGGAAATCAATTTAGTAATTTCCGCGTTTTCAGCTTCTGTAGTCCCCGTTTATCTTCACATAATCGTAGCTCAAATCGCAGCCCCAAGCCTCGGCGGAACCTTCGCCGTCATGAAGCGTGACATCTATATCAATCTCATCCTCCGAGAGAATCTTCTTTGCGTCTTCCTCTGAAAACGCGACCCCGACCCCATTTTCGCAGACTTTTACACTGCCGGAGCAGGAGGTAAACCGAACATCTATCTTTTCGACATCAGTTTCCACGCCTGAGTAGCCAATCGCGCACAGAACTCTCCCCCAGTTTGCGTCTGAGCCGTACATCGCCGCCTTTACAAGAGACGAGCCTATAACAGACCTCGCCGCCGTCTTAGCGTTTGTTTCGTCTTTCGCGCCAGTAATCTTACACGTTATAAGTTTTGTCGCGCCCTCGCCATCCTTTGCCATCATACGGCAGAGCGGAACGGTGACACGGTGGAGTGCGGCACAAAATGTATTGAAGCTCTCGTCCTCTTTATCAATGACCGTGTTTTTCGCAAGCCCGTTTGCCAATACCGATACCATATCGTTAGTTGAGGTATCACCGTCTACGCTTACCATATTAAAGCTTGTCTTCACGTCCTCGGAGAGCGCCTTTTGCAGAAGCTCCGGTGTTATAGCGCAGTCAGTTGTTATAAACACAAGAAGCGTTGCCATATTTGGATGTATCATACCGGAACCTTTCGCTATTCCTCCAATATGACACGTTGTACCGTGTATTTCAAAGGAAACGGCAACTTCTTTGATTTTGGTATCTGTCGTCATTATCGCGTTTGCCGCGTCGCGACTTCCGTTACTGCTGAGTTCGCTCACAAGCTCCGGCATACCATTTTCAATCGGTTCTAAAGACAGCGGTTCGCCTATTACGCCGGTGGAACCAACGATAACGTCATTTGCGTCAACTCCCGCAAACCTCTCAACCAGCTTCGTCATGCCTTCAGCTATCTCAACACCATTCGGGTTACAGGTATTTGCGTTGCCGCTATTGCATATTACCGCCCTTGCGTAACCGTCCGCGACGTTCGCTTTAGTCACTTTAATCGGTGCGCTTTTCACAAGGTTAGATGTGTAAACACACGCCGCCGCCGCTCTTGTTTCACTCACGATAAGCGCGAGATCCTTTTTTTCTCTGTTCTTTCTGATACCGCAGTGTATGCCGGAGGCTTTGAAGCCCTTAGCGGCACACACGCCGCCGTTTATTGTTTCTATTTCCATCTCGCTTATCCTCCGTTACAGGCAAAGACCTGTTGTTTCGTCTATGCCCATCATAATATTCAGATTTTGTATAGCCGCGCCGGAAGCACCCTTTCCGAGATTGTCAAGTCTCGCGGTGAGCATGATCTGTTCTTCGTTCCCGTTCACGAATATTTGCAGCCCATCGTTTCCCGCCAGGTTGTTAGAACCGATATATCCGCATTTTGGGGCGTCCTCCGGACGGAGTTTCACAACGGGACTTCCGGCGTAATACTCGCTGTAAATATTTCTCAACTCATTTATTGACCCACACTTTGAGAAAGCGTTAGCCGGTAAAAGCACGGTAACAACCATGCCTCTGTAAAAATCGCAGATAATAGGCGCAAATAGCGGCTTTGTTGTCAAGCCCGACACCACCATCATCTCAGGTATATGCTTGTGTGAGAGAGTAACAGCATAATGTCTGGGGCTTTCAAGCTCCACGGAGCGTTCGGGGGCTTCGTACTCTGAAATTGCTTTTTTGCCGCCGCCGGAATAGCCGGAGAGAGCATGGCAGGTTATCACAGTATCCGCAGGAAGTATACCTGTTTCAACAAGCGGTCGTATGAGAGATATAAACCCTGTCGCGTAGCACCCCGGATTTGCCACTCTTGAGGCACTCGCGATTTTCTCACGCTGACCTGTGAGTTCGGCAAAACCATACACCCAGCCGTCCGCTGTTCTGTGCGCTGTCGAGGCATCAATAATGCGGGTTCCGTTGTTTTCAATCATCCCGACAGCATCATGAGCCGCGTCATCGGGGAGACACAGCACCACTATATCCGCGCTGTTGAGTATTTCTTTTCTCGCGTTCAAATCCCGATGAAGTTCCTCCGGAATAGTGAGAAGCTCTATATCGCGGCGATTTCTGAGCCTATCGCGTATCTGAAGTCCCGTCGTTCCGGACGCGCCGTCTATAAATACCGTCATTTCAGTCTCCCCATAACATATTCTATCTGTTCAAGAACCGAACGTTCCGTGGGTCCGCCCTCGGAAATTCGCCGTTTTACACATTCATCTATGTCTATCGCCGCATAAAGAGTATCGTCAAACAGTTCACTGTACTGCTTGTATTCATCAAGCGTCATTGTCTCAAGCGTTTTTCCGTTCTCTACACATTTTGCGACAATACCGCCGACTATCTTATACGCCTCTCTGAAAGCCATGCCGCGTCCTACAAGATAATCCGCCAAATCTGTTGCGTTTATAAAGCCTTCAGAAGCCGCCGCTCTCATCCTGTCACTGTTTACCGTCATTGTTTCAATCATCGGCGCAAAGACTGTGAGCGCGAGTATAACAGTGTCAAAAGCATCGAATATTGCTTCCTTGTCCTCTTGCATATCCTTGTTATACGCAAGCGGCAGACCCTTAAGCATTGTTAGAAGTGTTATCAGATCGCCGTAAACTCTGCCGGTTTTTCCTCTGCACAGCTCTGCCATGTCGGGGTTCTTTTTCTGCGGCATGATTGAGGAACCTGTGGAGTAAGCGTCGGAGAGCGAAATAAACTTAAATTCCCAGCTTGACCACAGTACTATCTCCTCGGAAAACCGTGATATATGCGCCATGATGAGTGACAGATCCGCGCACAGCTCTACACAGAAATCTCTGTCCGATACGCCATCAAGGGAGTTTCTTGCTATATCTGAGAATCCAAGCCGTTCAGCCTCTGCTTTTCTGTCGGTATCGTATGTTGTTCCCGCTAAAGCGCAGCAGCCTATCGGAGAGATATTCACTCTTTTCAGCGCGTCATCTATTCTGTCAAGATCGCGCAGGAACATCATCGTGTACGCCATTAGATGGTGTCCGAACGTGACGGGCTGCGCTCTCTGAAGGTGCGTATAACCGGGCATAACTGTTTTTGTATGCTCACGCGCCTTGCCGCAGAGTGTAATTATGAGATCGCGTAAAAGCTCTGTTACTTTTCCGCACTCCGAACGCAGATAGAGTCTTAAATCGAGCGCGACCTGATCGTTGCGGCTTCTTGCGGTGTGCAGTCTTTTTCCCGCGTCAGGGTACCGCTTTGTAAGCTCTGTCTCGACAAATGTGTGTATATCCTCGGTGGTGAGGTCGATATCAAGCTTGCCGTTCTCTATCTCCGATAAGATGTCTGAAAGACCTGAGACTATAGTGTCGGCATCATCGCGTGTAATGATACTCTGATTAGCCAGCATTTCCGTGTGTGCAATCGAGCCAGTTATGTCCTCTTTGTACATACGCGAATCAAATGTTATCGAGCGGTTCAGTTCCTCCGCCGCCGCGTCTATATTGCCGTCGGAGCGACCCTGCCAAAGTTTAGCCATTGTCACTCTCTGAATCGGTCCGGAGCTTCTTTTCAAGTCTTGCCTTGACCGTCATTGGCAGTCCGTAGAGATTGATAAAGCCCTCTGCATCCTGCTGGTTATAGTCGGACACACCGAACGTAGCAAGCTCATCTGAATAGAGACTGTACTTGCTCCATGCACCGGCTTTAATGATATTGCCCTTGTAAAGTTTCAGACGTACCTTGCCTGTTACAGTCTCCTGCGTCTTGTCCACAAACGCGGAGAGAGCTTCACGCAGCGGAGTATACCATTGACCGTTATATACAAGTTCAGCGAATGTGATTGAAAGCTCCTGTTTCTTGTGCGCCGTAAGCTTATCAAGGCAAAGAGTCTCAAGGTATTCGTGTGCCTTATAGAGAATAGTGCCGCCTGGGGTTTCGTATACGCCCCTGCACTTCATACCGACAAGGCGGTTCTCAACGATGTCAAGAAGTCCCACGCCATTTTTGCCGCCAAGGTCATTGAGCTTCAGTATAATATCCTTCGCGCTCTTCTTTTCGCCGTCTATAGCGACCGGAACGCCCTTGACGAACTCGATTTCAACGTATGTCGGCTCATTCGGCGCGTTTTCCGGAGACACGCCAAGCTCAAGAAAGCCGTCTTTGTTATACAGCGGTTCGTTGCCGGTATCCTCAAGGTCAAGACCCTCATGCGATAAGTGCCACAAATTCTTATCCTTCGAGTAGTTGGTTTCGCGGTTTATTCTCAGCGGCACATTATGAGCCTCGGCGTAGTCAATTTCTTCCTCACGGGACTTGATATCCCAGACACGCCACGGGGCGATTATTTTCATATCCGGCGCGAAACGCTTGACTGTAAGTTCAAAACGAACCTGATCGTTACCCTTGCCTGTACAGCCGTGAGCAATAGCGTCGCAGTTTTCTTCGAGAGCGATTTCGGTGAGACGCTTTGCAAGCAACGGTCTTGCCATACTTGTGCCAAGAAGGTACTCCTCATATGCGGCACCTGCTTTTACTGTGGGAACAATAAAGTCACTTACAAACTCATCGCTCAAATCCTCAAGATAGAGCTTTGACGCGCCTGTTTTGAGGGCTTTTTCCTCAAGTCCTTCACTCTCGGAGCCTTGTCCAATGTTGCCGCAGACGGCAATAATCTCACAGCCCGGGTAATTCTCCTTGAGCCATGGGATTATGATTGAAGTATCAAGTCCGCCGGAGTAGGCGAGAGCTATTTTTTTTATACTCATAATGCACATCCTCCAATAATAAATTTATACCGACCCGAAGACTGCCTGCTTGGAGACAGTGAATACTGAATTTTTAAGGTTTCCAACGAGCGGCATATACTATACACAACAATTATAGTGTTTTTTCTGCGGAAAATCAATAGTTATAAGTGATAAAATATGAAAGAAATCAACGCAAAATAGTTACTGTTCACTCGCACACGGGTTTGCCTGCGCTCCCTCAAGGCAGCGGGATTGCGGCTTTGCTTTTAGGACAGTAACGTAAAATACAAACGCGGAGCGCAAAACAGCCGCCAACGCTCCGCGAACATAAAGTCTCTATTCACAAGTATATAATGCCGGAACGGCGTACCCTATGTTGCCGTAAAGTGCCGGTACGCGGTATAAATTTTACTTTTTTCCGGTTCTGTATGTGTTCTCTTTCAGGATTACATCGTGCGCTCCACCTTCTACTATGCTTGTCGCGGAAACCAGCGTGAGCTTTGCCTTCTTTTGAAGCTCCGGTATTGTTATCGCGCCGCAGTTGCACATTGTGTGCTTAATTTTGCTTAACGTCAACGCAACATTGTCGTGAAGCGAACCGGCGTATGGCACATACGAGTCAACGCCCTCCTCGAACGCAAGAGATTCCGCGCCGCCTAAATCGTATCTCTGCCAGTTACGCGCTCTCGCGGAACCCTCGCCCCAGTACTCTTTCATATAGCTGCCGCCGACAGAAACACGCCTTGACGGACTTTCATCAAATCTCGCGAAATATCTGCCCAGCATAAGGAAATCAGCTCCCATAGTGAGCGCGAGTGTGCAGTGGTAGTCATGCACGATACCGCCGTCAGAGCAGACAGGGATGTATACGTTGGTTTCCTCAAAGTACTTGTCTCGCTCACGACTCACATCTATAAGCGCGGTTGCCTGACCTCTGCCTATACCCTTTTGTTCACGGGTAATGCAGATAGAGCCGCCGCCAATTCCAACTTTAACGAAATCCGCGCCGCAATCCGCAAGGAATCTGAATCCGTCACCGTCAACAACATTGCCTGCTCCAACCTTCACCTTATCGCCATATGTGTCGCGTATCCATTTAAGTGTAAGACGCTGCCACTCGGTAAAGCCCTCAGATGAATCTATACAGAGCACGTCCGCTCCGGCATTGATAAGCGCGGGTACACGTTCTTTGTAGTCCCTTGTGTTTATTCCTGCGCCGACAACATATTTTTTGTGCTTGTCAAGAAGCTCCAGGGGATTTTCTTTGTGAGAATCATAGTCCTTTCGGAAAGCAACGTGTACGAGCTTCCCCTCACTGTCAACTATCGGCAGTGCGTTTACTTTATTTTCCCAGATTATATCGTTAGCCTCTTTGAGCGTAGTCTCAGGAGGGGCTGTAACAAGTTTATCGAGCGGTGTCATAAAGGAACTGACAGGTTCATCGCCTCTCATACGGCTGAGACGGTAGTCACGCCTTGTAACGACACCCAGAAGCTTGCCGTTCGGTGTGCCGTCCTCGGTCACGGCTACAGTGGAGTGACCGGTTGATTTGGTAATTTTAAGCATTTCATTGAGCGTAGTGTCCGGCTGAACATTTGAATCGCTTATAACAAAGCCCGCCTTGTACGCTTTAGCTCTTGCGACCATAGCCGCCTGACTTTCAATAGACTGTGAGCCGTAGATGAATGACACGCCGCCCTCACGCGCAAGAGCGACTGCCATAGTGTCATCAGATACAGCCTGCATGATAGCGGATGTCAATGGAATATTCATGTGCAGTGCAGGTTTTTCACCGCGCCTGAATTTGACGAGGGGTGTAGTTAAATCGACGTTTGACGGGATACATTCGGGACCGGAGTAACCCGGTACCAGAAGGTACTCGCTGAAAGTGTGGGACGGCTCATCGTAGTAAAATGCCATATTGGTGTATTCCTCCTTTTTCTCTACTCTCTTTTGGATCGTTTACACTTTTGCGCCGCGCACCGAAATTTCACAAACGATAAAAATACCCGCGTGGCGGCGGAAATTAAAATAAATACTATTATAAATTAAAATATTGTACCACTATCGTATGGTTGTGTCAATGAGGGAATGGTAATATTCATATAATTGTTACAAATATAGCTTGCTGTTCGGTGGGTGGCATGTAAGCGTTTGAGACGGCGCAAGCGAACCTGCGGTTTAGAATCGAAAGGTAACTTTCTTTGCCTTAATGGGGTAAAAGTGAAAGCGGAAAATTTTATGCTCAGTGAGTGGTGTGCCGTGAATAAAACAGTAAGTATAGACCGCTTAGTGAAACTGTTTTCAAAAAAGACTTGCAATTTTGTCTGACACGCGGTATACTATTATGCGATATATATCCGAGAATTAAAAAATCCGCAGGGATGCGCGTATTTTGTCTGCGGATATGGACGTAACGGATATAATTTTGACGGCTTTGCCGCCGGAAAAACGGTTTCGGAGCCGAGCTTCGTCTCGGCTGCATCATAATTTACATTGAAAGAGGTAGTAGTATATGACAAAATCAAACAGTATCCGCTATATCGGGGCATACGATAAGAGTATAGACCTTTTTGAGGGACTTTACACCGTTCCGGAGGGAATAACGTATAATTCCTACGTTATTTTGGACGATAAAATTGCTGTCATGGATTCTGCGGACATACGAGCTGCTGAAGACTGGCTTGATAATCTTGAGAACGCGCTCGGCGGCAGGAAACCGGACTATCTTGTAATCTCCCACATGGAACCAGACCACACCGGAAGTCTGAACGACGCATTGAAGCGTTATCCTGACATGAAGATTGTGGGCAACGCGAAAACATTTACAATGCTGCCCCGTTACACTGAATGTGACATCTCAGAACGCAAGGTGGTTGTCAAAGAGGGCGATACGCTGTCTCTTGGAAGTCACACATTGACATTTTACATGGCTCCGATGGTGCATTGGCCCGAAGTTATGGTTTCTTATGAGAGCAGTGAGAAAATCCTCTTCTCTGCGGATGCGTTCGGCAGGTTTGGAAATGCCGAGGACACGGGTCTGGAGGCGTGGTCGGACGATGCGCTCAGATACTATGTGAACATTGTCGGAAAATATGGCGCACAGGTACAGGCTCTTCTCAAGAAACTCGGCGGACTGGATATAGATACGATTTGCCCTCTTCATGGTCCTGTATTAGAGAGTGACATCAAAGCGTACATTGGCAAATACAATACATGGTCTGCGTATAAACCCGAGGAGAAAGGTGTTGCGGTGTGCTACTGCTCGATTCATGGCAATACTAAAAAGGCGGCGTTATTATGCGCGGATGAGATACTCAAGACGGGTACGGCTGTGAAAACACACGACCTCGCAAGGGAGGATATGTCGTTCGCGGTAGCGGACACATTCAGGTATGACCGCGTGGTTCTGGCTGCTCCGACTTACGATGCCGCGCTTTTCCCGCCGATGGCTGAGTTCTTGTCGCGTTTGAAGAGCAAAAACTTTCAGAGCCGCACCGTTGGAATTATAGAGAACGGGAGCTGGGCATCTATGTCAGGTAAACTTATGCGCGAAGCCCTGTCAGGCATGAAGAACGTGACGGTACTTGAACCGGCAGTTACGGTGCCATCGACTGTAAAACCGGAGACAGCAAAGGAGCTTAGTGAACTTGCCTTAGAGATTTCGAGAGTTTAGTTTCGCTTGCGATAGCCCAAATGTCAAGATAAAATCAGGTAAAATAACGGAAACCGTCTGACCTCAAATCTGAGATTAGACGGTTTTGTTCTGTCATTCCGTTATATACGGCAAAAGCGCAACCTGACGCGCCTGCTTAATAGCGGTGGTGAGCTGACGCTGGTGCATAGCGCAAGTGCCGGTGGCACGGCGGGGAAGAATTTTGCTGCGCTCCGAAAGATAACGACGGAGCTTAACGGTGTCCTTATAGTCAATGTGTGTGCATTTATCCACACAGAACTGACAAACCTTCCTGCGCTTACGAACAGGTGTATTCGGACGCTGAGGTCTTGCCTCGCGCTCGTTTGTCATTTATATTCACTCCTTTTTACGCTGAACGTCAAATAATGTTGAGGTTTTTTAGTAAGCGGCAATAATAACTGCCGTTTTAAATCTTTGTTTTGCTCCCGCTTTGCGACGAAGCCGAAAAAAGTCAAATATAGCAATCAAAACCAAATATATTTTTTTCGTTTTCAAATACAGTATCGCAACCGGAAGCTTGTCGGTTTTTGGTATACATTCAATTTCGCCACGTCAGTCCCAATCCTGTGATTATTCGTTATATGAGAAGCCGACTGCTTTTTCAGAACGGAAGGTCACCGTCGTTGTCCGAAAGCTCCGCAAAATCGGAGTTTGTGTTGAACCCGTGAGACTGGTAATCGGACTCCTGAGACTCCTGCGGCTGCTGTTTCTGCTGATTGTAACCGTGACTATTGTAACCGGACTGCTGAGGACTGCCATAACTCTGGTAGCTCGGGGAACTTTGATAACCGGAAGACTGCGAAGACTGACTGTAGTCCTGTGACGGCGCGCTGTAGCCGTAATCCTGACGACCTCCGCCGCTGCTGCCATAAGAACTGCCGGACTGTGAATCTCTCTTGCTGTCGCCAAAATAAACATTATCAGCTACAACAACAGCGGATCTGCGTTTCACGCCATCCCTATCTGTCCAGTTGTCTATCTGAAGTCTGCCGGAGACAACCGCCATACGTCCTTTCGAGAAATACTTTGATACAAAGTCTGCCGTGCTTCGCCACGCGGTAACATCAATGAAATCGGTTTGACGCTCGTTGGTTTCTTTTGACTGAAAATCTCTGTCAACTGCCAACGTAAATCTTGCGACCGGAATATCGCTTGGAGTGCGTCTGATTTCGGGGTCGCGGGTAAGACGACCCATAATAATGATGTGGTTTAACATAAGTTTACTCCTCGGAAACCGTAATAAGCGAACGCATTACGCCTTCTGTTATACGCAGTACACGGTCAAGTTCCGCAGGGAACTGTGGATCTGATGTGAAGCGGACAAGGACGTAGTAGCCTTCAGACTTGTCGTTGATGAGATAGGCGAGTTTTCTTTTGCCCCACTGGTCGGTTTCGGCGATGGTGCCGTTTTCCTCGATAAGGTTCTGGAATCTCTCAACGATAGCGGCAGTTTCCTCCTCACTCTTATCAGGGTCGATGATGTACAAAAGCTCGTACTTCTCTGATTGTTTTGCCATTTATTGCACCTCCTTTTGGACTATTGGCTTTCGTTATCCCGAAAGCAAGGAAATTATGTGCCATTTTACAAGGCACTCCGCTTTACAGCGGACAGGTGATATTATACAGGATTTTCGTAATTTTGTCAAGAAATTTTTTAATAAAATCTGTTTTGATAATTGTGTCAGGAATAGCGCAAGCGGGGAGACTTTTCTGTTTCCCCGCGTTAGTGCTTGCTTTTATCATTTACCCGCGAACGCTCTATAAAGGAATGTCGCAAGTTGCGCCCTTGTACACGTCATGTCAGGCGAAAAGCTTGTATCAGATGTGCCTTTCGTTACTCCGTTTTGTACTGCCCACGATACAGCTGTGGCATAATCCTCATCGCTGTTTACATCATTGAAGCTCATTCCCTCGCTCAATGGTTTTCCCGCGTTTATCCATAGATACATAACCACTGATGCTCTGTCACATGGTGTATTTGCTGAGAATACGCTCCCGCTCACAAAACCCTTCTCGTATGCCCAGAGAGCCGCCGCATAGTACCAGTTACTTTCTGTAACATCGCTGAACGGGTTTGCTCCGGCGGCTTCAGGACTTCCTGCCGCTCTCCAGAGCATAGTAAGTACTTGCGCCCTCGTACATACATCGTTCGGCGAATACCTGTTGTTGCCAACACCGTTCGTGTAGCCATTACCTAAAGCCCATATTACCGCGTCATAGTACCACGAGCCTTGCTTTACATCGTCAAATGTGACTTCCGGTGTGATTGT
>CAZKLU010000030.1:0-22544 GCA_964553775.1 uncultured Oscillospiraceae bacterium | reverse complement strand
GGACAGAATAATGGCACTTTTTGAAAGCTACGACAGGAGAATCAATCAGATAAACACTGTCCTTGAAAAATACGGTATTAAGGATCTCGATGAAGTCAAGGCAATTTGTGACGGCATAGGAGTGGATCCGTACAGCATTGTGAAGAGCGTACAGCCGATAGCCTTTGAAAACGCTGGCTGGGCGTACAACGTCGGTGCGGCGATTGCTGTCAAAAAGGGAGTGAAGACCGCCGCTGAAGCCGCTGAAGCGATCGGCGAGGGACTTCAGTCGTTCTGTATCCCCGGTTCCGTTGCGGATGACCGCAAGGTCGGTCTTGGACACGGCAATCTGGGCGCAATGCTTTTAAGAGATGAGACGAAATGCTTCGCGTTTCTTGCAGGTCATGAGTCATTCGCGGCGGCAGAGGGAGCCATCGGTATAGCGAAAAATGCCAACAAAGCAAGAACAACACCGCTCCGCGTTATTCTGAACGGTCTTGGCAAGGACGCGGCGCAGATAATTTCCCGTATCAACGGCTTCACATATGTGCAGACGCAGTTTGACTACTACACGGGCGCACTCAACATTGTCCGTGAGATAGCTTACTCGAAGGGTGAGCGCGCTCAGGTTCGCTGCTACGGCGCGGACGATGTAAGAGAAGGCGTTGCTATCATGCACAAAGAGGGCGTAGATGTCTCAATTACAGGCAATTCCACGAACCCGACAAGATTCCAGCATCCTGTAGCGGGTACATACAAAAAGGAATGTATCGAGCAGGGCAAGAAATATTTCTCGGTCGCGTCCGGCGGCGGCACAGGCCGTACACTGCATCCGGACAATATGGCAGCGGGTCCCGCGTCCTACGGCATGACTGATACTATGGGACGTATGCACAGTGACGCTCAGTTTGCGGGTTCGTCCTCGGTTCCGGCACACGTTGAAATGATGGGATTTCTCGGAATGGGCAACAACCCGATGGTCGGAGCAACAGTGTCCGTTGCTGTCGCGGTTAATGAAGCCCTGAATAAATAATCTGTACCGCCCGCGAGTATACAGCAATATTTAAGCCGGTACGTCCGAGATGTAAACCAGATCATACTCAAAGCCGAAAATCTTTTCGGCTTTGAATCGTAGTATGGGGATTTTATCTCAGTAAACTCGGTGCGGTTTCAGACTATGCAAATCATATACCGGCAAACCGCTGCGTTTGCCGGTATGAACGGCAAAAGAGACTGACGTTGAACATAAGTACCGCTTGTGCCGTAATAAAGAGTAATCCGGATGGTGGGGTATATATGAATATCGAGAGTCTTGTTTTCAATATAGAGAATTTTGCAAAGAAGCTCGTAACAGTGCCTGATGACATCTGCGGTGAACTTGACGCACTGCTGAAAGACGCTCTGGACACTCTGGAGCTTGACTCAATAAGCATACTAAAGCCGAGCGGAGAAGCTCACAGGTTCCGCGTGTCGCGCTGCATTTCAAAAGCACCTGAGTATGATGAAACAGGTCAGCTTCTGTCTCTTGCCGATGTGCCGGTGAACAGACTTGTTGAGGATTCCATGTATCTGCGTTTCGACTGCGTTTCGTTTGGCTTTGTTCGCTGCTCAGTGAGGTTCAATCACGGCGGAAGAGACGTAACAGACAGCTGCCATAACGCGATGCTTATGCTTGCAAAAGCCGTGGGACTTGCTATATTCTCAGGAGCTGTTACCGCCGATACACGGGTGTCACACAGCGACGCGGTGTTCTCGTCTGTTATTGACATCTGCGATGGTATGTATCTCGTATCTCTATGGGATGACAGCTACACTGTCATAAAAAATATGCTGCCCATTGACAACTCCAATTTGCCGGATTCGTGTTCAGCGGCTCTCGCTCAGACTATAGATAAATTCGTCGCGCCGGAATTTCAGAGCAATATTTTTTACCATCTCAGCAGCGAGTATATATTGACACATATCTCACAGGAAAATCCATCATTTCACGAGGACTTTCGGCGTGACAGCAACGGGATTCCCTCATCCTTCAGAGTGTTTGTTAATCTCGTTGAATCAACGCCCGATGGCTACCCAAGCGTTGTTATGATAACTATAGTTGATATAACAACCAGAACAAAGGAGACAGATCTCAATGATCTCGCGTTTTCGCTTATTCGCGGCAACTATGTCAGAGTATCGTTTGTAGATCTCACAGCTAACAGCCTTACTACTGTACACGCGCTGCCGAGCGAGCCTATAAAGGCAAATACAACAATGCCATACGATGAGGCTCTGAAGGTTATCACGGAGAAAAATGTGCTTCCGGAATATCGGGACGACTTTATGACAATACTCTCACCGACACATCTGCACAACATATTTGACAAGGGTCTGCCGCTTGTGGAATTTGCGTATAAGAGAAATGTTGAGGGTGAGACTTGCTGGGTGCGTTCCGAGGTGGTGCCGTTTCCCGATTACGCTCCGGAGAATGCCCGCGTAATGTGGTACGTCCGCACAACAGACGATGAGCAGGCGCAAATCGATGCTGAACTTGAAAGCATTCTCAAAATAAATGCCGATCTCACGTCAGAGCTGATAGCCGAACGGCAGTACCGTTTCGCGCTTTTAGCGGACAGCTACTTCTCGTTTTCATTCGATGTGAGCGCGGACGGTATTATAAAGCCGGAGAATCTGAGTATAGACGGCGAAAAAATACTGTATGCCGCCGGCGTAACGCCGCCCGTGGCATTTGAACAGTTCTGCCTCGGATGGAAAAAGAACTTTAATCCGCAGTTCTCGAAAGAGATCGGCGATAATGTGTTCACACTTGCGAATTTAAGGGACGCCTTCATGCGAAACGAGAGAATAATCGACTTTGAGGTGAAACAAACCCCGCCGGAGGGAAGCGGGGCGGCGGAGTTCACTGAAATATTCATCGTTCTTGCGGAGAATATACTGACAGGGCATATCATGGCGTTCGTAATATGGAAGGATATATCTGATTATCGCCGTTCAGAACTGCAATCCCGTATGGCACTCAAAGACGCTTACAATATGGCGGAGCAGGCAAACAAAGCCAAGAGCGAGTTTCTGTCGCGTATGAGCCATGATATAAGAACGCCGATGAACGCGATAATAGGTATGACCGCTATCGCGACAGCGCGGATTGATAACAAGGAGCGTGTACTTGACTGCCTTAATAAGATAGATATATCCTCGCGGCACCTTCTGAGCCTTGTAAACGAGATACTTGACATGAGTAAAATTGAATCAGGGAAGATGGATTTGAGCGAGGAACCGCTCGACCTTGCGGAGATTATAAGCAGTCTCTCTCTGATGATGAAACAGCAGATAGCGGCGAAGAAACAGATCTTCAACATAACTCTTGTTAATCTTCAGCACGAGAAGGTGTACGGAGACAGTCTGAGACTTCAGCAGTCGTTTGTGAATCTCATGAGCAACGCTGTCAAATATACTCCCGAAGGCGGTAAAATAGAGCTTATCATCACAGAGAAGCCGTGCCGTCAGCCGAAATTCGGTATTTTTGAGTTCACGTTCAAGGATACCGGTATCGGTATGACAAAGGAATTTATGGAGCGCATATTTGAGCCGTTTTCAAGAGCGGAGGACACGCGGGTCAACAAGATACAGGGTACTGGTCTTGGTATGGCAATAACCAACAATCTTATACATATGATGAACGGCAACATCACGGTAGACAGCGAGCTTGGGAAGGGTTCCAAATTCACGGTAACAATCCATCTGCGTCTTCAGGATGTTGATGTACAGGAACACGATGAATTTCGCGGTATGAAGGTTGTGATATACGGAGACATGAGCGTATTGGACAACCTGAAAGCACTTTTGGCGGAGTTAGAGATTGAAACAGCAGTGGCTAAGACGGAGGATGAACTTATAACGGCACTGAGAGCCGGTGACTGCTTCGCGGCGATAATTGGCTGGGATTACGGCGGTGCGGAGCTTATAAAGCGTGTTCGCGGGAGCATACAAGGTAAACCTCCATATCTCGTTGTATCGGCGTATGACTGGAACGAAATAGAGTTAGAGGCACGTTCAGCTGGAGCTGACAGCTATGTGATACGTCCGATATTCAAATCGCGTCTTGTGGCAATGCTGGAAGGGCTGAAGCAGGACAGATCCGCAAGCGTCTCGGCAGTGGTACCTGGTATAGCGTCCAATCCCAAACAGTTTGAGGGGTTCCGCATACTGCTTGTGGAGGATAACGAGCTGAATACTGAGATAGCGGTAGAGATATTCGGCATGACTGGAATTACTGTTGAGACGGCAGAGGACGGACGTGAAGCCGTAGATAAATTCTCAAGTCACGGACAAGGATATTACGATTTAATCTTCATGGATATTCAAATGCCGGTCATGAACGGCCATGAGGCGGCAAGAGCAATACGCGCTCTTCCAAGACCGGACGCAAAGACGATACCGATAGTAGCTATGACGGCGAACGCATTCACTGAGGATGTAGAGGCATCGTTACAAGCGGGGATGAACGGACACATAGCGAAGCCGATAGATTTTGACCAGCTTGAGGAGACACTCACAAGGTTTTTACATAGGACATAGGTGAATCTGTGGAAGAAAACCTGTGTTTTTCTGTAAACTGTGATGTGTAAAAAATAATATAGCTGTCTATAATTACTGTTGTACTGAGCGCAAAATATATACTCGCAAACAAACAGTTACGAAGCCTTCAGACCGCGGCACATTTACAGAGCCTATTCAGAAACAGAATTTTCATGTCTTTTGAGTGCCGCCATAAATGAATACCTGTAGGAATTTTCAGCAGCTGATGTATATTTTGAAAATGTCACAGTAAAGAACCCATTTCTGAGGCTTTCATCGGAAAGACCTCACTAATCTCAGCACAGCAAAAGAACGCGTGGAATTTCCGCATGAGCTTCAAAGCGGAAATTCATGTCAATTACAAGCAAAAACAAGGAGTGATCCCATGATATTTGGAAGGGATATTGGTATAGACCTCGGTACCGCCACTGTCGTTGTCTCAACTCGAAGCAAGGGTATCGTCACACGCGAACCATCAGTCGTCGCTATGGACAAAAATACCGGTCGTCTGCTTAAAGTTGGAATGGCGGCACAGCGTATGCTGGGGCGAACGCCAGGTAACATCGTTGCTATACACCCGCTCTCCGGCGGCGTTATATCTGACTTTGACATGACTGAGCGCATGATCCGTGAGCTTTTACGCAAGGTTGTCTCGTTCAGTCTCATGAAACCGCGGGTTATTATTTCCGTACCTTCCGGTATAACCGAGGTTGAGGAACGCGCCGTTATTGATGCCTGCATAAGAGCCGGAGCGCGAAAGGTATTCCTGATGGAATCTCCTGTGGCGGCGGCTATCGGAGCGGGACTTGACATATCAAAGCCAGAGGGCAACATGGTCGTTGATGTGGGAGCGGGAACTACGGATGTCGCGGTCATATCGCTCTCCGGAGTTGTGCGTTCGGAGTCGATAAAATCAGCCGGAGACGCTTTTGATGAAGCTATTATTAAATATATAAGGAAGAAGCACAACCTTCTCGTCGGAAAGACAACGGCTGAGGAGCTTAAAAAGAGTATCGGATGCGTTTTCCCGAAACCCGATGAGATGCAGGTTGAAATTAAAGGACGCTGCCTCATGACCGGTCTGCCGCGTATGGCAACTATAAGTACACCGGAGATGATTGAGGCGTTCGATGAGGTGTCGGAGCAGATTCTTGAGACGATACATCAGGTTCTTGAGAATACGCCGCCGGAACTTGTCGCGGACATTTCGGAAAACGGCATTGTAGTAACAGGCGGAGGTTCTCTTGTATGGGGCTTTGACAGACTGATCGAGAGCAGCACAAGCATAAAAACGCGCATAGCCGATGACGCGGAGATGTGTGTCGCTTACGGCATTGGCAAGCAGCTTGAGAATATAGGCGAAATGCAGGACGGACCGCTGAATCTGTCACGCCGCAGGCAGCTGAGATAAGTGCGGGAACCGATTTTATTCAAAGCTGAAAATCTTTTCGGCTTTGAATCTACATATAAAGAGGTGGTAACTTGAATATTTTAGCCATAGAATCCTCATGTGATGAGACGGCGGCAGCTGTTGTGAGAGACGGTCGCGAGGTTCTGTCAAACGAGGTGTTTTCGCAGATAGATATGCACGCGATATACGGCGGTGTTGTGCCGGAAATTGCCTCGCGCAGCCATATTACAGTGATTTCGCGTCTCGTTGACGAGGCTTTGAAAAAATCGGGTGTTGACCGGAGCGGAATTGACGCTGTGGCGGTGACATGTGCGCCGGGACTTATTGGTGCGCTGTTAGTTGGAGTAAACTTCGCGAAAGGCGCGGCAATGGCTCTCGGTGTTCCGCTCATACCTGTACACCATGTTCGCGGACACGTCGCGGCAAACTATATAGCGTTTCCCGAACTGGAGCCGCCGTTTATATGTCTCGCCGTATCAGGCGGGAACACGGCGATTATAGAGGTACGCGGGTACACCGATATGAGCATTATCGGTTCAACACGGGATGACGCGGCGGGTGAGTGCTTCGATAAAACCGCGAGAGTTCTGGGACTGCCGTACCCTGGAGGACTTCCTCTGCAGAAGCTCGCGGAAGGCGGCGATGACACAAGATACAGGCTTCCTCTTGCAAAGATACACGACAACCCATACGATATGTCGTTCTCAGGGCTTAAAACCGCTGTTGTCAATATAGTACACAATTCCGAGCAGCGCGGGGAGGAAATTGACAGAGCGGGACTTGCGGCATCGTTTCAGCGCACTGTCAGTGAGACGCTTGTGCCGAGAACGATTGCCGCTGCTGAAGCATTGCGTCACGATACGATTGTCGTAGCCGGAGGCGTGGCTGCTAACAAGCGGCTGCGCGATGATTTTGAAACCGCCGTTAAACGAGCCGGAAAACGTCTTTATGTGCCGCCGCTGAAGCTCTGCGGTGACAACGGCGCTATGATAGGTTCTCAGGCGTATTATGAGTACCTCGCGGGATTTACAGCGGGATACGATATGAACGCTTACGCGACTATGGATATTGATGCAATTTTTCCGGAATGCAAAATTTCAAAATGTTGAGTTATGTAAACTCATAATATTTGATTTTTCCACCGTTGGTTCGAGCGGGAATTTAACCGCTCGTTGAAAAAGCTAAAATTTTCTCATTTTATTCGCTGACTACCTGTGGAAAACTCAGTTGATATTGTTGAAAACTTTCATGCAGAATAAAAATGTAATCAATTTATGTAAACCGTTTTGGAAAGGGCGGCATCGAAATCTCCCGATAGCGGCGCGGGTTGCCAAGTAAAAGATTAGGAGCGGACTTCAAAACCAGGTATTTTTCGACTCTGAGTATAATTGCAGGAGGGGAGAAACATGAAAAGAATTATTGACAGGTTTGGCGGACTTATAATGGCGGTATGCGAAATACTGGTTGGCGCGGTGCTGTTCTGGGATCATGAGAAGTTCTCGATGGGAATAATAATGACAGCAGGCGTTCTTCTGGTTTCCGCCGGAATCATAAACATGATAAACTATTTCCGTAAAAGTCCTGAAGACGGCGCGGAAAGCATGGCAATGACGCTTGGGTTATTATACATAATCGTAGGATTTTTTTGTGTATTTCAGGCGCAATGGTTTCTCGATACATTCCCGCTCATAACGGTTTTATATGGAGCCGCGCTGATGCTTCTGGGAATACGCAAGATCGCGGTTTCGATAGATCTGGTACGGCTTCATGCGAGACACTGGTACTGGAGGCTTATAGGAGGTCTTGTTACCTCAGTATGTGCTGTTGTTATAATGTACAACCCTTTTGACAAACGCGATATGCTTTGGATGTTCGTAAAGACAGCGTTTATAGTGGTGGGTGTGATTGATATAGCTGCGCTGATTGCCGGGGCTTTGAAGAAAGGGGGAAATCAGGAAGATGACTCAGAGGAGGAATGACTATACCGTAAAACCGAATTAAATTCCCGCTTTACGGCTTCGCGGAAATCCCATAACGGCAGGATATTCAGAACCAGATAACGCATTCGGCTCTGAGAATAAGGAACCAGGGTGATTTTTGGGCAATCCCGCCGTTGGGAAAAAACAGGTCATAAATTTTAGCGTGAGGTTCTCCGTGCGTGAAAATTTCCGCGAACAGCATTAAGGTCAAAAGGCTTTTTGACTTTGAGTATAATGAGGAATGCACAATGAACGAAAATGAAACAAACGATATTTCTAAAGAATCTTTACCCGATGACATTGATCTTCTAAGCCAGCTTTTTTCTTATGCGAGAGGTGTACGCTCTCCAAACGAATTGGCACAGGAGGTTATTGCCAGATTCAAATCGATCGAAAATTTTTTTAACGCTGTTGCCTTAAACAGAAGAGATGTTGAGTGGATTGACGAGAATGTTCTTAGCTTCATCTCGCGTATTACACTATTTTGTAATTACTATAACAAGAAAAAGAGCCTCGACAATTCTATATATGATAACGCTGAAGCGATTTTCAATTATGCGAAGCAGCTCTACTCATGTATTGTCAGCGAAACACTTTATGTAATATGTCTTAACGATAACTTCCATATTATAGAAAGCAGTATTCTCTCTGTTGGCAATGTATCATCAGCAAACTGTGATATGCGTAAACTGATACTTATAGTTTCGCGGTGCGAAGCAAAAGGAGTCGTTTTTGTACATAATCACCCATCCGGTAATCCCGGACCCTCCGAATCCGACTTAATATTTACAACAGACGCAAGGAAAGTACTCGATGCTATTGGAGTAATACTTTATGACCACCTTATTATTTCCGAAAACTCGTTTGTGTCGGCGGAAAATATAAAAGGCTCATACCGAAAACTTCTGCACGGTAAAAGCAAAATATGATAAAGTCAACTCAGCTCTTTTATACCCGCGATAGCAGGTTCTGCGGTTTCAAGCTGAACCGCATTAACAGAAACGCGGCTTCACTCATCACTGTGATTTGTTGCTTGTTTTTAGTAAGTAACGGCAGTAATTACCGTTTTGCTCACGCACGGGTGGGTATTTGGGGAATCGGCTTGTGACTTCAGGTTATTGTGCAAGGTATCGTGCTTCCGGAAAGCCAGCCGCTGTATATAAAAGCAGCACAGAAACAGATAACCTTTATTCAAAGTCTTTGCCAACCCTGAGTACCCTTAATAATCCCGACATCCGTCAAAAATGTTTGCAAAATTTGCTGAAACTATAATACCGAAATTCTTTTTGCCTGTAAGCTTAACAGTTTTCAAAAAATCAAGGAGCATTGTCAATGCTTGCCAATGCTCCTATAATTTATATTCACTTCACCGCGTTTATATTGTCCTCGGTGAGTGACAGAGCCGTGAACGCTACCGTGCCGGAATCACCGACATAACGTGAAAGCCACGCTTCGTACTCAGTCACGTCAAGAGGATTATCCGCTGCAGGCCATCCGCTCTCGCTTATAAAATACACAACTCCGGAGCCGGACGTGTCAGCGTCTTCGGGGTACTCAACCGGAATACCATTTCCTTCTATTATCGACCTGTCCCACGAATCAACCATTCCGACTTCCGTATAGCAGTCGGATGAACTGTCATAAACATACAGAGTGTACGGCCACATCGATCCATAGCCCTGGTTATGCGATGCTCCGACAGCGCAGGCACCGTTTGAATAGAAAGTAAAGTAAGGAAAGTCACAAAGCTCATAATATGTAGTGCCGCTTGCTTCATTATAATCTATTATATATCCCAAGTTGCCAGCAGTAATGGTAGTGGTAAAGTTTAGAATAAGCTCCTCTTTCCCATCGCAGTCAACATCGCCAATGAAGAATGTATTGTCAGATATATTGCCCATAACATCGTCACAAATGTGTCCGTCCGGCAAAGCGTGGTCACAATATAGACTGTTAAGAATCCTATAATATGCTTCTCTCGCGTTGGATTCCTGAAGAGAAGAAGTCTCTGCTTCACCGGAATCGCCGCCGGAAACGGACGGCTCCTCACCATCGTCAGATGTCTGCGGCACCGTGTATGTTCCGGTGTCTGCCGTTCCGCTGTGGTGGTTGTCGTCGTGGTGTGAATCATTGTCATGGTGCGATTGTCCCGTTGCGGTTCCGGAGGATGAAGGTGTTGTGGTGACTGGCGTTGTTGTATCCGGAATCGCTGTGTCTGGAACAACAATCTCGGAATCCGCAGTGTCTGATTCATAATTTGTGTCTGACTCGGATCCTCCATCGGGATCTTCTGAGTCAGGAACCTCCGCACTTGAAGAGGGCGAGTCCGGTTCCGAGACTGTATCGGTGCCGCATGAGGTGAGCGCGAATGTTGTACCAAGGGCAATCACGCTGACAAGGACAAGCACCAAAGCTGATACGCCCCAATTTCTGCGTCTTGTTGACAGAATATTGTGTAATCTCTCTTTCATCGTTTTAACTCCTCCATAAAAATGTGTTGAAAGCGCGGGAATACCGCGTTGGCTCAAATTTGCCAAAAGCGTCTCACTGTAGGCGCGTCTCATCTCTCGGTCTTCACCCGCACACACTGTATCGTCACAGGTAAGCTCCAAATCACGTTCGGCACTCCGCAGCATGATATATACCGCGGGATTGAACCAGTGAATCGCGTTCGCCAAAAGCAGCACAAGTTTATACTGCAAATCATGACGTTTGAAGTGTGTCAGCTCATGACGGAAAATGAACCCAAGCTCCTTGTCCGTATAGTTCTCTCTCGGCAGTAATAGTCTGGGAGAAAAAAGCCCCGTCACCATTGGTGTATCGACAGCGGCACATATCCAAAGCTGCGGAACGTGCCGGAGATTGCCCGAACACGCTTTGTAAATCGTGAGTACCCTTTCATTCGGTTCTGTACGCCATCTTCTTACTTGCCGTGCAAATGCCATACTGCCTATGAGAATACGCAGAACGAAAACGCCAATACCCGCAAGCCAAACGGTGACGGCTATTGTCCACGGGTCGATTGAGTGCTTTGAATCTGTTGCAGTAACTGTAGTCGGGAGTGCGGATCCTGTCTCGTTCGTCACATCAGGCGCGGTCGATTGCGGCATTGTAAGATTATCGGAGTCCGGTATGGATTCCATTCTCGGAATTTCCACCACCACTGCTGGCTGCACAACAGTCGGCAAAAGTGAATCCCACTGAATTGGTGCAAGCAATAATATAACAGAGAACACAAGCCACAGCCAGTACCTCCATTTCGCTCGGTAGCGGCGGCTGAGAACCGGCGTAAGAGCTGTCACCAAAAGAACTGCGGCAGCAATGACGGCACTCCATTTGAGTGTACTCAGCAAACAGTCCATTATTTGCCCTCCAATTCATCAAGATATGTCCGCAGCTCACGCAGATCCTCGCGGCTGACGGTTCCCCCGCTAACAAGAGCGGCAGTGAGATTTCTCAAACTGTTGCCGTAAAGTTTTCCGAGAAGGCTCTTCCCTTCAAAAGCCTTGTACTCGTCCTCCGTTACAATAGCCGAATAGTAGTTGTATCCTTCCCGCTTTTCACAAATAAGGAACCCTTTTTCGACAAGACGGCTCAGACTTGTCATTATTGACGACAGCCCCCAGTTGAGTCTCCCGCGAAGATTTTCCTGAATATATGTCGATTTCACCGGCTTACCGGCAGCCCATATAATCAGCATAATCTCTAACTCGGCATCACCAAGCTTTTTCAATCTTCTCCCTCCTCAGCTTCATGTTGTTATACAGTTGTGTAATATAGAGTATTATACATTCGTATAATGCGCTTGTCAAGAGGAATAATATTAAGAAAGTGTAAACTGTACAAGCTATGGTGTGTAGTCATGCCAAAAGGGGGGTGCCGTGCATGATGTGCAATCCGCATTTAAAACTATACTCAAAGCCAAAAAATCCTTTCAGCTTTGAGTATATATCACAGGCTCAGCTCATCTATTGTCATGCCAAACGGCGGTAAAAAATTCTCGATAAAGTAATCTATCTCCGGCATATTTAGACCGCGCAGTTTTTTCATTGTACTCTCGGCGGCGTTTCTAAATTCCTCGTTGCCGGTTTTCAATTCCTCAAGACACTTTATGTAAGCGGCTAACTTGTCTGCCGCCTTAACAAGATCTCGTGTTTCGCCGTCCTCGGATAGAAGAGCGAGGTACTCCGGCTGAAGCTCTTCAGGCAGCGATGAGGCGAGCTTATCAATCGCCAGCTTCTCGATTTTAGCGTAAGCCGATGTCATACTGTCATCGTGGTACTTCACGGGTGTCGGCAAATCGCCGGTAAAAATTTCGGGGGCGTCATGCAGAATTGCCGCTGCGGCGCATCTGTCAGGATTCGCGGGGTTGCCGAATACGTCACGGCGTATTACCGCGAGTCCATGTGCAAGAACAGCCACCATCAGCGAGTGCTCCTGTACATTTTCCCTGTCGGAATTTCTCATAAGCGCCCATCGGTCAATATATTTAAGCCGCGATATGAGCGCAAAAAAGGTATACTGCATAGCTTCTCTCCTCCGTGGTTCAAAGAAATCAATAAATTCAAATTTAATCTTGCATTTTTCCTGATACTGTACTATAATGCTCTATGAAAACAGAAAATTGGAGTGTTGCACTTGGATAAAAAGATAAGAAACGTCGCCATAATCGCTCATGTTGACCACGGGAAGACAACTCTCGTTGATGAGATGCTCAAACAGTCCGGTGTGTTCAGGCAGAATCAGTCCGTTCAGGAACGTGTGATGGACTCTAATGACCTTGAGCGTGAGCGTGGAATAACGATCCTCGCTAAAAACACAGCCGTGTGGTATGGCGATATCAAAATCAACATTGTGGATACACCCGGTCACGCCGATTTCGGCGGCGAGGTGGAACGTGTACTGAAAATGGTAAACGGTGTTATTCTTTTAGTTGACGCCGCAGAGGGACCCATGCCGCAGACGCGCTTTGTTCTATCGAAGGCTCTGGAGCTTGGACACCGCATTATCGTGGTACTCAACAAAATCGACCGTCCTGACCAACGTGTACTTGAGGTTATCGATGAGGTATTGGAACTCCTTATGGAACTTGGCTGCACCGATGAACAGATCGACTCCCCAATGCTTTTCTGCTCCGGCAGAAACGGCACCGCGAGCTTTTCACCGGATGTCGAGGGTACCGACCTCAAGCCGCTCTTTGATACGATTATTAACTATATCCTGCCGCCCGAAAACAGGGATTCCGAGCCGCTTCAGATGCTCGTGTCTTCGCTTGACTACAACGATTACGTTGGTCGCATAGCAATCGGCAGAATCGAACGCGGCGTAATAACAAAGAATCAGGAGCTTGCTGTGACGAATTACCACGATGAACAGGGTTCCCGCAAAGCGAAAGCGGTTAGCCTGTATCTTTTCGATGGGCTGAACCGCGTTCCGGTTGACACAGCCGCGTCCGGAGATATAATCGCGCTTTCCGGCATACCGGATATCACTATAGGAGATACGATTTGCGCGCTCGACACGCCGGAGCCGCTGCCGTTCGTGAAAATCTCCGCGCCGACAATGGAGATGACATTCTCTGTAAATGACTCGCCATTTGCGGGACGCGAGGGTAAATTTGTCACATCAAGACAGCTTCGTGACAGACTGAAACGTGAAACATTGAAGGATGTGTCGCTTAAAGTGTCCGAAATTGAGGATTCCGACCACAGCTTCAACGTGGCGGGGCGCGGTGAAATGCACCTTTCAATACTCATAGAAACAATGCGCCGTGAGGGATATGAGTTTGCCGTATCACCCCCAAGGGCGCTTATGAGAAATATCGATGGCGTAATTTGTGAGCCGGTAGAGCGCGTTGTTCTCGATGTTCCAAACGACGCGGTCGGTTCCGTTATTGAGAAGCTCTCACAACGTAAAGGCGAGTTTAGCGAAATGAACCCATCACCATCGGGAAACCGCACGAAGCTGACGTTTTTTGTGCCATCACGGGGACTTTTCGGATACCGCAGCGAATTTCTGACGGATACGAGAGGCGAGGGAATTATGAGTTCAGTATTTGAACGATATGAGAAGTTCAAGGGTGAGCTTACACGCAGAAGCAGCGGTTCGCTTGTCGCGTCAGAGAGCGGTGAGACGGTGGCATACGGACTATTCAGCGCGCAGGACCGAGGTACACTGTTCGTCTCTCCGGGTTACGCGGTCTACAGCGGCATGGTAGTCGGTGAAACGCCGAAGCCGGAGGATATTACAGTTAATGTATGCCGCAAAAAACAGCTTACGAATATGAGAGCTGCCGGTTCCGATGAGGCACTGAGACTTGTGCCGCCGAGAGTTATGTCGCTTGAGCAATGTCTTGAGTTTTTGGCGGATGATGAGCTTCTTGAAGTCACGCCAAAGAATCTTAGAATACGCAAGAGCATACTTGACCACGCGCTGAGAATGAAAGCGGTCAAGGGTAAACATGATAAGTAATCCCGCCTGGAATGAATAAAGCGGGCTGATTTAGAACCTGTATTCACAAACGGAAATGCCGGATGAGCGAGAGCTTTGCCAAACAAAGGAAATTCAGCACCGATGTACTGGATGTACGTCAAAGATAATTGACAAAGTACGGCAAAAAAGACCCGCCCAAGCGGCGTTGAGTGCTTGTGAAGACAGGTTCTGATACTTCAAGGCTGAAAATCTTTTCGACCTTGAGTAAATTCAAGCTATATGTGCCCGTATCCAAATATCTGTTACACCATCGTAAACAAGAAAAATGCCGGTCAACCTTGCAACTGCCGCTGTTGCCGCGAAAGGTTTCAGAAATGTCAATATGCCGAACACGAGCTTAGCGGCTCCTAAAATCAGCGCGAGCCACCAAAAAAAGTACATCTGCTTGTGAAGCGTCACAGCATTATACACACTCATTACGCCATGTATGAAGAGAATTGCCGCTATTACAAAATTCACCATTGACAGTATGGTATTGGGAGTAAACACCGACCACAAGCCGAAAACAAAAGCGACAACTCCCACGATAAACGATACAACCGTATATACCTTGCTGCTCATATCCCGCAGAAACGACACGATAAGGACGATACCGTAAACTGCCAATCCAACGGCGATAATACGGCACATCGTTCTTACTGCCATATCCACAACTGAAATTCCCGGATATAGAAAAAGCATAATGCCGAGTATTATAAACACTAACGATGAAATCGTTTCTTCGCGCTTGATTTTTTCTGTAAACTTCGACACAATAACATTCCACCCTTTCCGCTTTTACACTCTTCAATAGTGTAATAAACGGCAAATTATTTTAATGATTATTATATATCAATTCATCAAATTATTTGTTGACGGTTTGTAAAATGTATATCGCGGCACTTAAAACTTATCCCATAATTATCGAAACGCCGTTTGACGTAATTAAAACAGCGATTTAAGGGTTTATAGTAATCAGTATTGCCATTTATTATAAACTGAAATATAAAAACCGGAGCAAGTAAAAAGCTCCGGTTCTTGTTTTACTCTATGTGCATTTGCACCCAGATGTCGGAAATTCCATCGCATACGAAGAAGATTCCGACAACCCGAACGATTGTACCCGCAGCTACGATCGGGTTAAACACCACAATCATTCCAAGTAAAACTGTCACAATACCTATTATAAGCGCGACCCACCATGAGTCATACTCTTGATTGTGCAGCGTCATTCCTCCGGCTATGTCAACCGCTCCGTGCCAAAATAGAATGCCGGCGATTACAAAATTTAATACAGACACAATGAAATCAGGATTTACTACAATGTACACGCCGAAGATTAAAGCCGCGACCCCTATTACAAATGTGAATGTGGAAAAGAACGATCTGTCCGAGGTTCTGAAAAATGTCACCGCCTGATCGATTCCGTAGATCACAAGGACAATACCGATAAATTGACACATCAACTTTAGTGCCATGCCCGGATAGAAAATAAGTACAATACCCAATATTGTGAATACTATTGCTGATAATGTTTCATTGCGGCCGAGTTTACTGAAAAAATTTGACATAATACATTCCTCCTTATACAGTTTATAGTATTATAAATCAAAAATTATCCATATTTGTTTGTTTTGTGTAAAAAAACAGTTTTCTGTTTGTAAAATATAGATTTACTTTTTGTTTCCGAGCTTACCGAGAAAAAACGATACAGCGAATCCCGCCGCGGTCAAAACTATACATAGAGGAAGCTTTATGCCCTCGGGTACTCCGGGGAAAACCAAAACACACGAAACCAGAAGAAACCCCAACGTGCCATAGTACGCGAATCCGTGAAAACGCGAAATGAGCCAGCTCACCAGCTTCAGTGTCGCCACAACACATATAGCTCCGCCGAGAGCAATAAAAAACAGTGTTCTTATTTCAAAACCTGTGACCGCGGCCATTGCCGGAGTGAGCCAGCCAAGATAGAGAAGTATAAATGCTGTAGATATACCGGGAATCACTACTCCGCTCGCAATTATCGCTCCAGTTGCTATTGCCTCGCCAATCGTCAGAGACGCTTTCTCAACTCCCTCCACAGTCTCTGTTTCCCAGAAGAGCAGCAGCGAACCAAGAAGCAGCCCTATAGCGGTTGCTATCAGATACTTTGCCTTGAAACCGTCACTGTTCGCCTCTTTTATAAAAGCCGGTATTCCGCCCATCACCATACCCAAAAACAGGTACATTACCTCTTCCTGATAAGTCTCAAAAATACTGTCAAGCACAAAAACGCCCGCAAGCAATCCAACGCCGACACCTATACCTATTGGAATCAGGAATAGTATACTCCTTTTGGGCGTTTTGAGTATGTTCATGAGGGCATCTATTATCGGTTTATACAAGCCGAAGCTCACAGCCATCGCGCTTCCCGATACACCCGGCAGTATGCCGCCGATTCCCAGCGCAATTCCGCACACAAGCGATCGTATTATCGTTCCTAAGCCTCCGGCACACGAGAGCTTCTCCTTATCCATCATGTATTTCATCAACCCCACACGAATATTTTCTATTTGTATAGTATATCACAGCCTTAACCTTAACGCTATAGGATATTTTGACGTTTTATAGCAATTCGTAAAGGCTGTTTTACGTCAAAATAACGTAAAATGTGGACGGTGCTTTATCGTATACTTTACGCGATTGCTTAGTCATTGTATAACGCAAGCGGAGAAACATACTATAAAATAAAACGCTCCGGCATCCGCAAAATCAGGCAGCGGCGAACTATAAATTCACAGCAGCAAATGATTCTGAGATAAATATAGTATTTTTCATCAGGCGTACTCATATACTCTAACCCAAGGCAAAAATATCACGGGAGGAGATACGCGGTATGGAGAGAAGTAATGACATCATACGCCTTTGCGGTACTCTTGCGGGAAAACCGGAGTACTCACACACAACAAGGAAGGAGAAATATTACAAATTTCCGCTGTCTGTACAGAGACTGTCCGGAACAGAGGATGTACTGAATGTGCTTGCTGCCGGAAGGCAGCTTGAGGCACTTGAAGCGGAGGAACAGGAGAAGCTCTTCGTCTCGGGTGAGATTCGCTCATATAACAACCACACGGGTGTTGGCGCGAAGCTCGTCATATCGGTACTAGCGAGGGAGATGTATTTCACGGACGCGGATTTTGAGAATACGGTACATCTTTCTGGAACATTGTGCCGCGATCCGGTTCTGCGGCGCACTCCGATGGGTCGGGAGATATGCGACATGATGCTGGCTGTAAACAGGCGGTTCGGCAGATCGGACTATTTGCCATGTATAGCGTGGGGTTCGGCAGCGAGGGCGGCGGCGCGTCTGGAAACAGGAGCGCGGCTAAGTCTTACAGGGAGACTACAGAGCAGAGCATACATAAAAGTTGAGGGCGATGTATCAACGGAAAAGACAGCTTACGAGGTATCGGCGATGACGATAACAGCGGAGAAATAGTCTGCCCCGCTTGTCGAGGGCATTATCTATGGCAAGACGCGAGAACGCGGGATTTTTGAACCGGCAGACTGCATTCAGGGCTGAAAATCCTTTGGGTTTTGAATATTTTTCGCAAAGCAGGGTACGGCTTCACCGCGTACAGGCTTGAGTTAATAAATTCATACCCGCGAACCTTATTCTCGCAAGTTTAAGCAGAAAACACCCCGCAGAGACATAAGCCGCTGCGGGGTGCCGCTTGTAAAATGTCATTCACCCAAATCTCTATACAAGAACGTAACAATCTGCGCCCTTGTGCAGTCGTTTTCAGGGCTGAAGCTGGTGGTGCTGGTGCCGGTGGTGATAGAGTTATCAACCGCCCACTGCACCGCGTCAGTGTAATATGTGCTGCCGCTCACATCCGTAAACGGATTATCACCGCTCACAGCCGGAGAACCCGCGTAACGATAGAGGAACGTCACAGTCTGAGCGCGGGTCACTTTAGCGTCGGGGCTGAATGTCGTGTCGCTTGTACCGGTTGTGATACCTTGCTCAACAGCCCACAGAACAGCGTCGTAATAATACTTGTCAGATGTCACATCCGTGAACGGGTTGCTGCCTGTAGCAGCCGGGGAACCCGCCGCTCTCCACAGGAACGTCACCATCTGAGCGCGTGTGCAGCTCTGACTGGGGCTGAACGTGGTGTCGCTGGTGCCGGTGGTGATGCCTTTCTCAACAGCCCACATCACAGCATCGTAATAGTATGAACCTTCTGATATATCGGTGAATTGACTTGTCTCACCGGAACCATCGGTACTGTCGGAATCGCTCTTGACAAATGCGGGCGTCACCGTCACGTTGCCGGAGGGCATTGTAAATGTGTACTCGGTGTCGCTCACTTTGGTAAGCTCAATCTCGTTACCGTCTGCGTCAGTAACTGTAATTGTTGAGAGCTTATAGCCATCATCCGGTGTTACGGTCAATGTAACAGTCGCGCCGGTTGACGCGCTGGACGGTGTGACTGTCACCGAACCGCCTGTCACGGTTGGCGCGGTAACGGTGTAGCTGTCGGAAGTGGTGGTGCCTGATACACCGCCGCTGATAATGCCAGATGAGGTGCTTGGTGTGGTGGGGGTACTTGGAGTGCTGCTTTCGTACCACGGGGTCAAGCTGCCGCTCACAGAATTATAGTTGTCAGTATCGTTCGGAGTGAACGTCCAAGTGTAGGCTGTGTTCTTTTCTACAGTGGTCGTACCGTCCAAATCCCACGACAGGGTACCTTCAACAGTGTCTCCGCTCTTGGGATTGGTAAAGCTGCCTGTCAGTGCGGTATCAGCAAGGGTCTTTCCGGAAGATGTTATTTTCGTATACGTCGGGGTTCCGGCGGGTGTTGCTTTTTCAACAGTCAGAGTATAGCTTGCACTTGTCGCCGCGTATTTGTCCTCAACCTCTGCGGCAGTCGCGGTAATCGTGGCTTGTCCGGCGGCTTTGATGGTCACTTCGCCGGTCTTCTCGTCCACAACGGCAACGGATTCATCATCGGAAGAATATGTTATAGTGCCGCCGTCTGTCGTGCTGTTCACTGCGGTGATTGTGAAAGCCGCGTCACCGTAGGTTTTGGTAACTGTTGTTGATGTGAACGAGATGTTTTGTAGAGGCAGGACGGTGTCATTGTAATGTATCTTTGCGGAGGTGAGAGGGTCGTTGTTGCTGCTGCTGATCCATAGGTTATTCCATTCTTCCTTGGTGCCGGAGTAGTAGACATCGGTGAGGGAGGAGCAGTTATAGAAAGCTCGACTGTTGATCTCCGTCACAGATTTGGGAATAGTGATGCTTGTCAAGCTGGTACAGTTATTAAACATACCCCAACTAATGCTTTTCACAGAGTTGGGAATTGTGATACTTGTCAGACTTGTACAATTCCAAAATGCACTGCCGCCAATGCTTGTCACGTTGTCTGGAATTGTGATATTTGTTAGACTTGTACAGTCCATAAACACACCGCCGCCAATGCTTGTTACAGAACTGGGAATCGTAACACTTGTCAGATTGGAGCAGTTTCCAAAAGCTTCATCGCCAATACTTGTCACGGAATCGGGAATCGTAACACTTGTCAGGTTGGAACAGTTATAAAACGCTTTAGTTTCAATTGAAGTGACACCATCTGGAATGGTATATGTCGTATCAGTTTTTCCGGCAGGATACAAAATAACTGATGATTTATCTTTGTTAAAGATTACTCCATCAACACTACAGTAATTTGCATTTTCTTCATCTACGGTAATATTTGTCAGGCTTATACAGTTATCAAACGTATTACCGTTAATGATAGTCATAAAATCAGGAATATTGATACTTTTCAGACTGGAACAATTCCGAAAAACACCGTCATCAACACTTGTCACATCTACATCGAGAATTGTATTCGGAATTTTAACTTCAGTTACACTTTCATCGCAATCCACAATTGTTCCTGTTGTAAGGTTGAAATAAAGATTTCCCCCTGTTACAGCACAGGGTACGATGGTGTTGACATCACCAGGGCTATTATAGTGGATAGTTGCTAAGGTAAGAGGGTCGTTGTTGTTGGCGATTGCTATAGCGTTCCATTTATTTTCAGTGCCGGAGTAATAGACATCGGTTAGGGAGGAGCAATAATAAAACGCTTCATAACCAATGCTTGTCACTGAATCGGGAATATTGATACTTGTCAGACTATTGCAGTAATAAAATGCACTCTCACCAATACTTGTTACTGAATCGGGAATATTGATACTTGTCAGACTATTGCAGTAATAAAACGCATAGCGACCAATACTTGTAACAGAATCAGGAATGGTAATATTTTTAAGTTTTGAACAATAGAAAAACATATTCTCACCAATACTCGCTACTGCGTTAGGAAGAATAATGCTTGCCAGACTGGTACACTCCCGAAATGCGTTGCTACCAATACTTGTTACAGAATTGGGAATTGTTATGCTTGTCAGACTGGAACAGCCAGAAAACGCACTGTTACCAATACTAGTTACAGAATCGGGAATTGTTATGCTTGTCAGATTGGTGCAGTTATAAAACGCATAGTCAGCAATGCTTATTACAGAATCAGGAATAATATATAATGTGTCCGTTTTTTTAGCAGGAGGGTAACAAATAACCGTTGTTATGCTTTTGTCAAATAGAACACCATCTACACTGCAATAATTTGAATTTGCCGTGTCTACGGTTATACTTTTAAGACTGGAGCAGTTATAAAATGCACTGCTGCCAATGCTTGCTACAGAACTTGGAATGGTTATGCTTGTCAAACTGTAACAGTTAGAAAACGCACCGCTGCCAATGCTCGTTACGGAATTGGAAATTTTGATGCTTGTCAGACCGGTACAGCCGTAAAACGCTTTCTCACCAATGCTTGTTACACCATCAAAAATAGTAACGCTTGTCAGACTGGAACACTGATTAAACGCACTGCTGCCAATGCTCGTTACAGAATTGGGGATCGTGATGCTTGTCAGGCTGGAACAATTGTAAAATGCATAGTCACCAATGCTTGTTACACCATCAAAAATGGTAATGCTTGTCAGGCTGGAACAGCCGGAAAACGCACTGCTGCCAATACTTGTTACAGAATTGGGGATCGTGATGCTTGTCAGACTGGAACAGCCGGAAAACGCACCGCTGCCAATACTTGTTACACCATTAGGTATGGTAATGCTTGTCAGGCTGGAACAGTACTGAAACGCACCGTAACCAATGCTCGTTACAGAATTGGGAATCGTGATGCTTGTCAGGCTGGAACAACTGTCAAATGTATAGTTACCAATGCTCGTCACAGAATCAGGGATCGTAATGCTTGTCAGACTGCCACAGCCTGCAAACGCACTACCACCAATGCTCGTCACCGACACATTGTTTATCGTACTCGGTATATCCGCAGCAGTCACGCTGGTGTCGCAATCCGTAACAGTTCCCGTTGCAGTGTCGAAATAAATGTTACCTCCAGTCACATTTTCAGCATACTCGACAACAGTACCCTCATCCGCCAACGCCACGCTCGGAATCAGAGACAGCATAAGGCACAGAGCCATCGCTGCACTCAGTAAACGCTTGAGTTTTCTCATAAAGAATCTCCTTTCGAAAATGATTCACATACAAATATTATTATATCAATGGCACGGAGCGGTGTACTTATCCTCAGATAAGTGCGAGTACCATATCATTTGCAACTCTATTATGATTTACGGCGGGGTACCGCAATTTCAGGAGAATGTCAGCCATCGGACGCGCCGCGTGGTCTTTTCCGCGTCTCAGCCTGAAACGTCTCAAAGTAAACCTTATTCACCGCCTTCCTTTAATATTTTGCCCGCCGAACCGCCGCTCCGTTTCGCCGCAAGTCCGCCGTATCCCGCCGGGTTGCAATAATGTATACTTTTTCGCCACCCCAAAATCTTAAAAATTTTATCAAAAAAGTGTTGCAAAATAAATCAATTTGTGGTAGAATTTATACAGTTCGCGATGAAAGAAAACATGGCGAAAAAGTATACTTTTTCGCCACCCTTCCACTGAAAAACGCAAAAATCGGTGAGGCTCGCAGTTGAGTCTCACCGATTGCTGTTTTTTCAAATTCACCTTATTCTATATACCGCATACCGCGTTTTTCATATGCGGA
>CAZKLU010000029.1:7875-22982 GCA_964553775.1 uncultured Oscillospiraceae bacterium | reverse complement strand
GCAGCAACAGCGTGACATACGTCTCCCGCAGCGACTGGGAAGGCACATTGATGCTCTGGTCTGACGAGGACGGCGACGGCGAGAACGACAACTATGTTAAACTCGCTATGACAGATCAGATGTACGCAGATGTTATACTCGACGATTCCGACATACCCGCCGACGACGGCGATTGGCCCACAATGGATTCGGACGCTACGAATTATACGCTTATCCAGCTCAAGGGCGTTGACTACGATGATCCGCAGTGGGACGAGCTTCTTGACCAGCTCACTTACGATGAGCTTTCAACGCTCTGCGCTGTCGGTCTTCGTATGACGGCGGCTATAGAGTCCATAGTCAAGCCGGAGACTCTCGACCACAACGGTCCTTCCGGCGTTACACAGCAGTACAACACGGCAGCCGGTTCCAACGGCTATGCCACACAGACGGCGGATCCCGATGCTTCTCAGACCGGTACCTGCTATCCATGTAACGGCATAATCGCCGCAACAATGAACGACACTCTCGTAAACGAGGTTGGTGAGCTTATCGGCGAGGACGCTATGTGGGCTGGCTACGCGGGATTCTACGGCAGCGGCGTTAATATCCACAGGACACCTTATGCCGGTCGTGTATTCGAGTATTATTCCGAGGACGGCATACTCACAGGTCTTATCGACACGCAGGAAACACTGGGAATCCAGTCAAAGGGCGTGTACGTATATAACAAGCACTTCGCGCTGAACGATCAGGAGCTGCAAAGACAGGGCTTAGGTACATGGTGCAACGAGCAGGCGATGCGCGAGATCTATCTGAGAGCTTTCGAGCTGCCGATAGTAAACGCTGACGCTAAGTGCGTCATGACAGCGTTCAACCGTATTGGTGCTGTGTGGTCCGGCGCGTGCAGCGAGCTTGTCACCGACTGGCTCAGAGGCGAGGCTGGTATGAGCGGCTTTGCTGTCACCGATATGTACGAGGGCGACTACATGAGCAAGCCCCATGAGGTTCTTGCCGGTAACGACATCCCCGATAACTACCCAGGCACAACAGGCACGGCGGTCAGCACCGATTCTTCAAGCAACCTTGGATTCGAGTTCGCGGACTACGGTCCGACAGGTTCCAAGGCAAACGCTCAGGTTGCGAGGGCTTTGAGAGAGTCCTCACACAGAATACTCTATACTGTAGTAAACTCACGCGGCATGGACGGTATCGACGAGAACACCGTTATTAAGTCCTCAGCACCGTGGTGGCAGACGGCTCTGACAGCGGTGGAAGTCGTTCTCCTGATACTCAGCATAGCCTCGGCGGCACTCCTCATTCTGGATATGATTACACCGGAAAAGAAGGAGAGTAAGGAGAATAAGAAATGAGCGACACAAAGAAAACGAAAGCGGTATCGCCTGACAGCGGTCTGAACCGCGCTAAGATGTACCAGCTCGTTCTGTTCCCGATGAATAACGGCGCGACAAACGTCTACTTCGTACTCGTTCTTTCGTATGTCGCGCAGTTCGGCGATAACGTACTCGGACTTGTCGGCTTCGCGTCCGTAATGGTTACAGTAATGCGTATAGCGGACGCTGTCACCGACCCGATTATCGGCGCGTTGATGGACAGAACAAGCACAAGGATAGGTAAATTCCGCCCGTTCATGATTATAGGCAGCGCGATAATGGCTGTGAGCGTACTTATGCTGTACGTCCTCACTCCGCTCATCCCTGAGACAATGATGTGGGCGCGCTATGTGGCTTTCGTTGTCGTGTACTTCATCTGGGTTATAGGTTATACCTTCCAGACAAGCTGCACGAGAGCCGGTCAGACGGTTCTTACGAACGACCCGAATCAAAGACCGATGTTCACGATATTCAACACAGTCGGATCAATGCTCGGCATGGGCATTATGCAGTTCATGATCCCGCTGGTAAAGGGTATGTACGACGTAACGGACGAGGCGGGAACCATAATCACCTCCGGTTTCGCAAATCCGAAGCTCTACGCAATAATCACACCGATAGGAATAGTTATATCAATTTTCCTGACAATTCTCGCTATAATCGGAATTGCCGAGAAGGATCAGCCGAAGTATTACGGTATCGGCGGCGACAAGAAGCAGGAAAAAGTCAAGCTCTCAGAATACTGGGAGATTATCAAGAGCAACAAGCCGATGCAGCGCCTTATGGTCGCCGGCGCGGGCTGCAAGCTCGCTCTCGCAATCGCGACAAACACCACGGTTCTGCTCGCGCTCTACGGCATTATGATGGGCAACTACAACTCGCTCTATCTGCCGATGATGGTTCTCGGCTATGTGTTCTCGGTCCCGTTCTTCCTCCTTTCAGTCAGAACGAGCCAGAAGCATGGTCAGAAGGCTTCGCTTATGCGCTATGTGTCAGTAGCGTTCGTGTGCTACATCGGCGTTCTCGCGCTGCTTCTCTTCAGCCAGTATGGAACAGCGTCCCGTATGCTCTCGTTCCCGTTCAATGGCGGCGGCGCGATAAACCTCTACACGATACTGTTCATCCTCTTCTTCGGTATAGGCTACGGCGCGTACTACTCAACGGCTGATATGGCGATACCGATGGTAGCCGACTGCTCCGACTATGAGACGTACCGCTCCGGTAAGTATATCCCCGGTATTATGGGTACTCTGTTCTCACTCGTCGATAAGCTCGTAAGCTCCCTCGCGCAGACGCTTGTCATGGTTATCTTTGTTGTATGCACCGGAGTTTCGGGTCTGCCGAACGACAGTACGCCGTACTCCAGCGGTATAAGGGTAGCTACAATTATAATGTTCTGCGTAATCCCGATGATAGCGTGGGCTGCAACGCTTATCGCTATGAAGGGCTACTCGCTCACAGGAGCGAAGATGAAGCAGATTCAGGCGGTGAACTCGGCTCGTAAACAGGCTGTTGCCGAGGGCATGACGCTTGATGAAGCTATGAAGAAGTACACCGATGAAAATGTTCCGGTGCCGGATAATAGTTGAAGGCAGGGCAACTGAATCGAAGGTCGATTTGCCCGACTGAATGTAAGGCGGCAGGACGAATCTCCCGCGGGTTTCAATATCTGCGGGAGATTCTTTAACTAATACCTCGCAGCTTTCCGCAAATTTATAATGCCGTTCCGCCGCTGTACCGGTTCATGTGTAAACTTTTGAAATAAATATCATTTTTGACAAAAATTCAGTGGACAATTCGGGAAAATGTGATATAATATAATAAGACGAAAGTCGGCAAGTGATAAATTTATATTACAGGAGGGAAAGCTATATGCAAATGACATGGCGCTGGTACGGCGAGGGCAACGATAAGATCAAGCTCTCGGATATAAGGCAGATACCGGGTGTCGAAGGCATCGTCTGGGCGCTGCACGACAAAATGCCGGGCGAGGTATGGCAGCCGGAGGAGATTAAGAGCGTGACCGACCATATCCGCGAGTATGGATTCAACGCGGACGTTGTAGAATCGGTGAATGTTCACGACGACATCAAAATCGGTCTGCCGACGAGGGACAAGTATATCGAGAACTATATTCAGACTATACGCAATCTCAAGCCCGCCGGAGTTAAGGTTATATGCTATAATTTCATGCCGGTGTTCGACTGGACGAGAACGGATCTGTTCCACCCTGTCGGAGACGGCTCGACGGCTCTTTATTACGAAGCGTCGAAGATACACGATGACCCCAAGGAGATGGCGGATTATGTCATGTCGTTCACCGAGAAGTACAACATGACCTTCCCCGGCTGGGAGCCTGAGAGAATGGCGAAGCTGGACGAGCTTTTTGAGAAGTATAAGCCCGTCACAAAGGAGAAGCTCTGGGAAAACTTCAAGTACTTCTTAGAGGCTATAATGCCTGTATGCCGCGAGTGCGATATTAAGATGGCGGTACACATGGATGATCCGCCGTGGGATATTTTCGGACTGCCGAGACTGCTCGTTGACGGCGAGAGTATTGACAAGTTCCTCAGCATGGTAGACGATGAGTATAACTGTCTCACGCTCTGCTCCGGAAGTCTCAACGCAAACCCCGAAAACAACGTCGCGAGCATTGTTAGAAAGCACTGCGACAGGATAGCGTTCGCGCACATAAGAAACGTCAAGCATTTCGATAACGGCGACTTCTCAGAAGCGTCGCACCGCGACTGCGACGGTGACACGGGTATACTCGATATACTCAAGGCGTATCACGACTGCGGCTACAAGGGATATATCCGCCCCGACCACGGCAGACATCTCTGGGACGAGGGCCCCGGCACAGTAAGACCCGGTTACGGGCTTTACGACAGGGCACTCGGAATTATGTATATGCTCGGCGTATGGGATACGCTTGATAAAATTGATGGAAAGGTGTAAGCTGCGATGCTTCATATTAGAGAAGAGGCACTCAGGTGCCTGAATTGCAGAAAACCCCGGTGCGTCCAGGGCTGCCCCGTACACACGCCTATTCCACAGTCGATACAGCTTCTTAAAGAGGACAAAGTCAAGGAAGCCGCCGAAAATCTGTTCGATAATAACCCGCTGTCTTTAGTCTGCGCCATAGTGTGCAACCACGGTATGCAGTGCGAGGGTCACTGCGTGCAGGGCGTTAAGTCCTCTCCGGTTCATTGGAGCGAGATGGAGAGATATATCTCCGATACTATGTTCGACAGGCTCAAGGTGGAAAAACAGCCGCCAACGGGCAAGCGCGTTGCTATTATAGGCGCGGGACCCGGCGGTATAACGGCGGCTATCAAGCTGACGCAGAAGGGTCACGAGGTGACTATATTCGAGGAGCAGCGTTATATAGGCGGAATGCTACAGTTCGGTATACCGGAGTTCAGACTTTCAAAGTCGATACTGCGCCGGTACGCGACGAAGATGCGTAAGATGGGTATCAATATCCGTCTTCACACCGCTATTGGTGACGCGCTCACAATATCAGATCTTATGCGTGACGGCTACGAGGCTGTTATGATAGCAAGCGGACTTTGGAGAGCAAAGCCGTTGGGTATAGTCGGCGAGAGCCTTCCCAATGTCTGCTACGGCATACATTATCTCGCGTCACCCGAATCGTTCAATATAGGCGAGAGCCTTGCGGTAATCGGCATGGGCAACACCGCTATAGATGTCGCGAGGACGGCTTTATACAGGGGCGTCAACTATGTGACGCTCTATGAGAGGACAAATAAATGTCCCGCCGATCCCAAGGAACTGGAGCTTGCGGATCTTGAGGGCGCGGATTTCGTGTACGGCGTTCAGGTGTCGCGTATAACGAAGGAGGGTCCGTACTTCAAGAAGTGTATTCTCAACGAGCAGGGCAAGGCTGTCGGAGTTGAGGACGAGGAGACGCTGCATCCGGCGGACTTCACGATAATAGCTGCAAGTCAGGGTCCTAAGTCGAAGCTGATACAGACAACAGACGGACTTGAGGGCAACGAGAGAGGACTTCTGAAGGTCGATAAGGACGGCATGACAACGGTTGACGGCGTGTTCGCGGCTGGTGACGTTGTACACGGCGGTAAGACAGTCGTTGAGGCTGTTGCCGAGGCGAAAAATGTCGCGGACGCTATAGACAGGTACCTCAATCGCAACGACGAAAAAGACGAGAAGATCGAGGCTGACGAGTGAGCTTTACCGCTTTTGAAAAGCGGAGAATATAAACTTAATGTAAGGAGCAAGTGAAATGAGTTTACCGTTGAATGTGGATTTCACAGGAAAAGTAGTAGTAGTGACCGGCGCGGGCGGCGTGCTCTGCGGCGATATGGCGAGAGCGTTCGCTGAGGCGGGCGCGAAAGTAGCGGCTCTTGACCGTAATGGCGATAAGGTCAAGGAGCTTGCCGATGAGTGCAAGGCGAAGGGTCAGGTATGCGAGGGGTACATGGCGGATGTCCTTGATCCTGAGATTCTTGAGACAGTGCATCAGCAGGTTCTGAAGGATCTGGGTCCGTGTGATATACTCGTGAACGGCGCGGGCGGCAACAACCCGAAGGCTCAGACCGACAACGAGTACCAGCATGAGGCGACTGAGGGTCAGAAGACGTTCTTTGACCTTGAGGCGAGCGGAGTTGACTTCGTGTTCCGTCTCAACTTCCAGGGTACACTCCTGCCGACACAGGCGTTCGCGAAGGACATGGTTAAACGTAAATCAGGCTGCATACTGAATATATCGAGTATGAACGCCTATATACCGCTCACGAAGATTCCGGCATACTCCGGAGCAAAAGCCGCCGTGTCGAACTTCACGCAGTGGCTGGCGACACATTTCGCGGGTTCCGGTATCCGCGTGAACGCGATCGCTCCGGGATTCCTTGTGAGCAATCAGAATCGCAGCCTTCTGTTCAATGAGAACG
This sequence comes from uncultured Oscillospiraceae bacterium, assembly GCA_964553775.1. Classification (GTDB taxonomy): domain Bacteria; phylum Bacillota; class Clostridia; order Oscillospirales; family Oscillospiraceae; genus RUG626. The sequence continues at coordinate 16,675 of CAZKLU010000029.1, read as the reverse complement.
GCACCCCGACCGCGAGAACAGCAAAGATTCTTGCGGGTACACCGATGAACAGATTCGTTGAAAGCGAGGAGCTTCTCGGCGGCGTGTTCTTCCTCTGCGATGACAAGGCGGCAAGCGCGATTACGGGCGTTGTCCTGCCGATTGATGCCGGATTCGCGGCATATTCGGGAGTATAAAATTCGCAAATCGATCAGGGGATCGGTTTGCGTCTCACCGCGTACACTCCCGCGTCTGAGACTCAGGACTTGCCACGCGGTGTATCGCGAATTACCGTGGGTTCACGGTACGGCTTTTCGGGGGCGCGTGTATCGCGGGACGCGCCCCGCAGAAACGCTTTTACATAAATTTTTATGTCAGGGGGTAAAATATGCGAAGAACTATAAACTTAAACGCCGACTGGTCATTTACATATAAGGACGGCACAACAAGCTCCGTTACGGTTCCGCATACATGGAACAATATAGACGGTCAGGATGGTGGCAATGATTACTATCGCGGTCGTCTGCTTTACGAGAGAACCTTCAAAAAACCTGAAACGTCGGCAAATGAGCGCGTTTACCTCCAGTTTCACGGCGTGAACGCTTCAGCGGAGGTTAAGCTCAACGATAAGGATGTATGTACGCATGACGGCGGCTACTCAACATTCCGCAAAGATATTACCGAACTGCTTGAGGATAATAACGATCTCAAGGTTTGGGTTGATAACAGCGTGAACGACAGGGTATACCCGCAAAAGGCTGACTTCACATTCTACGGCGGTATATACAGGGATGTGGAGCTGCTTATTGTGAATGAGAACCACTTTGACCTCGACTACTGGGGCGGGTGCGGCGTGAAAATAACACCAACTGTTGACGGAAAGAACGCGAAGGTTCAAGTCGAGTCATTCGTCAAAGGGAGCGGTGATGTCATGGTTCTGATTACCGACGCGAAAGACAAAAATGTCTGCGGCGGCGAGGGCAAGGACATCACTCTCAGTATACCGAATGTGCATCTCTGGAACGGGATTGCTGACCCGTACCTGTACAATATCACCGTGAGTCTTCTGAAAGACGGGCAGACAGTCGATGAGATAAAGACTCATTTCGGTGTGAGGAGTTTCTCGGTTGACCCGAAGCAGGGCTTTTTCCTCAACGGCAAGCTCTATCCTCTCAGAGGCGTGAGCCGCCATCAGGACAGAAAGGGTCTTGGCAACGCTATAACGAAAGAAATGCACGATGAGGATATGGATCTCATCCGCGAGATGGGGTGCAATACGATACGTTTAGCGCACTATCAGCATGACCAGTATTTCTATGACCTCTGCGATAAATACGGTATGGTTGTCTGGGCGGAGATCCCGTATATATCGGAGCATATGCCGAACGGGCGCGAGAACACGATAACGCAGATGAAGGAGCTTATCGTTCAGAACTACAACCACCCGTGCATTGTGACGTGGGGACTGTCGAACGAGATTACTATCTCCACGAAGGACAAGGCTGATATGCTCGATAACCACAAGGTGCTGAACGATCTCTGTCACAAGATGGATCCGACGAGAGTTACAACGCTCGCGTGCTACGCTATGTGCGGCCCGTTCAATAAAGTGGCGCACATAAGCGATATAGTGTCATGGAACCTATATCTTGGCTGGTATGTGCCGGGGCTGTTCCTCAATGATCTCTGGGTCGGATTCTTCCATCTGATATATCCGAACAGAGCTTTGGGATACTCGGAGTACGGGTGCGAGGCAATGCCTAATCTTCACAGTTCCAAGCCCAAGCGCGGAGATCACACTGAGGAGTATCAGTGTGTGTACCACGAGTACCTGCTGAGATTCCTTGATAAGCGTCCGTGGATGTGGGCAAGTCATGTGTGGAATATGTTTGATTTTGCCGCTGACGCGAGAAATCAGGGCGGTGAGCCGGGTATGAACCACAAGGGACTTGTGACGTTCGACAGGAAGACGAAGAAGGACGCTTTCTATCTCTACAAGGTCTGGTGGAACCCCGAACCGATGGTGCATATATGCTCTAAACGGTACGTTGACCGCGCTGAGAGCGTGACAGATGTCACAGTCTACTCGAACCAGCCGAAGGTTGCGCTTTACGCGAACGGCAAGCTGATTGAGGAAAAGACGGGAGACAAGGTATTCAAGTTCAAGGTGCCTCTTGACGGAGAGGTGAAGCTGGAAGCGAAGGTCGGGAAGCTCTCGGATACCGCGAGGATCCGCCATGTCGATACACCGAACCCCGATTACAAGCTGAGTGTGGCAAGCAGCAACAGCGCGAACTGGGTGTGATGAAGGAATAAGACCCGGTTAAGCGGTGCTGTGTAATTGTGAGCCGTTTTGCTTGCCTGTCAGCGCAGTATCTGAGCCGCGCTGAGTTTACAAAACAGCAATATCTGCTTGCGCCTTTCCGGCAAGGAAATATTTCAAAATTGGTGTACAGGCGCAGCCGATATTGAATTTATGAGGAATATTCGATGTCAAAGATTATCCGGCATTGAATATAATACGATAACACCCTCAGCCGCTGATGATGGAGCGGCATAAAAGGTCGATCAGACGGCTCTTCTCCTTTCACCGGCTGACCGACCTTTGTTGCTTAAAAAAACGATACCGCGCACCGAATTTTGGGTGCGCGGTTAATTATTAAATCAGATTATTACAACGCCCAGGACGCAAGATACTTCCGCTGCTTTTCGGTGAGTGTGTCAATGCTCATATCGCAGGAGCGGAGCTTGCGTTTTGCTACATCGTAGTCGATCTCATCAGGTACCGGCAGAACGCCGAGAGCTATGGAGCCACGGTTGTCAGCTATGTATCTCGCGCTGAGTGCCTGAATTGCGAAGCTCATGTCCATTATCTCAACAGGATGACCATCGCCGGAAGCCAAATTCACAAGCCTTCCCTCGGCTAAGACGAAAAGCGTCCTGCCGTTTTCGAGCTTATAGCCTTTTGTGACACTTGTGCGCCCCTCGCAGGTGCTGACCGCGTTTTTCTCAAGCCAGTCAACGTCAACCTCAACGTTGAAGTGACCGCCGTTGCATAAAATAGTGCCGTCCTTCATTTTTAGAAAATGACGCTCTGTTATAACGTCACAACAGCCTGTTGCGGTTATGAACATATCACCCAGCGGCGCGGCATCGTCCATTGTTTTTACATCGAAGCCGTCCATCATAGCTTCAAGAGCCTTTACGGGGTCAATTTCTGTCACGGTAACTCTCGCGCCAAGACCCTTTGCGCGCATAGCGATTCCGCGTCCGCACCAGCCGTAGCCCGCGACAACAACATTCTTGCCCGCGACTACGAGATTTGTTGCCCTGTTAATTCCATCCCATACCGATTGCCCGGTTCCGTAGCGGTTGTCAAAAAAGTGCTTGCACCTTGCGTCATTTACATCAACCATCGGGAATTTCAGCGCGCCGTCATGAAGCATCGCTTTCAGCCTTATTATACCTGTAGTTGTCTCCTCACAGCCTCCGATAACCTGCGGGAGAAGCTCCGTCATGTCGCGGTGCAGCATACTTACGAGGTCGCCTCCATCATCGATTATGATGTTGGGTCCGAACTCAAGTGATTTCGCGAGGTGCCGGTCGTATTCCTCCGAGGTGCAGTTGTACCATGAATAGACTTCCGCGCCCTCTTTCACCAGAGCCGCAACCACATCGTCCTGAGTGGACAGCGGGTTGCAGCCTGTTATACGAAGCTCCGCGCCGCCATCAATAAGAACTCTGCACAGACACGCGGACTTTGCCTCAAGGTGAAGACTTGCCGCCATTTTAAGACCCTTAAACGGCTTGTCGCGCAGAAAGTCCTCGCGTATGCTCTGTAAAAGCGGCATATAGCGCATAGCCCACTGTATTTTTTTCTCACCTTCAGGCGCAAGAGATATATCTTTGATTTCACTCATTGTGTTTCCTCTCCGCTTTGTGCAGCGTTGTCAAGAATATAGTCGAATAGCTTGCTGCTAAGCAAATCAAACTTGAAATAAGGCATACCATAATCCTCAACGTAGTCCGCATAGCTTGACTGCTCTATCTCTTCATCGGTGACAACGACTCCCGCGGATTCCGCCATCGCCTGAATAGCGAGAGATCTTTTCGCGTCCTCCTCAATGCTCTCCCTGTAGTCCTCCAAAAGCTCCTCGGAACTGGCATACTCAGTGTACGTTGAGATATAATCATCCGGTTCAAGACCGTACTGCAGCGCGACGATCTTTATACCGTTCAGATTAAGATTATAGAAGTACTCATATACGGAGTCCGGAAGACCGGAGACTTCCGCCTGGTCAACGATCTCGTTGAAATATTCCTGCTGCTGGAGATTAAGAAAGTAGGATTCCATCTCACTCATCATTTCGGCAAGCGATTCATAGCCCATGTACTCAGCCATACCATCTGTAAGCTCCGTTGGCTGTGTGTACTCGCCCTGAATCCAGTTTACGGTTATGTTAAAAACAGCGTCCGCACCGGACAGATCCGTGTTGTTCTCGTATGGATCGGGAAACGTGACGTTTATATCGAAGTTCTCACCGGGGCTGTGACCGATAAGCTGCTCAAGAAAGCCGTCTATATACGATGTTACTCCGATAGTGACTGTCGTACCCGCGCCGTTTGTGCTGCCGCCGTCAAATTCAACGCCGTCAACTGAGCCGACGTAATCTATATTCACAGTGTCCCCATCGGCTATAACGCCCTCAGTCAGGTGTTCGTATCCGCCGAATGAGCTGAGTACGCTGTCAATCTCGTTCTGTATTGTTTCGGAATCGACAACTGTCACCTTATCCGGAAGTTCCAGACCGACAAGCTCCGGCACAGTTACATAGTCAAGAGCTGTCACTCCCTCAAAATACCCGTTCTCGTCAAGCCCTTCCGAGTAGAATGAGTAGTCATAGTCCTCCTCCGCACTGCCGGAATCGTCAGCCGTGTTAGTATCATCTCCGGTATCATCGCCGGTGTTATCGGTGACGGTCGTATCAGTGTCCTCAGTTGTATTATCAGTGTCGATTGTATCATCCGTCTCAGTGCCGGATGTCTCCGACTCATCGCTTTCAGTGATTTCAGTATCATCGCTTGATGAGCAGGCGGCAAGAGGAACGGCAATCATGGAGAACGCAAGAAGTACGCAGAGAAACTTACGCAGATTCATAGGTAAAAACACTCCTTTGGATGCAAAGTAAAGTCATTTATAATTATATATCTGAAAATATTAAAAGTGGTGAACAAATTATAAAATGAAAAGCGCGTAAGGTCAGAGACTGTTAAAAATTCCGCTGAAAAGCTATCAGAGCTTGCGTATAAATACAGCTTGTCCATCGGAAAAGGATCTCGCTTCGATACGGGCAATAAAAAATCCTTCCATGATGTATAAAACCTTCCAATTCAGGCAAGGATAATTTCGTATCGGGCGTGACGCTCTGATAAACCGCACACAATTCGATTTGCGGATAAATCGTGACCGCTAAAAGGCGCGGCTCGAATCACCGCAGGTTCCGTGCGCGGTACAAATTCACGGGAGGTTATACTATCATGCAGAAGAAAACATTTACTGAACGCGCTGAAAGCTTCCTCAACGGAAAGGGCTTCTACATAGTCCTTTTCGTATGTATCGCCGTTATCGGCGTGTCCGCGTGGCTGCTCCTTTTCTCAGAATTCTCGCCGCTCGGAAATACGGTACAGGACTATTCCGATTCCCTTGAAACACTTGCACCCGCCGATAATCCGGCAGATGATTCCTCTGATGAAGATGGATCCGGCAGCAAAAGCGGGAACAGCTCAGGTACCGGCTCTGACAGCACCGGCTCAGGCAGCACCGGTTCAGGCAGCGGAAACTCAAGCTCCGGTAAAAATTCAGGCAGCAACTCCGGCAGTTCTGGCAGCGCGGGCGTTGCCGGTTCAAAGAGCGGCGGCACGACCGGCAGCGGCAACAGCGGGAGTAATGCTGGAACCGGAGACAGCGGCACCGGTTCAAAGAGCAACAGCAGCGGCAGCGGCACCGGAGACAGCGGGAGCGGTTCAGACGGCGGAAAAGCTTCAAATAGTTCCGCTGACAACTCCGGTTCCGATGAAAGCGATGGAACTGAGACAACGGAATCTGAGAGCGGAGACGCGGACGATACATCTGCTGCCTCGGCTGAACCGGAGAAGGCTGTAACAAAGCCAACTGCCGAGGCTGTCGCGGCAGCCGAAGAGGAGACTGACACGGCTGAAGTTATTACTGTATCGAATATCGGCGATATAAGCTTTATATGGCCGCTGAACGGCAGCATTTCTGTTCCGTACTCGCCGGACGCGCTCATTTATGACAGAACGATGGGTGACTGGCGCACTCACGATGGAGTTGACCTTGCCGCGCCGCTCGGTACAAAGGTTATGGCGGCGGCTGACGGCGTGGTGACTGACATTGTTGCGGATGAGATGTACGGCACAACAGTTGTTATTGACCACGGTGCCGGTGTAGTCAGCGAGTACTCGAATCTTACAGAGATGCCAACGGTAAAAATCGGTGATTCCGTTACGATGAGTTCTGTAATCGGAGCGATCGGCAATACAGCTCTTTGCGAATCAGGCGAGGTTACGCACCTGCACTTCAGAATGACAGTGAATGGTGAGTCGGTGAACCCGTCAGAATATCTGCCCTAAAGACTTTGGAACTCAATCTTATGATTGAGTTCCAATTTGCTGTTCACTCTATGCGCTGCCGCTCCGACAAAAACCACGCTCAGAGCGCGGGGAAATAACCTGATTTCAAAATAGCGTCGGAGCGCGGTATTAGCATTAGGGTGGTTTTAATATCCGCCCACTTACACCTGACTACTCACCGTCCACAGGCTTTTGCCCCTGACTCCTAAGTGCCGCGAACTTACCGCTAACCACTGAATCTTCCGACCACAAACTGCGCGCAAAGCCCTGTAAAAAGCCCCGCTATCATACCTGACACGATCAGTATAGGCAGATAGGCGATCAGAGCGGGTGTTTTTGTTATCAGTATCGCCGCCGCAAGCTGACCAATGTTGTGTGCCGCCGCGCCTATCACGCTGCACACCCATATCTGACGTTTCGTCAGGATTTTTCTCAATATCAGCATTACAAGATAACATAGCGTCGCGCCGGAAACGCTGTATAAAAGCGCACTCACGCGCCCCGTGAAGACGCTTCCAAGGATAAGCCGCGCCGCGAGTATCATAGCTGTATCGGCGGGTCCCAGCGCGAACATGGCGTAGACCGTAATTATATTCGCAAGCCCTAACTTAACGCCTGGTATCGGGACAAGCGCGGGAATTTGCAGCTCCACAACGAATATTACAAGCGCGGCAGCGGTCAATACCGCCATGCGTGAAAGTCTTTTTGCGTTCATAAAGTGCCGTCCCGTCTTATGACCGTGAGGGCTGTGTCTGTATAGCCGTCGGCGAGCGTGAAGCTCTGTTCAAGCCCCTCAGTTATAGCGATGGAGCCATCGTCACTCACGAATATCGCCTCAAAATCATCGGATCCGCGCCAGAATTTCGCCGCACTGTCAAGCCCCATCACGAAAAGAGCCGTTGAGAGCGCGTCGCAGACTGTTCCGCTATTTCCGACGATAGTGACGGAAATCAGACCGTTTTTTGCGGGATAACCTGTTTCGGGGTCGATTATGTGCCAGTAAACCTCACCGTCCTGCTCAAAATACCTCTCGTATCCTCCGGAAGTGACGACAGCCTTGTCGCTGACATTGACAACACCGAAGTATTCACCGCTCGATTGCGGATCCTGTATTCCGACGCGAAAATCGCTGCCGTCAGGCTTGGAGCCGACAGCCTGAACATTTCCGCCGAGGTTTAAAAGCGCGGAAGTGACACCGTTTTCTTTAAGAAGCGCGGACAGCACATCACCGGTATACCCCTTCGCGACGCTGCCGAGATCAAGAGACGCGCCGTTCGCGAGGTTAGCCGTCAGTGTGTCGGGGTCGTAAGATATATTTTCATACCCGACGAGCGCAAGAAGCTCCGCAAGCTCCGTGCCGGAGGGGACTCTGTAGCTATCGGTTGTGAAGCCCCATGCGCGAATCACGGGATAAATTGAGATGTCAAGCGCACCGTCCGTTCGTTCACAGAGAGAGAGAGCGGTTCCGAGAAGCTCGCCGGTTTCCTCTGACAGCACCGCGCTGCCATCGCGGTTCAGGGCATAGATTTCACTTGATTCATCAGTGACGCTGAGAAGAGCCTCCAGTTCCCGTATTCTGCTCTGACAGACGGAGAGAAGCTCGTTGTCACCGTAAACAGTGATGGTCATTACGGTGTCCATTGCGAATGTAGTTGCCGTCGCCGGTTCCGTTTCGGTTGAACACGCGGTCAAAAGAATAAGCAGTGCCAGCATTACACTCAAAGCCGAGAAAATTTTAGGGATCGAAGATTCTGCGCGGATAACCGTTCGGGAAGCTGTCTGCGAGTTTGAGAGACTGTTTTTGGCGGAATAAAAGCCTGATAAAGGTTTATCTGCTTTTGTAAACGCGGTACGGTCTGAAGGTGACGCAATTACCCGCTTGTGAGTGTAATACGCGCTGAAAAAAGCCTGAGTCCGCAAGCGCAATAAACGTATTGTTTTTGTAATTTCCCCCACCCCCACAGAAATCAGTTTTACAGTGAAACGCGGATTTTCAGATCTTTGGAGTTTTTAGTATCGCGGTTATAATACGCGCTCCATGAGCATAAGTTTTTAAATTACCGCAGAACCCCCGATTATCCCGACACTTTGCGGGCGTTCCGTCATGACAGCAGGCGAAGCACGTTTTCCGCGACTTTCTCGCTGTGTATCCTCAAGGCTTCCGCGGAAT
>CAZKLU010000029.1:0-7775 GCA_964553775.1 uncultured Oscillospiraceae bacterium | reverse complement strand
CGAAGCACGTTTTCCGCGACTTTCTCGCTGTGTATCCTCAAGGCTTCCGCGGAATCGGACAAAATCGAATTTTTCGTGCTGTCAAGTTCCCGCGCCGCCGCAGCGGAGTCGCGAAGAGGCGTGTTGCCGCTGTCAAGTGTACTGGAGAGATCCCTCACGCTCTGTGAAAGACGTTCAGACAGCTTCTCACAGGCATCGCGCAGCTCGGATATTTTGTGAGCAGCCACATTTATCGCACCCTCAGCGGCACGTTTATCGTATATTGTGTCAAGCTTCATCCTGTTCACCAAAAGCGTACCGGAGGACAGCGCGTATTTCGGAGTTCCAGCCGTGCCGCTATTCGTATCGGAGATATTCGTGCCGGTCACTGCCGCGCCTGCTATGTCTATGCCATCGTCGATACGGACAGTGCCGCAGCCCGCGAACATAGACGCGCCTATATCCATGCCGGCATCACCGCCGGACGCTGTAAGGATTTTTGCCGTGCCTGTTATCTCTATATTTCCGCACTCGCCCTGAACACCGGAGCCGATTGCCGCCGCGTGATAATACGCTTTCGCGATTATAATTCCGCCGCGTATGATTATATTGCCCACAGGCGCACCGAGCGCACCGCCGATTCCGGCTCCTCCGTTCCTGCCGCCGTTCGCGGTAACTCTTCCGCCGTTTATTATTATATCGCCCATGTACCCGAACGCGCCCGCTCCGATTCCCGCAGCCGCGCCCTGTCCTGCCGCTGTGACGGTTCCGCCGTCTATGACGATTCTTCCAATTCTGTCACGGTTTGTTCCGCTGTCGCGACCGATTCCCGCGCCGCCGTTGCCGCCGGTAGAGATTAGTTCACCGGCATCAGGATTCTCCGGCGTAAGCTCGTCACGTTCGATTTTCAGTTCTGTTCCGTTTCCGACAGTTATCCCCGCAAAGCCCTTACCGCTCGTGAACACATTCCTTGTGCCGCTGCCAAGCGTCAGAGTTACCCTGTTTTCATGCCCTGTGAAGAATGCGCGTCCCATACCAACCTCGCAGTTTACACCGTCAAGAGTCAGCGACAGCTCACCTGTTTTGCTTCCGATTGCTATCCTGCCGCTGAAAGGCGTTCCATTGGCATCCGTGCCGGAACCTCCGGATATCGTCTCCACTGCCGCGCTGAGGATCCGGAGCGTCTGAGTGTCCTCCTCATATGTCCAGTCGCTGTCCTCCTCTCCGCCTGTTACGGTGAACGGGTTAGGATACATCTCAACCTCGGCAAACGAGTTTCTCAGGCTGTTCCAGCGGACGTATGAGGTTCTGGTACGCGGTGTTCCGTTTTCGTCGCGCCCGTAGAGAGTTACTGTATATGTCGGGTAGCCGCTTGAGTCATTCAGCTTTGGCAGCCACAGACGCAGATTTTCAGATTCACGAAGCTGCATACCGGTCTGCTTGCCGTCCACCGTCACAGCGATGACAGTTTTCAGGAATGAGTTCCACGCCAGATCCAGCGGTTCCACGCTTTTGCCCTGTATATTGGTCACTGTATAATTTGCCGCCGCCGATGATGATGCCGCAGCGAATGACGCGGTCGCCGCTGTCTGAACATGGACATCTTCGCCAATGTTCTCCTTTACTGAGACGGAGCCGCCGGTTATGCTGAGAACGGCATTTGTTCCGGCATCCAGAGTGTCCACGTTGAGACTGCCGCGTCCGCTTATGACAAGCTTTGCGTCTGCGGGGAGCGTCAGCGTATTTGCGGAGATCCTGCCGGTTGTGACAATTTCGGCTTCGCGAGATGTACTCTGTATGGAACCCGCTTTTACATCGCGGAGCGTGACAGTTCCGTTCGTGTCGAGCGTTATAGCCGCGTTCTCGCTCTTTCCCGATATGACGGCATTACCGTCACCGGATATGGTGAGAGTATTTGATGATTTGTCGTAGCTCACATTGGTGCCGGACTGTGATATGACTTCAAATTCTCCGGTATCTGTTTCTCCGGTTTGACTGCTTGCGAGAGATGCCTCGCTCTTAACCATAGCATGAAGCGCTCTTGTAAGCTCCGCGTTGAGCGCACCGGGATCCTCCGGCACACGGTACTGCACCGCGTACTGCTCCTGCTGAAGCTCCGTTTCAAGGGTACTTTCGGATATTAGATGAGATTCAAAGTCGGCTGTTACCATCATGGTCAGAAGCTCCTGACGCATACCCATCCCATACATCGCTTCAAAATCAAGAAGACTTGAGAACATCCCGCCTGTGAGATCCGCCACAGCATCATCAACGGACACACCGCTTTCAAGCTGAGCAAGAAGCTCCTGAAGTCCATCGGCGGCATCCTCAAGAGTTACGTCCTCACCTCCGGCTATCAGTGCGCCAAGTGCCACCGAGAGCGGGTACCACTCAGCCGTGTCCGCGCCGAATTTTTCTGACAAAGCATCGTAAAGCTCCGAGGCGGCATCCGTGAGTACCTCGAAAATCTCCGAGCCGCTTCTTTCAACGAGACTGTCTATTTCTTCGGCGAGAGAGTTCATCTTCTCAGTCAGAGCTTCAGTGTCGGCATCGGGTTCGCGGGCTTCTTCGGTGAGCTGCTCCATCTGTTCGAGAAGCCGCGAAACCTCATCAAGAGTACCCTCACCGGCTGCCGCCTCCTGATTCAGTCTGCGACCGCTCTCGGTCAGGAGACTTTGCTGCAATATCGCGCGCTGAAGGCTGTCAGATACAGTCAGCACATCTCCCAACAGGGAGGATGATGAGCTGCTGGCGGAGACTGAAGACAGTAATGCGGTCTTCTGCGAGGAGGACATTCGAGGCATACGTTCTATTTTGACGGCGGGAGCGCGGATTTCGGATAACGCGTCCATGTATGTTCCCTCTTTTCAATAGATTCTACTAATATAATAATCGGCAGACACGTTCGGAATTTTACAGTCTGGAAGAGGAAAGTTTTTTTGATGGCGTGTAAAAGCTATTACGTTTGTAAAAGCTTTTACATATATGTGAAGCGGTGAAAATGCCCGCAAGCTGTAATGTAAGTATCGGGAATAAATCAAACGCCGGAATTACGCGATTCAGGAAATTAACAGCATAAGATCGATTCTCACGATTATTTATAAAAAGAGAGCGTGCCGGATTACCTGAACATGAGTAATTGAAAGTATCGCGGTTTCAGATTAACCTGCGCGGTTTATCTGTCAGGACTACAAGAAAGCTCCTCGGCAGCTTGTCCCGAGGAGCTTATCGTTTTTTCTTGACTTACCACTTGCAACGCGACCTCACGGGAGGACGTGTTTGCGCTTACTTGAAGTATCTTTCAAGAAGACCCTTCAAAGCTCTGCCGTGTCTTGCCTCGTCACGCGCCATCTCGTGAACAGTGTCGTGAATAGCGTCAAGACCGTTCTTCTTCGCGCAGACAGCGAGATCAAATTTACCGGCGGTCGCGCCGTACTCGCAGTCAACTCTCCACGCGAGGTTCTTCTTAGTTGAAGCAGTCATATTCGGCTCCAGCTCCTCGCCAAGAAGCTCAGCGAACTTGGAGGCGTGTTCAGCTTCCTCATACGCGGCTTTCTCCCAGTAGAGAGCGATTTCCGGATAGCCCTCTCTTGCGGCGATACGCGCCATGCACAGGTACATACCGACCTCGCTGCACTCGCCGTTGAAGTTCGCGACAAGCTGATCCTTGATGAACTTCTTGTCCTCGTCTGTGATGTCGGGGTTATTTTTTACGGTTTTGGCATACACGCCGTACTCATGCTCGGCGGCGAGCTTATCATCGTCCTTTACCTCTACAAACTTCTCTCCCGGTACTCCGCAGGCTGGACATTTCTCAGGCGGTTCCTCACCCTCATAGACGTAGCCGCAAACAGGACATCTCCATTTTTTCATTATACAAATCTCCTCCTTATGAGATATATCATACACAATTTTTCCGTGTATATTTTAATTATATCACGATTTCCCGTTTTGTAAAGGGCAAAATTGTGAATTTATAGAGTATATAGCGTTTCTGTCAATTTACGGAAGCCTCCGTGCGGGGCTTTATCATACACAGCGGTTCCAATGCTGTTTCAGAGAGCAAAGCTGAGAACCCGCGTACCCGCTCTCGGCGGAAAAACATCTCCGACACTTTTGACCTCAACGCAGCCGTTGGGAAGGGGCTTTTCGCGTTTTGGCGACTGTTCCGTACACACATAGAAGCTCGACATACCCACATTTGCGGCTCCCTCGCAGTCGGAGTAATCATCGTTTCCCACCATGACGCACCTTGATACATCGAGACTGTGACGCTCTATAAGAGCGTTAAAGAATCTTGGGTCAGGCTTCTTGAAGCCGATCTCTGATGAGATAAGTATATCATCGAATGAGTCTCTGAGATTTAAAAGCGTAAGCTCCGGAATCGTGAAAAGCGACTGAGCGTTTGTGAGAAGATAGACACCCTTGCCCGCCGCGCGGAGACGCTTCAGAAGTTCCGCGGCTCCGTCGAACAGCTTCAGCTTCTCTATAGAGAGAAGTCTGAACATATTGGCGAATACCGCAAGCTCCGTATCGCCTGTTTTCACGCCGCGATCCTCAAAAAGCGTCCGGAATACTATCGCTAAGTCGATCTCAGGCTCACCGCCGTACTTTTTAACGGCAAGTGCCTGTTCGTGTTTTACAAGCTCAAAGTATCTGCCGCGAAGCTCCGATACTCCGTATTGCGCACCATACGTTCTGAAAAAGCGGCTCACAATCAGCCACAGGGAATCCTTCTGCTCATCGGTGTGTATGTCAACGAGCGTTCCGTATAAGTCGAAGATGTAATTGTCAAATTCTTTTATCATGATGTACCTCTTTTAATTGCTGTTCAGTATAAACCCCGCCTGACACGGGGGCAAATATCGTTCGTGCTTTACGCGGTATTTGCCGTGAAAACGGTTGACAAACGGGAAAAGCCTATAAATACGCGATGTTACGCAAAATTTAGATCCGTCTGAAAGCTGCCCTTGATTATCCGGCTTGCGGAGGAGGAGCCGTGGAAGCTCTCTCAACAAGCGTCGGGCGCAGCAAAATTGAACTTACCGGTATTCCGCGAAAATGGTACATGAGACTCACAAACCCCGTTTCCCCTATCGCGTTGAAGCTCTGATGTATCGTAGTGAGCGCGGGAGAGGTGAACGCGGATATTGGCAGATCATCGAACCCCACAACGCTCAGATCGTCAGGAACCTTTATCCCCGACTGGGCGCAGTACATTAAAAGCGAGTTCGCAAGCTGGTCACTGCTGCACATCACGGCTGTTACGCCCTGTTTCAGCAGTCTCGGAAGATGCTTCGTCAGGCACTCCGTATAATAATACGAATTTCCAGCGAGAGTCCGGCTGCTGTCGAGCTTGTTTTTCTCAAGTGCCTTGAAAAACGCGCTGTACCGCGTCTGAAATATGAATGACCCCATCGCTCCGCTAAGATACCCTATCCTGCTGTGCCCAAGCTGCTTCAGCCGCTTTACAGCGACCATGAATGCCTCCTCGTTGTCCATTCCAACGTAAGTAGTGCTGGTGTTGTCCATTATCCGCATATCGAAAAGCGCGGCGGGTACATTTGAGGTTTTGAGGTTTTTCGTCCACGGATCGTTAAGCGAAAAGCCGAGAAGCATAGCCCCGTCAAACTCGTTTGAGCGCATAAACCTGTCGTAATCTGATAATTTTTGCTGAGATACCGGCGTGTCAATAAGGTGAGCTATATAGCCGTTTTTCTCTGCCGCCGTTTGAAATCCCGCGTATATCATGCTGCCCATATCCGACGGCGATATGTGCGCCATATTCGATACGCAGACCGCGACATGTCCTTTTACCCGTACACTTTGCTCAGATGAACGCGCTTCTTTCTTCTCTTTCGCGCTCTTGGCGCGTCCCTTGTAGCCAAGCTCTGAAGCCGTCTGCTGTACACGCTCCCTTGTCTCATCGCTGACATCAGTCGCGCCGCTGAGAGCCTTCGAAACTGTACTTTTTGTTATTCCAAGGCTGTCCGCTATGTCCTGAAGCTTCACCATCACCCGTCAGCTCCCCTCAATCAGAATTTCGAAACTCATTATAACATATCCGGCGAAAAAAGGCAAGCGAAACTTTTCGTTTCGGCAAAAGAAATTTGTAAATTTTAATTTTATAGTATATGTACAAGCTGCCTGACGGGAAATCGAAGGCTGTTTGATATTTTGCACAAACTCGACTGCCTCATTTTGTCGAAACTGCCGAAATTTTAAAATGTCTTAAAAAACTCTTGACATTAGTTTCGAAAATAACTATAATGTACTTACAAACGAAACTACGGTGAGGTTTCGAAAAAATTTATAATTTTCAGGAGGTATATTATGAAAACACCCAAGCTTCACAGAGTCCTCTGCCTTATGCTGGCACTGGTAATGGTCTTCGCGCTCGCGGCGTGCGGCGGCGGAGATGACAGCACATCGGACAGCACGGGCGCAGACAGCACCGGCACATCGGACAGCACAGGTACAGACAGCACCGGCTCCGACACCGGCAGCACATCCGAGACGGTGACAGATGTCTCGCTCAAGGTATGGTCGCCGTCCGAGGATCAGAACGACGCATACGGCAACTGGCTCAAGACATGCAGCGAAAACTTTGCCGCGGCACATCCGGAGTACAACATCAAGTTCACATACGAAGTCTGCAACGAGGCTGACTGCTCCGCTCTTGTGGCGCAGGATCCGGCGGCGGCTGCCGATGTGTTCCTCTTCGCGAACGACACAATCACGGAGCTTATGAACTCCAACGCGCTCATGAAGCTCGGCGGCACAAACGCTGAGGAAGTCAAAAACACAAACTCTGACGCTATAGTAGATTCCGTCACTGTAAACGGCGAGATTTACGGCATACCGTTCACAACCAACAACTGGTATATGTTCTATGACAAGAGCGTGTTCAGCGATGTATCGAATCTTGAGACAATGCTCGAACAGGGCGTAGTATCGTTCCCGCTCACCAACAGCTGGTACCTGCCCGCGTTCTATATCGGCAACGGCTGCACACTGTTCGGTGACGGCACAGACGAATCAGCCGGTGTTGACTTCGGCGGTGACAAGGCTGTTGAAGTTACCGATTACCTTGTTGACCTCGTTAAGAACGCCAACTTCGTTGTCGATGCTGACGGTTCGGGAATCGCGGGTCTCAGAACAGGCTCCGTAAACGCCATGTTCACAGGTTCATGGGACGCGGCTTCCATTAAAGAGATCCTCGGCGACAATATGGGCGTTGCGGCTCTGCCGACTTATACTCTCAACGGCGAAGAGAAGCAGATGTACGCATACTCCGGCTCCAAGGCTGTCGGAATCAACGCAAACACCAAGTACGCGGCTGCTGCTGTACAGTTCGCTATGTACCTCGCGTCCTCTGAAGCGCAGCTTCTGCACTATGAGCTTCGCTCCGTTATCCCCTGCAACACAGAGCTTCTTGCCGACCCTGATATAGCGTCTGACGAGCTTGTTATCGCTCAGAATGACTGCTTCGACCGCACATCCATACTCCAGCCGTTCGTATCGGCGATGTCAAACTGCTGGACACCTGTTGAGAACATGGGCAACAGCATCCGCTCCGGCGCGACAACGCACGATAACGCCGCCGCACAGACTGAAGCTATGAACACGGCAATGAATACCACCGGAATAAGCTGATCATACCTTGTGCTGAAAGAATTTGGGGCTTGTAAAGCAAACCCCGGCACAATTCAAAGCCTGTATTTTGGCTTTGAGTCTGAATCAACTTTGAAGGAGGGATGACAAAAATGGCGCAAAAAGTCGCGAAACAATACACG
>CAZKLU010000028.1:0-23048 GCA_964553775.1 uncultured Oscillospiraceae bacterium | reverse complement strand
GGTGAACGTACACTCCATCAACTGGGTGTTTAACGATGGCTCAGACGCTCTGTTCTCCTACAACAACGCGAAGAGCGGCACGTTGACCGGCGCGGGACTTAACACCAACGCTGTTGAGCAGGCAAAGACGGACGGATTGTTTGACGAATACGCCTACACATCCCTTACAGTTGCTACTTCTTATACAATGTGGTTCAACCTCAACCGCAACGCTTACGCGAACTTCAACGATGCGACCGTCGCGGTTTCCCAGAAGACTGACGCTGAGAACGAGCTTTCAAAGGCAGCTATGAGACTTCAGGACTTCAGACTTGCTGTAAATATGTCGCTTGACATGGCGGGCTACAACAGCTTGAACGTTGGCGAGAACCTCAAGTATGTACGTCTCCGCAATACCTACACACCGGGCGATTTCGTCCAGCTCCCGAACGAGGCGACTGTCGATATTAACGGCACACCGACGACCTTCGCTGAAGGCACATACTATGGCGAGATAATTCAGGCTGTTTTCGACGCTGACGGACTGCCCGTAACTGTCTGGAGCGACGAGACGCTTTCGAGCGACGGATTCGACGGATGGTACAATCCGGACGCGGCTGTCGAGTATATGGCAAAGGCTGTTGCTGAGCTTCAGGAGCTTGGCTATGAAGTTACAACCGATAACCCCGTTGTGCTTGACTATCCGTACTACACCAGCAGCGAAGTTATGGTGAATCAGTCCAACTTCCTCAAGAAGTCCATCGAGGACACACTGGGCGGTCTTGTTCAGATAAATCTTGTCGCTACAACCGATGCCAGCAGCGAGTGGAACTACTGCGGCTACATGGCTGAGACTGGCGAGGATGCTAACTACGAGCTTTACACGAACGGCGGCTGGGGTCCTGACTACGGTGATCCTCAGACCTACCTCGACACGCTCCTTCCGAACTATGAAGGATACATGACCAAGAGCATGGGTATATTCTAATGCCGTCAGGAAATAGACACCTGATACCGGCAAGCATATATTGAATAGTATATGTGCAGTTGGAGGATGGGTTTATAAACTCATCCTCTGACTATTTATAAAAGAAGGGGGCGAGACAATGGCAAAGTACCTCATAAAGAGGATTCTTCACGGTATTGTTTCCATCATAGCGGTTGTGATACTCATTATGGTGTTAGTCTATGTACTCGGTAACCGTGAGTTGATTTTTGGTACAGACTCGAACTTCCAGCACCAGATAAATAATTCGAGAACGACATATATGTACCAGAAATGGGAAGACTACGGTTATTTGGACTACATTCCGATCGCTGACTGGCTCAACCAGAAAGTTACAAACGATGAGATGGATGCCGAGACGCGATCTTCTATCCGTATAGGTGACAAGGCGGACGGCTCTGCCGATACGGAGGTTTCGGCGCAGTACATCGAGGAATTTACGAGCGAGTATCAGTCGAAAGGCTATAAGATCATGCGGCTTGACGCTATAAGGGCGGGCAGGGGCTACGCCACGGGCGGTCAGCCGGCGATGTTCGCGTACAAAGATAAAAGTATAGTAACCAGAGTATGGAACTATTTTACGAGTATTTTTGTAATTGACAATATACACTACGTTGAAGATAATTACCCCGATTATGAGCTTGACGGTGAGGCGGGACTGACATTTACGTTGTACGATCCGGTGTACGGCGGCGATACATTCTCTCCTGCTCTCATAGGCAACGGTACAAATCACAGGTATCTGATTTACTTTACAGATAAATTCCCGTATATTCATCAGAATATATTGACTATTCAGCTTGGTACATCGTACACAGTCAATCAGGGCGTTGATGTTTACGATACCATGACAAAGTCTCAGGGTTCCTACAAGAACTCGACTATTACTTATCCGACTGGACTTGTCGAGGAGAGCGCGGACGATCTGCACTCCGCCAAATTCTCAGCAAATTCACTTGACACGAGCCTCGTATTCGCGGACAGATATATCGATGATTATACTAACGTCGATACAAACAAAACCGGAATGTCGAAAATGGGCTACTCGTTCACAATAGGCATTATGTCTGTTATCATGGCGTATGCTCTCGGACTTCCTTTGGGACTTCTGATGGCTAACAAGAAAGATAAACTCGTTGATAAGCTGGGAACTATCTATATTATCTTTATTATAGCTGTTCCTTCACTGGCGTATATCTTTATTTTCAGAGCAGTCGGCGGTGCGTTAGGCTTGCCAACACTCTTTGATATGGACAGTACCAGTAAGCTTATTTATGTGCTGCCTGTTGTTTCGCTGGCACTGCCAAGTGTCGCGAACCTCATGAAGTGGATGCGCAGATACATGATCGACCAGCAAAATTCCGATTACGTTAAATTCGCCAGATCCGGCGGTCTTTCGGAGGGCGAAATATTCAGTAAGCACATCATGAAAAACGCGATAATCCCCATTGTCCACGGGATTCCGAGCAGCATTATAGGATGTCTCACAGGCGCAATCATCACAGAGCGTGTGTACGTCGTTCCAGGTGCCGGCGGACTTCTGACTCTCGCCATCAACAACTACGACAACAGCGTTATAGTCGGTGTTGCGATGTTCTACGCGATATTAAGCGTTGTCGGCGTTATACTTGGCGATATACTCATGGGCATGGTTGATCCGAGAATCTCATTCTCAGACGAAGCGAGGTGAGCAAGATGACTGACCAATATTTAATTGATGTAAGCGATCTCAATGTGTCAGAGGCTGAACTGTTCACAAGAATACCGAACGATGAGCTTGAATCCGAAAAGATCACGGCTCCGCGGTACTCCTATTGGCGTTCCGTTTTCCGCGTATTCTTCAAGAAAAAATCAAACATTGTAATACTTGCTCTTTTGGCTGTTGTTCTGCTTTTCGCGTATGTATACCCGCTGATAGTACCTTATGACGCGACAGAGAACCTGATGGATGCGTCGTCAAGACACTTGGGACCGGTGGACGCGATAAAACAGTATGGTTTCAATATTAAATGGATACTCGGTACAGGTGCCGCGGGCGAATCAACATTCAACGCGGTCTGGAACGGTTCAAAAATATCCATATCGCTGGCGTTTATATGCGCCCTCATCAACATGGTTATCGGTGTTATTGTCGGCTCTATATGGGGCTTCTCAAAAAAAGTCGATGCCGTCATGATGGAGGTTTATAACATTATTGGCAACCTCCCGTATGTACTCATAATCTCCGTCATGGTCATGATTTTCACAGCTTCGTTCTGGACGATGGTGTTTGCTCTGACGATTACCGGCTGGCTCTCAATAGCGTACTTCATAAGAACACAGGTAATTATCATACGCGACCGCGAGTATAACCTTGCGTCCCGTTGCCTTGGCACATCGACTATGCGTATTGCTATGAGAAATATCATGCCGTTCATGACATCTGTTATTGTCACGCTGGCGGCAACCGAGATACCGTCATACATTTCTTACGAGGTGTTCCTCAGCTACATCGGAATGGGTCTTCCTGATATGTCACTTGGTCGTCTCATCTATGCGGCACAGAACGCAATGGTGACACCTGGCTGGGAAATGGAATTCTGGAGTCCTGTCGCGGTATCGGCGATTATCACAATAGTCCTCTATGTTGTCGGTCAGAACCTCGGCGATGCTTCTGACCCGCGTACACACCGTTAAGGAGGCAGCGATATGGCAGAGAATAAGAAAATAGATAAAATCGCGAAAACGGAGCGTGTGCCTGAAGAAGTTCTTCAGCGAGGCAAGCCGGACAAGCGCAATGTTATATTATCTGTAAAAGATCTTGAAGTTAAGTTCCGC
The DNA here is from genome assembly GCA_964553775.1 of uncultured Oscillospiraceae bacterium. Lineage (GTDB taxonomy): Bacteria > Bacillota > Clostridia > Oscillospirales > Oscillospiraceae > RUG626. The sequence continues at coordinate 19,246 of CAZKLU010000028.1, read as the reverse complement.
GTAAGAGGCAGAGTCCTCACGGCAATTCGCGGCATAAGTCTCGACATTCATGAGGGCGAGTCAATAGCTATAGTCGGCGAGTCCGGTTCCGGCAAGTCGGTGTTTACAAAGACGTTCGCGGGAATGCTGGATGACAATGGTTTCATTGACAACGGTTCGCTTATATTCAACGACCCCACTCTCTCGGACACTCACGTTCCATATCTTGAGGAACAGAGGAAGATGGTGCAGAATAACCTCAAGGCACTGAATGAATATTCAAAGTATGAGTTCGGCGCAAAGGAGTTTGTGAGAATAGAGCAGCTTGAGGAGGAACTCAAGAGTGAGCGCGGTCTTAGCACTGAGGAGGAGGAGAATTTTGCTGCACGCAAAAAGGATCTTGAGTATCAGAGAACCGAAATTTTCAACCTCAAACAGACGATAGACCCGTCAAAAGAACGTGAAAGATATAAAGAAACGCAGGCACAGCTGAAGGACTATGACAACAAGCTCAAGGAGCTTGAACAGGAGAAAAAAGTACTCATAGCGAAGCACAAAGCCGATGCTGAGGGTGATAAGGCTTACGTTGAGAAATGTCAGAAGGAGCTTGCCGAATTAAAAGAAACCTACGCGAAGAAAATAAGCGCACCATTAACAAAGGAGCAGCAGGAACGTAATCTGCTTATCTCGAAAGAGATACATCTCTCGGTTGGACGTTTTGACAGACGCAAAAGACATAAAGCGGCTGTTGCTATAATCAAAGAGCTTGGAGAGGCGATGAAACGCGGCGTTGATCTTTCATCCGAGACGAATCTCAACGATTTATTTGGAAAGGTAACATTCCGCGTAAAATATCTTGACGAGACTGAAACGCAGCTTCACGGAACGTGCATAATCGACCTTGCGAAAGTCAAGTACCCGAAGGACTGGACGCAGATTCGCGGCTGCCGTATAGCGACCGTTTTCCAGGACCCAATGACGAGCCTTAACCCGATTATAACGATCGGCAAACAGATAACATCCGTAATTCTGAAGCATCAGGACTGCTCAGAATCGGAGGCGCGGCGCAGAGCACTCGACCTCATGAATAAGGTGGGCATCCCGAATGCCGATAAGCGTTTTGATGATTACCCGTTCCAGTATTCCGGCGGTATGAGACAGAGAATAGTTATAGCAATAGCCCTTTCATGCCAGCCGAAAATACTTATATGCGATGAGCCGACAACCGCGCTGGATGTTACGATTCAGGCGCAGATACTTGACCTCATAAAGGGCTTGCAGAAGGAGTTCGGATACACTATAGTATTCATTACGCACGATCTTGGCGTTGTTGCCAATATAGCAGAGCGTGTCGCTGTTCTTTACGCCGGTCAGATAGTTGAGGTTGGTACAGTCGAGGAGGTATTTCAGGATCCAAGACATCCTTATACATGGGCGTTACTGTCATCGCTCCCGCAGCTTGCGGAGAGAAACACGCAGCTCTTCTCAATCTCCGGTACGCCGCCGTCCCTCTATAATAAGATAGTGGGTGACCCGTTCGCGCCGAGAAATCAGTATTGTCTCAAGATAGATACACTCAAGGAACCGCCAATGTTCAAGGTGACAGATACGCATTATGCCAAAACATGGCTCCTTGATCCCCGTGCGCCGAAGGTTGATAAGCCTGAGATTATACACGATATTCACAATAAGCTTATCAACGCATTCAACATATAAAGGAGGGCAGTGGCTGTGAGTGCAAATACTAAAACAACGACATTAGGGGCCACCGCCGCCCATCTTCCGGAGCATGGTCCAATAAACGAGGACGGCAAAGAGGTTCTCCTGTCAGTTAAAAATGTGGACATAACCTTTGGCAAAGGGGATCATGAGGTTCGTGCCGTTAAAAACGCTTCGTTCGATATATATAAAGGCGAGACATTTTCACTCGTTGGCGAGTCCGGCTCCGGTAAAACAACAATAGGCAGAGCTGTTATTCGTGTCAACCCCTGTGCCGCCGGAGAGATCGACTATAAGGGTGTGCGTATTTCAGGGAAGATTCCCAAGTCACTTGACCGTGAGGTCATAAGAAACGTGCAGATGGTCTTTCAGGATCCTGCCGCTTCGTTGAACGAGAGAGCAACGGTTGATTATATCGTCTCGGAAGGACTTTACAATTTCCACCTTTACAAAGATGAAGCTGACAGGGTTCATAAGGTGGAGAACATGATAGAGGAAGTCGGACTGCTGCCGGAGCATATGACACGTTATCCTCATGAATTTTCCGGCGGACAGAGACAGCGTATCGGTATTGCGAGAGCAATGGTCATGGAACCGGAGCTTGTAGTAGCCGATGAGCCAATTTCCGCGCTTGATGTCTCAATTCGAGCACAGGTACTGAATCTTTTGAAGAAGTTCCAAAGAGAGCAGGGTACAACGTATCTCTTCATAGCGCATGATCTCTCAGTTGTGCGGTTCATCTCGGATAGAATCGGCGTTATATATAAGGGCGATATAGTTGAGGTTGCGGAGGCTGAGGAATTGTTTAACTATCCGATGCACCCATATACTCGTTCGCTTATATCGGCAATTCCAATTCCGGATCCGCAGCTTGAAAAGAGAAAGGTACTCTTTACCTACGATACCTCAGTACACGATTACAGCACCGACAAGCCGGAACTCGTTGATATTGGAAATGAACACTTCGTCTACGGCAACAAGAAGGAAATTGAGGAGTACAAGCGTATACGCGAATCCGGAGAGAATGTCAAGAGCATAACAATCATTCCTGAAGGGCAGCCTATGCCCGAAAGGAAGAAAACTGATGTTTCTACAACCGGCAGCAATTATATTCTCGACCAGCCTGTACACGATACAGGAAACATATGGCTTGGTGTACTGTCATTCTTGCTGCCAATTTTGGGTATAATCGCGGCGATGGTGTTTAAGAATTTCAACTACATACGCAATTATAAGATGTGCAAAAAATGCGCTATTGCAAGCTTTATTGTGATAGGTGTTGTGATAGTGTTGTTCCTGATTCTTGTGTTGTTAGCGGTGATTTAATTATGGGACGCAGAGCCAGAGAAAAGTACGAGCCGGCACTTCCAAAGGTTGAGCGGGTTGAGCTTAGTGAAAAGAACACAAAGCTCAGAATAATACTCACAATAGTATTTCTGATAATCGGAGGTATTTGTTTAGGCTACGGAATAAGCCAGCTTTTTGCCCCAGCAGAAGGGTGGACTACCGTAACACTCGATTCAATATCAGGGTGTTCTGATGAGTTCTCGCTTGTCTATGAGCTTGGTGCCGGAACAATAGGTGCGCGTATAGAGAACGATGAGCTTACAAGCCTGTACTCTCAGCTTTGCGTCACAGCAGCAAACGATTTTAACTCTGTCGAAGAGATTGACGGTGTGGCTAATATCCGCACCGTCAATCTGTGTACAAATGTGCCGGTTACGGTAGATGATATTCTGTACGATGCTTTTGTGAAGATACAGGATTCCGGCAGCCGAGCGATTTACATGGGACCAATTTATAGTTTCTATAAAGGCATATTTTATTGTTATGAGGACTATCAGGCGGAAGAGTACGACCCGTATCGTAATGAGAACACGGCGGAGCTTTACAGTAAAATTGCAACATTTGCCCGTGACACTGATTCGGTGAATTTGGAGCTTCTTGGTGACAACACAGTTATTCTCCATGTATCAGAAGAGTACGCTGCGTTTATGGAGGAAAACGAGTTTGATACTTATATTGACTTCTCATGGATGAAAAATGCCTTCATTATAGATTACCTCGCCGATAACTTGATTGAGAATGGTTATACTCGCGGCGCATTGACCAGCTACGATGGGTTTGTCCGTTGCCTCGATGATAGAACTGAATATTCATATTCTCTCAATATCAGAGACAGAATGAGCGGCACTACAAACACTGTAGCGACAATGAGTTATTCAGGATGTATAGCCGCTGTCTCACTGAGAGACTACCCCGTAAATGATCTTGATGATTTCCGATTCTATGTGTACGAGAATAATGAGACACGAACTTCATATATTGACATCGCCGATGGACGCGACAGAGTCGCGATCCATGATTTTACGGCTTATTCCAACACGATTAGCTGCGGAGAACTGCTGCTTGAAGTGCTGCCGATTTATGTTGGATCCGAGTTTGACAGTGAAGCAGTGACCACAATGACAGGCAACGGAATTGAGGCGGTGTACTGTGAAAACGGATGCGTTATATGCACAGATCGTGAAATAAAACTTAGTAACTTGATGGAAGGTTATATAACAGATTATATAAAGTAATTCGCTGTGTGCTATTTCAGAAAAAGATTAATTTATTGTGAATAGTTACTATTTGTTACAATTTTGTAAGAAAATAATCCAAAATTGTTGTTGCAATTTCAAATGAAATATTGTATTATAAAATAACAGGTGGCAAATATGTGCATTGAATGTTGAGTCCTATATTTGACGAATATGCGGGAATATTATATTGTACTTAGCCGCGCTGATTGATATATATCACTGTAAAGTCATGGAAATAAATTCTCAGTTGATTTCCGGTTTACAGTTTTTTCTATGCACTCTTCACTTTACACCACTTAAGTCTAAGGTTTTATTGCCGCGATGAAGTTGTGGTAAAAATTGAGTTTGAATTTTACTTCACCTCTTTCAGCGTGAAGTTCTGCGATGTGTTCTATAATATCGTAAGAAAGATTTGTAAGGTCTAAAAGTTATAGCGAATTTGAGCAAACAAAAGCTGTATCTTTTAGATGAGTTTGCCGCTTGAAAAAATGGCATTAAGAAATTTGTGTTCAGGGTAGTGTGAGTGAAAAGTTTTGCATAAGATTTAAGACTGGGTTTATCGGCTTAGGGTTATTTTGTCGTGTACCATAAGATCCAAAATTCATTTCGTTCATGAGGCACGGAGAAAATGTGAAATTATCAGAAACGGCAACGAAAAAGGGTGGGGATTTAATTGGCAAAAGGAAGAAGAGTAAAAAAATCAAGAGTCAGTCCCGGACAGGTAGCGGCAGTTTTAGTGACGATTGGACTTGTTGCGGTTGCTGGGGTAATTGTCCTGTCATGTGTAAACGCGGATAATTCAGAGACAATTTTCCCAAATGTTACAGTTTCGGGAATAGATCTGGGTGGGCTTAGTCTCGACGAGGCGAATAACACTCTCATAGATATGGGGTACAACACAAATTCGTCAGGTTCCGCGCATGTTGTCCTGACGAGCGATTATACTTTGACGGTTACAGCCGTTGATGCCGGTCTTTCCATGACCTCGGCAGAAGCTGCCAATCTTGCTTACGCATACGGAAGAGAAGGGAATTTCGTAACGAACGGTCTTACTTATCTGAGAGCATTTATCGGACTTGAACATGACGTTCTTGCAGATGGAGACTTTGATGAGGAGAATGTCCGTTCTATGATTTCAGATGCGGCATCCGCTGTGAACCATGAAGCCCAAGCCGGTTCGTATGAGATTCAGAACAGTGAAATCTACGTCAAAAAGAGTACAAAGAGTTATACTGTTGATGAGGATGGAGTATATTATTTTGTCCGTGAAACACTCTTAGCAGGACGTGAGGAGACAACTAAGGAGTTTTCGGAAGCAAATTCCAGCGGTATATCCGGCACAGATGTAGACATAGATGATATATTCGATTTGGTATATGTTGAGGCACAGGCAGGTGATGTGGATCCTGAAACCGGTGAGACGACAGGCGGGCAGAATGGAATTACTTTCGATATTGACGCAGCAAAGCTCGCTTATGAGAGCGCGATGCCCGGTGATGTATTCTATATTGAACTTTTGGAGACGGAACCTGTTGACGAGATGACAACGCTGATTGATACAGATGATGAAACTGATAACGGTGGAGAGGAAGAGAACGATACAAAGCCGGGTACGATTTTGCTGAATGTTACCCCATATCAGGATTTGCTGTCATCGAAAACAACAGATATGTTCTCAAGTTCTTCTAATAGAATAAACAACATAACACTTGCGGCAGAGGCTATCAACGGCACAGAGCTTCAGCCCGGTGAGACGTTTTCGTTCAATGATACAGTCGGTCAAAGGACAGAGGCTAAAGGCTATAAGATGGCGGGAGCGTATGTGAACGGACAGTCCGTTGATCAGATTGGCGGCGGTATATGTCAGGTGTCATCAACTATATACTATTGCACACTTATGGCACAGCTTGAGGTTGTCAGCCGAGCTAATCACCGTTACTCAGTTTCGTATCTTCCGCTTGGCTTTGACGCAACGGTTGACTGGGGAAATATAGATTACAAGTTTAGAAACAATACAAATTATCCTATTAAAATACTTGCTTCTGTAGCGAATAAGCAGCTCACAATCGAAATATGGGGTACAAAAACGGACAGCAGCTATGTGGAATTGAAGTATGAGCTTCTTGAAACGCTCTCTAACAGTACAATTACAGAGGTTGACAATACATTGGAGCCTGGCACAACACAGGTTGTAACATCGGGTCATGGCGGGTATGTGGTAAACGCATATCAGTATATCTATGATGGAAACGGGACGCTTCTTTCAAAGAATTTCCTTTCAAAAGATACCTATAAAACGCAGGATAGAGTAGTCAAGGTTGGACCCGCCGCTACAGATACACCGGTTGACACTGAGACACCAACTGAGACTGAGACATCGACTGAAACAGAAACTCCGACTGAACCGGAAACACCGACTGAGCCGGAAACTCCAACTGTGACTGAAACACCTACAGAGACAGAGACACAGACGGAGACTGAAACACCAACAGAACCGGAAACACCGACCGAGACTCTGCCAGAGGAGGAAACCCCAACGGAGACAGAGACACAGACAGAAACGGAGACACCAACTGAACCGACAGATGGTGGAGACGATGAGACAGGTGTGTATTTACCGGAAGAAATCGAACCTGCCGGATGAAATTATCAGCGGATAGATTATTGAGATCTGTCCGCTGTTTTATACTCAAATTTGGCTTTTTAATGTTTCAAAAATTGTTGTGTGGATGCCCGTACACAAAATTATTTAAAGATGTCTTCACAGTATCTTGCAGGTTCCGTAAATTTTGCTTACGCAAGTACCACACACTCGCAGACATTGAATCCCATTGGTATAAAATTGAAATATTTTCCTGCTATGAGTATATCAATATATTCCGACATATTCGCAAGTCCAAGACAACGACTTATAGCATAAAATGAGAAAACTCTGAAAGAAATTTTGCGTGAAGAGAATGAAGAAGGATAAGATAATGACTGATTTTTCTGAAAAAATAACAAAACTTCGACAGGAGCGCGGGGAGAACCAGCGCGAAGCGGCATCAGGGCTTGGAATATCGCAGACCCTTCTTTCCATGTACGAAAGCGGGCAAAGGGAACCGAAACTTGACTTTTTTAAAAAACTATGCGATTACTACGACACCTCCGCCGATTTTCTTCTGGGTCGCGAGGTGAAAAATGCTAATAGTGAGAAAATCGAGACTATAATTTCAAAAATACATGAACTGGAGGATATTGCAAAATCATTTGATTAACGAATACTTCCGAAAAACAGCACAGAAAGCATATCAATAGCTATATCGAAATAGGTCAGTTTTTCTACGCTGTCCGCCGCAACGATATTGCCGGTGTAGAGCGTTTCGTCGTTCAGCGTGATAGTGAGTGATCCGATGATACCTCCGTTCTCTATCGGAGCGTTCAGATTTTCGGCAAGCTGCACGGTCTTTTCGATCGAAGCCGCGTCACTCTTGCGTACAAGAAGATATTCGTCACTTTGCAATATTGGCTGTACATAATCGGATTTTCCGAGAGTCACCGGTATAGGCGGCAGAACAATATCTGACTCAATCGGTACAAGAGTAAAAGTACCAAACGCATAGCTTAGTAGTGTCTTTGCACTCTCAAACCTGTCAGCGGAGCTGGCACAGTGCATCACAACGGCAATGTATTCTATGCCATCCCTTTCGGCTGTCGCGGAAAGACAATGTCCCGCGGAGCTGGTATAACCGGTTTTCAGTCCGGTTGCTCCGTTGTAAAAACGTATGAGTTTGTTTGTGCTTGAAAGTCCGAACGTACCATCACGAATTGTGTCCATCCAGATTGTGGTATATTCCTTAATCCAGTCGTGCATTATAAGCTCACGCGACATTATTGAGATGTCACGCGCCGTTGTGACGTGTGATTTATCATCAAGAAGACCGGTACAGTTTGTGAAATTTGTGTTTGTCATTCCAAGTTCGGCGGCTCTTGCGTTCATCAGTGCCGCGAATGCGGATTCGGTACCCGCCATATGTTCCGCGACAGCTACAGCGGCATCATTTGCCGATGAAACGACAATACATTTGAGAAGCTCCGACAGCGGCATTTGCTCACCTTCACGCAGATATACCTGACTTCCGCCCATGCTTGCGGCGCGTTCGCTGACGGTTATAACATCGTCAAGAGTGAGTGTTCCGGCTTCTACGGCTTCAACAATTAAGAGTATCGTCATTACTTTTGTAACACTTGCGGGTTCTAAGATTTCATCAGCGTTCTTTTCGTAGATAATAGTTCCGGTCTGCTTCTCAATGAGTATTGCCGATGGTGCGGGGATGTCAATCGCGTCTGCTGTTGCTGGAATATCGGTTTCCTCAAAAACATATTCAGCCACATCTTCATCAGGTTCCTGCTCCATGTCAAGATCCATTCCGTGAGCTTCCGCTGTTTGAGATAAAATCAGCGCAACTGCTGCTATGATAAAAATACGCTTCATACTGCTCCTCCTTGTTTCACTTGCTATTGAAATTTATGCTTTTGAGAACAGGATTATGAAAAAATGAAGTACCGAAAGGTACTTCATTTGCGTATATTTTGTAATATTCCGGTGCTGCATAAAGAAGTTCCCATGAGGTAAGGCTGGCGAAGTCAGCAAGTTACACTTAATTTAATAGAATTAAACAGCCAATATTCGGGAGATATTTCACAGGAAATGTATTTCGCGATTTCGTATCCGACAAGTATATACAAAAATCCCCGTTAAATACTCAAAATTGAAAACATTTCAAACTTTGAGCATAATTGAACAATGTACGCGGGAAAAGAGTATATCCTCAAAACCGGAATAAACTACGGTCTTGAGGATATATCACTTCGGAGTATTAAAATTGTGTGTACACCGCGATGGTATAGCTTAATTACTTTCTTCTAAATCCGTGAAATTCATTTTCAGGGAACCACACACTGTTTTCACAAAAGATTTGCAGTTAAAAGTTCCAAATTTCAGATGAAACAGCCAATATAGAAACCCGTTTTTGGGAACACACAGGTTTCATGGATCCGGATTTTTATTTTTCCATCAGCCAATACTCAACACTGAACGGTGCCAATTCACTTCCGCCGCCGAAATCGTGGGCATTTCCGGTTATAAGATCCACCGCTGTGCCGCAGCCCGCATCGAAGTGCGCGGTATACGGCTCACTATCGGCGTTTATAGCAACAAGCACACGCTCACCATCGATGGCACGTTCAAAAATTATCTGTTTGTTAGTAAGAACTACATTCCTGTATCCGCCATAGAGCATAGCACGGCTGTGCTTGCGGGCGTTTATGAGCTTTGATATGAAATCGGTCAGCTCATTCGGCATAGGAGTCTCAATTTCGGGACGCAGTGCGTAGTCACGGTTGCCTTTTTTGCCCTCAATGCCCCATTCGCTGCCGTAATAGATCGAAGGTACACCCGGCATACCAAAGAGCAGTCCCCAAACAGGCTGCAGATGATTTTTATTCGTAAGCTTTGAAGCGATACGTTCAACATCATGATTATCAACAAAATTGAGAAGATGCTTGCCTTTATAGAGCGTCCACTGCTCGGGACCAAACTGACGGGCGAGGCTATGACCTATTTCAAACATATTCATCGAGTTAAACGCCGACCACAGTCCTTTGTAACACTCATAATTTGTTACACTGTTGCACATATCGCCGCTCATCCATCGGTTGTAATCACCGTGAAGCGTTTCACCTATGAGAACAAAGTCGGGTTTCAAAGCAGCTGCAAATGTGTGAAGCTGTTTAAGGTACTCCGGCGGGAGACAGTACGCAACGTCAAGGCGCAGTCCGTCAATATCGAATTTATCAACCCAGTTCCGTATAGCGTCAAACTGGTGCTGTACAACGGCAGGATTCCAGAGATTCAGCTTTACAAGCTCAAAATGTCCTTCCCAACCCTCGTACCAGAAGCCATCATTGTATCCGTTATTTCCATCGAAAGAAATTTTGAACCAGTCTTTGTAAGGACTGTCCCACTTGCGCTCCCTGACATCCTGAAATGCCCAGAAGCCTCTACCAACATGATTGAATACGCCATCGAAAATAACGCGCAAGCCGTGGTTATGAAATGTGTCAACTACGGTTTTGAGATCATCATCCGTACCAAGACGGCAGTCAGTTTTATTGTAGTCGCGTGTATCATAACCGTGTCCGTCGCTCTCGAACACGGGGTTTAGCAGAACTGTGTCCGCGCCAATGCCGGCAATGTACTCCGCCCAGTCACAAAGACGAAGTATGCGGTGAGAGAGTATGCCGTCATTATCATGCGGCGCACCACATAGACCCAGAGGGTAAATTTGATAGATAGTTGATTCATTGTACCACATAGATTTATTTCTCCTTTCAAAAAACAACAAATTGAAGATTTTTATAATTTGCGAATTTGAGGTGAATCGCTAAATAAACATGACCGGTTTAGGTTTCATCTTGATTCCAGACACAATTCCCATAGCGGCAAAGTTTGTGACAATAGAGGAACCGCCATAGCTGAAAAACGGCAGCGTCAATCCGACAACAGGCGCGATGCCGATACACATTCCTATGTTTTCCAGCGTCTGAAATGTCAGCATAGCGGCGATACCAATACAAACCAGCGCACCGAGTCTGCTCTGTGAACGCAGACCTATCTGAACGCAGCGCACAATGATTATAGTCAGGAGCAGAATAACCGCTATACAGCCCACCATACCGAGTTCCTCACCGGCAACCGTAAATATAAAGTCTGTCTGCTGGTAGGGGATGTAACCCGCCTGAGTCTGTGTACCATGATAAAGTCCCTGACCGGTTATCTGACCGGAGGCTATTGCCATTTTACTGAGGTTCGTTTGCCATAGTACCTCAAGACCGTCAGGATCGATTGATGGGTCGTAAGGTGCGAGTATTCGCTGCTGTTGGTATTCGGCAAGACTGTTCCATATATATGGGAGCATTACAGCGACAGCCGCCGCGCCGCCGAGTATCCAATACCATGACAGACCCGCTGTGAACAACATTATCACCATAATAAAGAGGTAGACGAGAGCGGAACCGAGATCGGAGGAGATAAAAACGATGAGCAGAAAATTCGCCGCGAAAACCGCGAGAACCGAAAGAACGCACAGCGGGTGATTGAGCTTATCATCCTCCTTGAAACGTGTCAGAAGATGTCCAAGTGTAACAATGAAGATGATTTTAACAAATTCAGCCGGTTGTATACCGATACTGCCGAAGCGCAGCCACGCCTTGTTGCCGCTTTGCTCCTTACCGAACCAACGAAGAGAGAGAATAAGCAGCAGTCCAGCTATTGTGAGAAACCGCCAGTGCATTGCTATGATGTCAACGTCAATCATAGAAAAGATAAAATAAAGGAATACACCGATGATTAACGCACCTATCTGAACATAAAGTGAACTGTTGGAACCGGTGCTGCGAATGGCACTTGAAATCAGTATCAATCCGTAGATTGACGCGATAAGGCACACAACAAGAAGGAACGTATCCGATTTTTTGAGGTAGCTTTTGACCGATTTAAGAAAATTTTTCATAGTCATTCCTAATGATGATTGGTTTATTTATAACAGTATACCACAAACCGAAGGAGACGTAAAGAGTTTATTTGTAAAATTTATAGTGTTATTTTAAAAACGCCAATGTTCGGCAACGGCAGCGAGCATTAAAGAAACGCTGCCACGCAGCAAAACCATAGAAATCAATTATCAGTTGACTTTTGCTGCGGCAGATACGAAATTGCAAATAATTAACTTCTCAGAATAAATATAAAATGGATATAAAGCTTTTACTTATAGCGGAACCGCACAGTATGAAGACCTTGTTTCATAAACGCGGCGCATTTTACTGACTTTGTAAATTGACACGCGCTAATATAACGCGAATCAGAAAATAATTATGCCTGCGGTATAACTTATGTCCGGATAATTACTTTCGCAAATATCCTGCCGGGTCAACCTTAAAAGAGATGAAAAAATTACAAAAAAAGAGATGAAAATAATCCAAAAAAGGTGTACGATTATATTGATTTTCCTTAGAGCCTGTTAAGTATCTCTTCACGCACATTTTTCGACAGAATTTGCCGAACCGCATTGAAAAATTGTACATATGTCAGTATACTTTTTGCTTTTTCGCTTTGTACTCAGTAATTCATGCTCGAAAATACGCACACGCTGAGATGCTTAAAGGGTTCTAAAAATAAGCAGGGGAAATCAAGAAAAATCGAAAGTGAGGATTTCTATGAATACTTACGCTTATGTGCGCGTATCCAGTGCAGAGCAGAACGAGGACAGGCAGGTGATCGCTATGCGGGAACGCAGCGTTCCCGAGGAAAACATCTTCATCGATAAACAGTCCGGGAAGGACTTTGAACGTCCCGGATACAAAAAGCTCATAAAAATGCTGAAAGAGGGTGATCTTCTGTATATCATGAGTATCGACCGGCTTGGACGCAACTACGATGACATTCAGGATCAGTGGCGCGTTCTTACCCGTGATATAGGAGCAGATATCTGCGTTCTGGATATGCCGCTTCTGGACACACGGGAATATAAGGATTTGATCGGACGATTTGTTGCTGATCTTACGCTCCAGATACTTTCGTACTTCGCTCAGAACGAGAGGGAAAAGATCCGTGAGCGACAGGAACAGGGTATCAAAGCAGCAAAAATGCGTGGAGTCATGTTTGGAAGACCGCGAAAACCTCTTCCAAACAGCTATGAAGAGGCAAAACTCGCGTTCCAAAGCGGTGAAAAATCATTGAGAACTGCTGCCGCGTTTTGCGGAATGGCACCATCTACATTTTATTCCATCATAACTGGAAGAAAAAAATAAATTATCCGATCCGCTTCGAGCGTGTTTTCCGGATGAATTACATTGCGTTTCGATTGAAAAATATAAGCGGTAAACCTGCAAGACTGAACATTTGCAAATATTTATGGTGTTCGCGCAGTGAGATTTTTTGAATTTTACAAGCCGCGCTGAATTTACAAATGCGAAAAGAATCTGTTTCAGCAGCTGTGTTGACACTGAATATATTTCAGAAATTCAGTATGCGGGTACAGTGTGTGATTATTTTCACAAGCTGCAAAGTAAAGAATATTTTTACCTTGAGAATACCGGAATTATAGTAAATTGCATAAGTATTTATATCATACCAGTGAGTATGTTCGCTGGTATGATACGCATATAATACCGCGATCGCCGTATATTCTGACGCTGCATTTGTTAGAAAAAAAGAAATCTATATTTCTGTCTGTGCAATACGCATAACTCTTTCTTGACATTTTTATCTTGCGGTGGTATAATATAGATAAAGCAGTATTTAACAAATGGGCTGCGAAGATATATTTATTTTTTGAGTTTTTATCAAGGAGGAAGTATGAAAAATCAAAACATCAAAAATCTAACTTTAGCGGCAATGTTCTTAGCAATGGCAATGGTGTTACCGTTTTTGACCGGTCAGATACCGCAGATAGGAAGTATGTTGCTTCCCATGCACATTCCTGTCCTGTTGTGCGGACTTATATGCGGCTGGCAGTATGGGCTTGCGGTGGGCTTTATCGCGCCTCTAATGCGTAATCTTTTGTTTAGTATGCCTCCAATGCCGAACGCAATTTCTATGGCGGCAGAGCTTGCGACGTATGGATTTACTATAGGTTTTCTGTATGGTCATTCCCGCTGGAAGTGCATTTTCTCGCTGTACCGCAGTATGTTGATTTCCATGCTCGCCGGAAGAGCTGTATGGGGTGTTGTACAAGCGATCGTTCTTGGGGTAAACGGTTCCGGTTTTACTATGCAGATGTTCGTTTCCGGAGCTTTTACAACCGCTGTACCCGGAATTATTGTGCAGCTTGTACTTATACCGGTCATTATGGTGGCACTCGACAAGGCGAAGCTTGTACCGTTTACAAAGAAAAAGGGTGTACAGGATAAAACGGTGTGAAATACGTTTTTGATGTGCAAGATTTATAGTTATACTTAAAGCTGAATAGAGAATTGCGAGTTGCAATGGGTACAATTTCCTCAGTGAAACTGTGATACTGCGGAATGTACCCATTCATTCCTTGAGCGGTGTGATGAGAGGAATGACTTCTTAAAATCATCTGTTCCGGTTTTACTGTTTATCTCCTCAAGCCGGTCATTTATACTTATCCTGTTTCTGTTATTCAGTACGCAGCCTTCCGTTCAGCTTTGCCGTATTTGCTCTTTTGCGGTTATTTGATCGGCAGAAGATTCTTTATGACAATTTTACACCGCAGTATTCCCAATTTTAAAAACCACTCTGTTTAGCGTCTTTCCGTTTCAGAAACCTGTTGACAAAACCGTCTTTTGGTGTGTACTGTAGTTGCTTCTTTGAAGTTTTGTGCTTATAGTTTCCCGCAAGCTGCAGTATAGAATATTCGGCTGAACATTGAATCTTAATGTGTTCTTTGTATCTAAAATCGAAAGAGAGAAAAACAGCGCGAAGAAGAATCATTATATTATTTGCGTTTGCTTTGATGCTTTGCCTGAGTTTGGCAATTCCCACAATGGTGGCGGAATCATACACCTATAATGATGAATTTATTGCAATTACAAATATCTGTAGCAAAAAAAGCAGCTAAACAGATTCTTGGCACCACGATCCGCGCTCTGAATAATTACCAGCGGAGAATGTACAATAAAGACGTTCGCCTTATCCCTTTGTGCTATTACCTCGAATTGCAAAAATACAGCGGCGGCTCTCATTACGATGAATAGCCGCTGTTTCTGTTGCCTGAATTTTTATGGAACGAGCGTGATGAGGGAACGAAAACATCTTGACATACGGTGCTAAACCGGATATAATAAATAACAGTATAGAACATTACTTAGAACCTGTCTACGCAAGTACTCAACGCTGTCTGGTTGTGTCTTTTTCCGCCATACTTCGTCCGTTCTCCTTGACGTAAAACCGGTATGCCGGTGTCAAGCTGCTTTTATATGGCAAAATCCCTCGCCAATCTGGCATTTTCGCTTATAAAGAC
The DNA here is from genome assembly GCA_964553775.1 of uncultured Oscillospiraceae bacterium. Taxonomy (GTDB): domain Bacteria; phylum Bacillota; class Clostridia; order Oscillospirales; family Oscillospiraceae; genus RUG626. The sequence goes on along the minus strand of CAZKLU010000028.1, from coordinate 3,939 downwards.
AGGCTCTTAAATAGTGAGAGCAGGCAAAAATTATGATTACTATGTTCACAAAGTTAGCTGTTTCACAGCAAGACGGGAGCGAAACGGTGATTTAACCTATACAGCAAATGAGAATTTGGGTTGTTTGTTGTGTCGTTTACTAAAGGTGCTGTAGCAAATTAACCTTTACACACAAAAAGCAAAAACATATAATCCTACTGAATTTTGAGCATTATTTTTCCGCAGTTTCTGATTACTTTTACATAATACAAAGGAGAAGCGTACACATGAAAAAAGTGGGAATTGTGATGGGCAGCGCAAGCGACCTCAAAACAGTTGAAAAAGCATTCAAAACGCTCGATGAGTACGGTGTACCCTACGAGGCACACATCTATTCAGCACACAGAACGCCGGAATCTGCGCGGGATTTCGCTGTCAGCGCACGCGAAAACGGATTTGGTGTGCTGATTGCGGCGGCAGGTATGGCGGCACATCTTGCGGGATCACTCGCGGCTAATACAACGCTTCCCGTTATTGGTATTCCCGTTGAGGGCGGCACATTTGGCGGTATGGATGCGCTCTTGTCAACTGTTCAAATGCCGACCGGAATACCTGTCGCTGCTGTAGCGGTGAACGGTGCGGCGAACGCCGCCCTGCTTGCTATTGAGATTTTAGCTGTTGAGGATTCGGAGCTTCAAGGAAAACTTGAGCGGGCAAGAGCCGAACAGAAAAACAAAATTCTTGAAGCTGACAGAAAGCTTCAGGAAAAGAAAGGCGAGGAATGATGGATAATTCACACTCTGATTTTTATTCAGCCGCCGGAGTTGATATTACAGCGGGTTACAAGTCCGTTGAACTCATGAAACAGCATATTGCGAGAACGCACACTGAAGGCTCCGATACTGATGTCGGCGGATTTGGCGGCGCGTTTATGCCAAACCTTGCGGGATTAGAAGAACCCGTCCTCGTCTCCGGCACTGACGGAGTTGGCACGAAGCTCAAGATAGCGTTTGAGCTTGATAAGCATGACACTGTTGGTATTGACTGCGTTGCGATGTGTGTCAATGATATTATCTGCTGCGGCGCGAAACCGCTGTTCTTTCTCGACTATATAGCCTGCGGCAAAAATGTTCCCGAAACGATAGCTGAGATTGTTTCGGGCGTTGCGGAAGGCTGCGTCAGAGCAGGCTGCGCTCTTGTCGGCGGTGAGACTGCGGAACACCCCGGTATGATGCCGGAGAATGAGTACGACCTCGCCGGTTTTTCGGTTGGTATTGTTGACCGACGCAAAATGTTCAATGTCCGGAATGTCCATGAGGGTGACGCTATTGTCGCTCTGCCTTCCTCCGGCGTTCACTCGAATGGTTTTTCGCTCATACGCAAGATTCTCAAGGAATCGAATATCAGCTTTACAGATAAGTTCGCGGAGCTTGACGGGAAAAGCATAGGTGAGGTTTTGCTGACACCGACAGAGATTTATGTAAAGCCGCTTTTGAAGCTTATCGAAACTGTTGAAATAAAATCAGCGGCTCACATAACCGGCGGAGGATTCTACGAGAATATACCGAGAGCACTTCCAAAGGGTCTTGGCGCGGTGATTGATAAAAGTACGCTGAGAACACCGGAGATTTTCGGGCTGCTCAGCAAGCTCGGTGGCGTTCCGGAACGTGAGATGTTCAATGTTTATAACATGGGCGTCGGCATGACAGTTGTTATCGCGCAGCGCGACGCTGAGACAGCGGTAACAGTTCTCAATGATAACGGTGTAGACGCATATATTTGCGGTACGGTGCGAAAAATTAACGAGGGGGTGCAGCTTTGCTGACGAATATAGCTGTCTTTGTGTCCGGAGGCGGAACGAATCTTCAGGCTTTAATTGACGCTCAGAGTTCCGGAATACTTAAAAGCGGGAAAATAACGCTTGTCGTTTCAAATGTTAAAGACGCATACGCTTTGGAGCGGGCAAAAAAAGCGGGTATCCGTAATGTCTATATCAGCAAGGAGAATTTTGAGAGCGAGCTTTTAAGCGTTCTTGAGGAAAACAGCATAGATCTCATTATACTTGCGGGGTTTATGAGAATTTTATCGGCGGATTTCACCGCGAAGTACCCACGGCGCATAATAAACGTCCATCCCGCGCTTATACCATCATTCTGCGGCAAGGGATATTACGGACTGAAGGTTCACAAGGCTGCGCTCGATTACGGCGTCAAAGTGACCGGCGCGACAGTTCATTTTGTAAATGAAGTACCTGACGGCGGCGCGATAATTGACCAGAAAGCGGTATATGTTGAGGACGGCGATACTCCTGAGACGCTTCAAAAACGTGTTATGGAGAATGCGGAATGGATAATACTTCCAAGAGCGGCGGAAAAGGTATCTGCGGAACTGCTTTTGGGAAAGGATGGTAAATAGAGAGAATGGAACATCAGAGTGTAGTGGTACTCGATTTTGGAGGGCAGTACAATCAGCTCATAGCGAGACGTGTGCGTGAGTGTAACGTGTTCTGTGAAGTAAAGCCGTACACTATAGCGATTGAGAAAATACGCGACGTAAAACCGATTGGGATAATATTCACCGGCGGTCCGAACAGCGTGTACGATGAAGATGCTCCGAAGATAGATGATGAGATATTCCATCTTGGCGTTCCGATACTTGGAATATGCTATGGCTGTCAGCTCATGGCGCGTATGCTTGGCGGCAGTGTTGTTCCGGCGCAGGAGGACACAGCAAGAGAGTATGGAAAGACTGAGACGTTTTACGATACAAGCTGCAAGCTCTTCAAGGGACTTCCGTCAAGCGGCTATTCATGGATGAGCCACAGCGACTATATGGAGCGCATACCCGAAGGATTCACACTTGCGGCAAAAAGCAATAATTGTCCGAATGTCGCAATTTGTGACGAGGAGCGCGGATTTTACGGCGTACAGTTTCATCCTGAGGTACAGCACACGGACAATGGAACCGATATGCTGAGAAACTTTTTGTATAATGTATGCGGTGCCGTTGGAGACTGGACGATGGGAGACTACAAGAGTGCGGCGATTGAGAGCATACGAGAAAAAGTTGGAGACGGAAAGGTGCTTCTTGCACTTTCGGGAGGTGTAGATTCATCGGTTGCGGCGGCACTGTTTGCTGAAGCGGTCGGGGAGAAGTTGACCTGTGTGCTTGTAGACCATGGGCTTATGAGGCTAAACGAATGTGACGAAATTGAGGCGGCGTTTAGCAAGTGGGATATAAATTTTGTCAGGGTAAATGCTGAGGAGCGTTTTTTAGAGAAGCTGTCGGGAGTGACGGAGCCGGAGAGGAAACGCAAAATAATCGGCGAGGAGTTTATCAGAGTATTTGAAGCTGAGGCGAAGAAGATAGGGAAAGTTGACTATCTCGCGCAGGGAACGATATATCCTGATGTTATCGAATCCGGACTTGGCGCGTCAGCAACGATAAAGAGTCATCACAATGTTGGCGGATTGCCGGATTATGTGGATTTCAAGGAGATAATAGAACCGCTGAAAATGCTGTTCAAGGATGAGGTTCGTGCGTTGGGGCGCGAATTAGGGCTGCCTGAGTATATAGTGAACCGTCAGCCGTTCCCCGGTCCGGGGCTTGGAATACGGATAATCGGAGAGGTAACGAAAGAGAAGCTTGAAACGCTCAGAAGAGCCGATTATATATTCAGAAGTGAGATAGCGGCTGCGGGGCTTGAGAGCGAAGCAAGTCAATATTTTGCGGTACTTACGAACATGAGGTCTGTTGGCGTGATGGGTGACAGCAGAACGTATGATTACACTATAGCGTTGAGGTGTGTGAGTACTACTGATTTTATGACAGCGGACTGGTCACGCCTTCCATATGATGTGATAGACAGGGTGAGTACACGCATAGTGAATGAGGTTCCGTGTGTGAACCGAGTTGTGTACGACGTGACGAGCAAGCCGCCCGCGACAATAGAGTGGGAAT
>CAZKLU010000027.1:0-24055 GCA_964553775.1 uncultured Oscillospiraceae bacterium | reverse complement strand
CAGCAGGAATATTTTGTTCTCCCGTATCAAGCCTTAATGCTTTGCATGAATTGTTCCTTGCTAATTCCATAGCGTACTCCACAAGAGCTGACGCAATCCCTTTCCCACTCATGCTCGGACGCACAAGCAACAGGTGAATAACCATTACTTCATCACATTTAAGAGCTTTCGCCCAGGCAATTCCAGCATATTCTTTCGGTTGAACGCTATCTATAATTATACTTCCTACAATATTGTGATTATCTTCATATACATATAATGTTCCATCATATATCGCTTTTTCTGCGTCTTTTCTGGTTGGATATACGCCTTTTTTGAAGACTGTATATGTTCCGTACTCTATTTCGTGCGCGAAATGTTCATTATATGTATCTTCAATGAATTTAATATCATTAAAATTTGCTTTCCTGATCATATATTATCTCCCTGCCAAATCACGATTTGTATAATCCGCCCACCGACACCTCATGCCTCCAAAAGTCTCTGGTAAAACGCAAACGGTGTCTCGTTGATCTCAGAAATGTTATAGTTGCCAAGGATAATGAAAAACTCAACGATAATATTAAATTTGCTGCTAATGAAAGAGCAAAGCACTCTTTTGTTAGCATCTCCCGTGCCGCTTTCAAACATTGACTCAGAATATTATAAATCATTCTGTATTTGATATTAAAACGCTTAATCTGTGTAAAATCAATGTCCTTTTGAAATATCTTCGTTCATTTCGTTCTGTGAAAAAAAGCATCGCAGAAATCGTCCCATTTTTTTCGATACTGCTCATGCGGCAGCACGACAATATCGCACGGTGAGAACACTCCTTGCTTTTTTGCTTCTGCGACAAAGTGTCTGATGTACCCGCCTGTATCCTCAGTCAAAAAACCGTACACAGTCCGGCAACCGAGCTGATACGCCCTATAAAGTCTGGTATGTCCATCAAGCGAAACAAACCGTCCAGTTTCCTTTTCGGGGGTAAGTGGAATTATCACATCTTCACCGCTTTTAACAAACGAGGAAATCGCCGCAAGTTTATCCTCATCCACATAAAACTGTGACGGCTGAAGCTGAGAAAGTTCCACTGAAAAGAGTGCCACAGGTGGGTAATTTCGGAGTAAAACTCCCTCTTTATTATAAAAGGTGGTAATATGCTCGGCATAAAAGCGAAACTCGTCGAGTAATTCATCTATTTCCTGTTGGCAAAATCGAGTCGGGCAGCATAGTACGGCGGAATCTCTCCCTATTATCTCAAATGAACACGGCTCGTCATCTGCTAAAAATGCGCCATGCTGGAGCAAGACATTCTGTGCAAAGCGCGGGTCGTTATAACTGTTAATCCGAACAATTTCCATATCTCCTCCAAAAAGTTATTTTCTGATTTGCTGATTTGCCATTCATCCGGCTAAGTCCAGCATAAGCATAATATAAATAATGAGAACCTGCCACATTGCAACTGATTGCAAAATGCGAAACAGTACCGCAGCTTAAAGTATCGCGGGCAACTAAATCGTTAGTTTTGCTGTTTGCTTTCACTTTTTCTAAATCAACATATTACTATAACATATATTTTGAGCAAATCAATGCTGAAAGATAGAAAAGTTTTATAAAGTTGCTCCACAGAAATCTTCAACCTATCAAAAAACAATCGGCGCATCTGGTCGCTGCGCGTTCTGTATACTTCTCGACGTGGTTATCGGCAATATGTTTGAAAAGCTTTTTGACGATTGTATCAATAGTAATTTTCAGAGCTTTGCATTTTTGGCAGCTATATATGTTGGAAAAAATCAATCTTTCACACTCTCTACGACTACTGAACTGCAACGGTTGATTGACAACGTTCACGGTAACGTCTATTTTTGTAATATTGTTTTTTGCAATTTCAAGCGGTTTAACTAATTCATCTTTCTTTCTCAATCGTATATATCCGAAATTTCACGGAATAAATCGCTTGAAATATCCACAATGTCATTAAAGGGGATTTTTACACCGCTTGTAAAAATAATATCACACTCATATTCATCCAGTTTTTTCAGATTGCCGGTAACTGTCAGATACTTTCCTCCGGCTTTTTTGTCATCCTTCTTAAAATATGTCACGGTTATTTCCGGATGCTTGGAAACTGAATCCATAAGGATTCGTTGTTTCATATCCAATACGGATTTTAACGATTCATCCAGCTCTATCTTTTCATCTGTAAGACGGGATGTTTCTTCAACCGCATCGCTGTACCCGGTCAAAGCGGCGAATGGGGAAAACTGCGCTGCTCGATCTGACATCGACATTTGCGGTCTTTTGGTTGATACATGGTGCGGAAGATTGATTATATCGTCGTAAGGGTTCATGCCTTATGACCTCCGATCTGCGAGTTGCGGTCACGCGCCGTTGCGCCTTCTTCGAGATTCATCCCTTTGAGAATAGCGTTTTTCCCAAACTTCTTTTTGATGGTCAGCATAGCCTTTTGCATTTTCTTTTCCCTGTCAAGCTCCGTCTGTTCCCGTTCACGTTTAGCTTCAAGAGCATCATAGTCTGTAAAAAGGTCGAGCTGCTCACATAGAACTTCTTGTTTTGCATCGGATTCGCTAATGACATTGTTTGCGGTGATGTTCAGCCTGCGGATCAGCAATTTTTCATCTACAATTTGGTCAAATAGCTTCAATGCCGCCTCTGTAATTTTCTTAGTGGACGATGTATGCTTGCCGAGATTGATTGTGCCATGTGAGTGCTTTGGAATTTTGCGTCCGTAGTGGTCGCGCACAACTTCACTGTGACAGATTTTGATCCGATTTGGATCGGTAAGATTTTCAACATCGTATCCAATTGTAACAACAATCTGGTCGGTAACAAGTCCTTTATCAACTAAATCCAATACAAGCAAATCAGCCATTTCACGGAGAACAAGCTTTGCCTTTTCCGCTTCGTATGGCTGGTGCAGTACCTGCCCTGAGCCAAGGCTGTTGGTACTGGGATGGTATGCCTTTATCGCGTCCACTGTGCAGGGTTCCCATCCCCACGCATGATCTATTAGCAGTTCGGCGTTTTTTCCAAACAGCTTATAGAGTAAGTCCTCGTCCGTGACAGACCGCCGCGCCACATCACCCATCGTGAACATCCCGTTTTCTTCAAGTTTCTTTGCATAACCTCTTCCGACCCTCCAGAAATCGGTTAAAGGCTGATGCGTCCAGAGAATCTGTCGGTAGCTCATCTCGTTTAGCTCCGCAATCCTTACGCCGTTATTGCCTGCCGGGATATGCTTGGCTACAATGTCCATAGCTACTTTGCAGAGATAGAGATTTGTGCCGATTCCCGCCGTTGCGGTGATGCCGGTGCTGTTCAGAACATCGAGGATGATCTTCATTGCAAGGTCATGGGCGGATAGATTGTAGGTGTTAAGGTAATCTGTGACATCCATGAAAACCTCATCAATGGAGTACACGATGATGTCCTCCGGTGCGACATATTTCATGTAAATGCTGTAAATCCGTGTACTGTACTCAATGTAATAAGCCATTCGCGGAGGCGCGATTATAAATGATATTGCCAGCTTGGGGTTTGCGGTCAACTCGGAATAGAAACAAGACTCACCGTCTAACTTTCGCCCCGGCGCATCGAATCGGCGTCCTGCGTTTGCCTCTTTTACCTGCTGCTTCACTTCAAAGAGCCGCGCCCGTCCCGAAATACCGTAGCTTTTGAGGGTAGGAGTAACCGCAAGGCAGATAGTCTTATCAGTCCGGCTTTCATCGGCAACAACAAGGTTCGTATCCAGCGGATCCAAGCCGCGCTCACGGCACTCAACCGAGGCATAAAACGATTTCAGGTCGATTGCGATATAGGTGCGTTCTTTCATGCTCCGGTCTCCTTTCAGGTTATTCTTTACAGAAATCCCAATTCACAATTTCATAAACCAAACTTTTTCCTATACGCATTCGGATCAGCTATGTATTCACGATATTTTTCTCTCAGGCAATTTCCACATGGTCTAAACCCCGCGGCAAGGGCTGCCTTTTCATCCGCAAAGAATACGCGGGATTTTTCGTAGCTTCCCGGAAACCTCCTGATAGTAGAGAGCGCGGAGGGACAGTCGAGCCGTCCGTAAATTTTTAGTTTGGCGTTGCCGCCATATGTTCCCAACGTGTCAGAGAGATATTCTTTTCCGTCTGCGCCCAGCAGCTTATACTTTTTCATTTTACAAATCCTCCTGTCTGTTTAGAGGTTGAGACTATCTACCCATGCGCCAATATCAGCCTTGCTCATATCTACCTTAAAAACCTTGCCTTCCAGCAGCTTGGAGTTTGGACAGCTTGGCTGGAGCCGTTCATTTGTCTTTCCCATCCCGCTGCCGCCGGAGGTGGCAAACGGAATTATGGTCTTTCCGGTTAAATCGTAGCTTTCAAGAAATGTATTGATAATCGACGGCGCGACGTACCACCAAATCGGAAAACCTACGAACACAATGTCATAATCATCCATATTGGCACAAACATCTTTGATAGTCGGGCGGGATGCCGGATCATTCATCTCAATGGTGCTGCGGGATTTCCTGTCCGCCCAATCAAGGTCAGCCTTGGTATAAGGGACAGCCGGTGCGATTTCATAGATGTCTGCTCCAATCGCCTCGGATAAAGTCTCTGCCACTTTTGCGGTCGTGCCGCTTGCAGAGAAGTATGCTACTAATTTTCTGCTCATAATTTGCCTCCTGTTTTCGTATTTCTTGTTTTGCATAATTGGCTCGTCAAATCTTGCTTTTATTCATTGTCCGGTTTCTACAATACCGAAGTCGATCGGGACATTTTTATTTCCGTGAGACTGATAGACAACGCCCATCATTTCAAATTGATAACGCTTTATGTGCCGGAAATCTCCGATTGATTCGGGTGCATAAGCATATGTTCCGCATTTTTCACATTCTTATCCAGAATTCCCAAGGAGCTGTACGGCAAGTATTTCATAAAGTACTCTGTTTTCATTTTAAGAAATCGCTCTTGTGTTCAATTGGTCTGAGATCGTAGCCGAGAAGATTGAGGTGTGCAATTTTCAGAGCGACAAGGTTTATGTCTGTGTGCATGGCACGGGCAATTTGTTCCGCAGAATAACGGTAATGATAAATGTAGTCGAGCAGTTCATCATTATCGAGCAGAATTTCCGACGCGACAATATTAGCTTCGTACTCCGGCTTTGTCCTCATGTCATAAAGCATAAATTCATGAAGGGTGTCGTTCTCTGCCAAAGCGCGGTGGAGCTGGTCGTGTCCCAGTTCGTGGGCGCAGACGATTTTCTGCATCTGTTCGGAAAGCTGATTATTGATAAATATAAAACGGTTTCGTTTGATAACGCGGTACATCCCTTTCAACGAACCGAAATCATCGCAGAAACGTACAATCGCTCCAATGTCCTCAGCAATAATAAAGGGGTCTCTCGTACCGCACCGCTTCACAAGGCTGCCGCCAACAATGGCAAGCTGTTCCGCACTCATCATCCCACCTCCAATCGGGAACAGAGGTATCTAAAGAGATGAGAAGATATATCATTCTCCTGTTTTCTTCAAATACTTCTTCGGTGTGTACTTCTTATTCCTTTCCTTGGCAATCCAGTAAGCGTCATTCAATGCCTTCATCGCCCCATCCATTGCGTCCTCACTCAACTCGCCGCCGGCGAACAGCCCGCTCACCTCACTGACAAGCACATCTATGTCTCGCGACGCTTTTGCGCCGCCCCGTTCATATGCCAGGGCGGTATAGATGCCGCTGCTGCCAAGAAGATACTCCGTCGTGGTATGGAGTGCGTCCGCGATCTTCTGCAGCACTTCCATGTTGGATGGTTTGCGCTTCCCCAGTTCATAGTTCTGAATTGTGCGTGTGGTGACACCGGCTAATTTAGCCAGTTCAGGCTGGGTCAGATTTGCTTCAAGACGCTTTTCTTTTAACCTGTCTTTGAATTGCATAAGGCACCTCTTTCTTCACTTTTGACGGGCACGAACACTTTTTCACAAAACCTATTGACATGAAAACACGTTCGTGTTATAATGGCATTATTGACACGAAATCTTGTTCGTGATTATATTTTAACACATGAAATTGTGTATGTCAATAGAAACATGAAAGGTTGTCCATGTGTTGGAGGAATAATTTTTGATGGAGGTGTTAATATGCAGGAGGCAATGTGCCGCAAGGCGTATGTTTCTGTCAATCTCGATGTTGACGAGGACGGTTCTGTTTGCCCCCGGCTAATCCGCTGGAACAATGGGCGCATTTTTGAGATTGAACGGATCAAATATAAATGCCGCGCTGCCTCGGCAAAAGTCGGGGGCGGGGGCATCCGCTACACGGTTATCATCAGGGGGCATGAATCTTTTCTGTTCCAAGAGGGGAACAGATGGTTTGTAGAAGCCAAGGAGGGAACAGATTGATTTTACCATAGAATCAGCTTGAAAAAATTGCGTCAGCCGTTACCAAGGGCTTTAATGAGTGTGCGGTTGACATTCAAGCGGTCATAGTGTTTTGAGCAGCAAAATCGATTCCGTACAGCCAAGAATGAAGCTAGTTATTCATTACAAGAACTGTAATTTAAGCCAGAGTACCGCTGCCGGAAAGCGGTCAACTTATATCGTTACGCTTCTGCCTTTGGGCGGCAACCGCATTTCTTTTACAGTATCGTCCAGAGAAACGAAATCTCCACGGTCAGAATTGTTGAGATACTTCCGATACATATTCTCGCAAAATGATTCGTTTGCTTCTCCGCCGGAGGTGATTCCTTGCAAATATGCCGACACATAACCCATTTTGTAAGGCGGTACATATTCAAGCAGTTCGCAGGATTGTCAGTTAAACAGAGCAAAGATGTTCAAGTGTCCTTGCGTCAATATTCCCTTCATCCCTTTTCGTTTTCGTAAGAGCTGTCTGAGAAATAAGACCGTTTTTTCTAATAGTGTATGTTGATACACCTCTTTTTTCAACAGCTTCAATGCCTTATCATACTTAAACGGCACACGATTCGCTTCGTCCATTTTACGGAGCAATTAAAAACAGGTCACTCTTTCATAATTTGATTGTTGCACACAAATGCACATTATCAAGTGAATGATATTCACAAACATCGGTGCATAAAATAATCACAACAGGGGGAAAACTCCCATATGAAAGGAGTACGACACGATGAACGCACACGAACTGGACGCGAAGTTCAATGAGATGAGCGAACTCAAGCGGCTGCGGGAGGAGTTTGACGCAGAATTAGAGTCTATTGAGAGCGAGATAAAGAGAATCAGGAATGAGTTGGTAAAGCAAGCATAGATTGACAGCTCATGCGGCGGAGGTTTGACAATATCACCGCAGATCTCTTGACGCGGAAGGGATTGATACTCTATTATAGGAATAAACTACATCAAACTACGGCAAGATGTGATAGAATAAAGTAGCCAAAAATATTGGAAAGGATGAGATCTCCGGTTCAAATCTGGATAGCAGCTCCAGAATATGCCGCCAAAATCGTTTGATTCTGGCGGTTTTTATTTTAATGAGCGGCGGCTATTGCAACGCGCCCGTGCGGTTATTTTTATTCCGCGATTATCTATTTTGAGAATGTTCACGGCTAAAGTATCGTTTTACAATCGAAAATTGCCCAATATGTGGCGATACGGCGGAGATTCCTTCATACTAACGGTTTGACAACGGCGGCGTGATGTTCACAATCCGTAATTTTGAGGACTAAAATAAACTTTGCAAATTACCGCTTTTCAAAGTCGGAGGAAGGTGATATAATAAGAAAAAAAGAAAGGATATAGCTATGTCAAGTACAAAAGCAAAGGCAAGTGAAAAGGCGGAAAGAAACAAGACGATTGACACAACTGTGAGCGAGGGAGCTATTTATCTCGAACGCTGTGTTTCCGTTACTGAGAAGCAAAATTCACTTGAGAACGTGTTGGACAAAACAATACTTGGAGATATGTTTTCTGTTTGTCCGCTGCTGCCTCCGCGCAGTGTGGATCTTATAATCGCCGACCCACCGTACAATATGACTAAATCATTCAACAATACTACTTTTTTCAGAAAGAAAGCCGAGGATTATGAGCAATACTCAAGGCAGTGGCTTGGTGCTGTAAAGCCTTTGCTGAAAGATACCGGCTCTATATATGTCTGCTGTGATTGGGAAACAAGTTTGATTATTGGTAAGCTGCTGAATGAATTCTTTTGTGTAAGAAACCGTATTACATGGCAGCGCGAAAAAGGTCGCGGCGCAAGGTCAAATTGGAAAAACAGCATGGAGGACATCTGGTTCGCAACTGCCGGTGATAACTACACCTTTAATCTTGAGGCTGTGAAAATACGGAAACGTGTTATTGCCCCCTATCGCGTCGATGGGAAACCGAAGGATTGGACGGAGACTGAAAACGGGAATTACAGAGATACCTGTCCGTCTAATTTTTGGGACGATATAACGGTTCCGTTTTGGTCTATGGCTGAAAATACGGCGCACCCTACGCAAAAACCGGAAAAGCTTATTGCGAGAATTGTTCTTGCTTCGTCATCCGAGGGTGATGTTGTTTTTGACCCGTTTCTGGGTTCGGGTACAACAAGTGTTGTCGCTAAAAAATTGAAGCGTCATTATTTCGGCATTGAGAAAGAGGCGCAGTATTGCGTATGGGCGGAACAAAGGCTCGCTATGGCTGAGACTGATACCAGAATACAGGGCTATGTGAATGGCGTTTTTTGGGAACGCAATTCAGCTTCCGGATATGGAAATCAATCGTGACGAAAACAGGATTCCACCCATCGGAGATTTATGCGGGAAGGCGTGTAATAAAATTAAGGCTCTTTTCTCGCCGCTTTGCTCAGGGAACTTCCGCGTAACGCAGCAGGGAGTTGCAAAACGGCAGAAGTACCGCTTGACAGTAGTGGAAATTATCTTTCAGCGAACGCGGTGTGACTGTCAAGTGTATGAAGTGCTGGCAATCAGAATCGGATGAAAATTGACTTTCGAGGTTTTCCGGAGCCGCCAAAAGAGTTTTCAAGAGAGCCGCACGGCAGAAAAAATTAAATTTCCTGTTGCAAGTTTGCTTAATACAGGGTATAATAGTAAGTGACTATGGTATCTCTCTGTGCTTCGAAGCCTGACCTGATACCCGAACAGTTGGCAATATGAGCTTATCCTGGAATTATCGGCACACCGGTAATTTCAGGGCAGCTTCTTATATATCAACCACCACCCGCGCATAGCTAAACTCGTTCCGGTGTCCGGTATGCTTACCGGAGGGAAATAAGCGTTGATGGGAGTTTAAATATGATTGAATATAATTTTATGATTGTTGGTGCGGGTCTCTTCGGAAGCGTCTTCGCTCAGAGAGCGGCAGAAAAAGGTAAAAGGTGTCTTGTTATCGACCGCAGAAGCACCGTTGGAGGCAATCTGCATTGTGACACAGTAGAGGGCATACAGGTACATAAATACGGTACGCATATATTCTACACAGATGACCACTCAGTTTGGGAGTATGTGAATCGTTTCGCAAGATTTAATAACTATATCTACTCGCCTATGGTGATGTGCGGCAATGAGCTATATAATTTGCCGTTCAATATGAATTTGTTTAAGCAGCTCTGGGGTACCATAACACCGTCTGAAGCTATGGAACGTGTAAGAAAACAAACCGCCGCTGAGAATATCGGGATTCCTCAAAATATGGAGGAACTTTGTCTCAAGAATATTGGTCGTGAATTGTATGAAAAGTTTATGAAGGGCTACATCGAAAAACGCACGGGGGTTCCGTGCCGTGAAATGCCGCCTAATAAGGATCTGCTCTTCCCGTTGAGATTCGTTTATGATAACCGATTCTATAATACCCCGTTTCAGGGCGTTCCTGTCGAGGGTTACGACGTTATGATTAAGCGTATGCTCGCCGGAAGTGAAGTTATGCTCAATACGGAGTACCTCGGATTCGGTGTCGCGAATAAGAATAAAGTCGAAAAGGTTATCTATACGGGTATGATAGATGAATTTTTCCGTTTCAAAAGAGGATCTCTGGAGTACAAAACATTGTCATTTAAATCCGAGGTTCTCGATATGCCGAATTATCAGGGCAACGCTATTATCAATTACTCCGATTCCAATGTTCCGTATACACGCATTATCGAACATAAGCACTTCCAATTCGGCAATCAGCCTAAAACAGTAATAACGTATGAACAGTATATGCCGTGGCATCCCGGACGCGAGCCGTTCTATCCGCTTTCCGACCAGAAAAATCTGAATCTCTATAATTCCTACAGAGCACTTGCGGTCGCGCAGCCGGATGTCGTTTTTTGCGGTCGTCTTGGCACTTATAAGTATTACAATATGGCGGAAACGGTAAAAGCGGCACTCCAGCTTGCGGACAGCATGATAAAGTAGGCGTTATCAATATAATGAGCATTGAATTGTCTATCCTTGATTATATAAGAGAAAATTTCCAAAGCGATTTTATGGACGATGCCATGCAAATTGTCACATTGTTTGGCGACAAAGGGATATTCTGGATAATCGTGATACTTCTGCTTTTAAGTTACCCTAAGACGCGGAAACTTGGATGCGCGGCGATGATAAGCCTTATAATTGAGGCTCTATGCTGCAATCTTGCTATAAAGCCTCTGGTTCATCGCCTGAGACCGTTTGAGATACGCGAGGGCATTGAGCTTTTGGTCACGGAGCCTACGGATTATTCATTCCCGTCAGGTCACACAGCGGCATCGTTCGCTGTTTCGTCGGTACTGTGCTATAAAAAGAGCAGGTTCGGCGTTCCGGCTGTTATCCTGTCAGTTCTTATCGGCTTTTCGAGGATGTATCTATACTTGCATTATCTTACTGATGTGCTGGCGGGGGCTGCTTTAGGGTGCGTGACAGGGGGGCTTGGAATCGCGGCAACGGATTATATTTACAGGAAATCAAATAAATAATTATTTCGGAAGGGTGAAGAAGATGAAAGAAGAGAAGCTTGCGGAAGAAAAATGCTATGTCAACAGAGAACTTTCGTGGCTGAAATTCAATGAGCGAGTTCTTGAGGAAGCTAAGGATAAGCGCAACCCGCTTTGCGAACGGCTGAATTTCGCGTCGATTTTCCAGAGCAACCTTGACGAGTTCTTCATGGTTCGTCTCGGTATGCTGATGGATACTCTTGATGAGGGAGTTACCGATGATAAGGAGAACATGACAAGCGCGGAACAAATAAACGCAATCCTCGCAAGGTGCCGTGTTCTGCTGCCGGAGCGCGACAGGATTTATAAGGAGCTTATGACAGAGCTGGCGGCGTATAACGTCGAAATCTGCCGGTTCAGCAGTCTGCCGGACAAAGTACAGGCATCGCTTGAGAAATATTTTATCTCTGACGTAATGCCGCTTCTATCACCGCAGATAATCGGCAGAAAACAGCCGTTCCCGTTTTTGAGAACGAAGAGTGTCTACGCAATAGCTATGCTCAAGACGAAGAGCGGCAGCACAAGAATGGGTATCGTTCCGTGCGGGGACAGCGCGGCTCGCAAGCTAATTCCCATTCCCGGCGAGGGAATGCACTTTGTGCTTATGGAGGATATGATTCTCCGGTTCCTGCCGCGTGTATTCGACCACTACAAGGTGGAGAACTCGTCTCTTGTGAGAATAGTGAGAAACGCCGACCTCGATATGGATGACGATGAAAATAATAACACGCAGCTCATAGCCGAGAATGATTTTCGCAAGAACATGGAGAAGCTCATAAAGCGCAGAACGCGCCTTTCCCCGGTTATGCTTGAGTATCGCGGGAAGATGGACGAGAGCGCGAAAAACAGTCTTTGCGAATACCTGGGTCTATCCAGAAAGCATATGTTCCAGTGCGAAATGCCGCTCGATTTGTCGTTCCTGAAATTTTTGAAGGATATGCTGAGAGACAAAACGGAGCTATTCTATCCGAGACAGGTTCCACAGGCATCGGTGAATGTTGATCCGACAAAGACGATGGTTTCTCAGATACGCAAAAAGGACATTATACTCTCCTACCCCTACGAGAGTATTAAGCCGCTTCTGAGACTTCTCAACGAGTCGGTGCAGGATCCGCACGTTGTGTCGATAAAAATGACTCTCTACAGAGTAGCGACAAACAGCAAGATAATAGAAGCCCTTGTGGATGCTGCGGAAAGCGGCAAGGAAGTAGTTGTTCTTGTGGAGCTGCGCGCAAGATTCGATGAGGAAAACAATATCGGCTGGTCGCGTGTGCTTGAACAGGCGGGGTGCCGTGTGATATACGGGCTTGACGGCATGAAGGTACACTCGAAACTGCTTTTGATAACCCGCGTACACGATGAGCAGGTGGAGTATATAACGCAGATAGGAACCGGCAACTATAACGAAGACACAGTGAAGCTCTACACCGATTACGCGCTAATGACATCTTCTCCGGAGATAGGAGCGGAGGCGGCTCGTGTATTCAACTGCCTTTCCATGGGCGAGGTTGTTGAGGACACGAAATATCTTTTGGTCGCGCCTATGTGTCTCAGAACACGCATAATGAGCATGATAGATGATGAGATTGAGAAGGCGAAAAGTGGCAAACCGGCGTACCTTGGCTTCAAGCTGAACGGCATGACCGATTTGGGGATTATAAACAAGCTCATAGAGGCATCGCAGGCGGGTGTGAAAATAGATCTTTTAATACGCGGAATATGCTGCCTTGTCGGAGGTGTTGCGGGCAAGACCGAGAACATACACGTCTACAGCATTGTCGGTCGATACCTTGAACACGCGAGAATCTATATTTTCGGCACGGGCAATAACCGCAGAATTTATATTTCCTCCGCTGACTTCATGACACGAAACACAATGCACCGTGTTGAAGTTGCTGTTCCGCTGTATGACGATGATGTACGCAAGCACGTTGAGACGATGTTCTTTACTCAGCTCAATGATACAGTGAAGCTCCGTGAGCAGCAGCCAAACGGCGTGTATGTATACAAAAAAGGGGAGAAGGAACTCAACTCTCAGGAGCTTTTCTTTACAGAAGCCAAAGAGGGCAAATGGCGCATGACACCGAAGGAGCCGATTCTCCCTCCGAAAAACCGCGATATATCCGTGAAATCGAAAACTCCGGAAGTCACCGCAAAGCCGAAGGTTACTCAGAAACCGCGACCCGCGTCAACGGCGCAGCACAGTCCGTCCGTGAGGAAAGCGGAGGAGAAAAAAGGCTTATCCGGACTCTTTACAAAAATATTTGGCAAATAATAAAATATTCCGGCAACACGCGCTGTTTTTGCGTATTGCCGGAATTTGTGTTTACTATGATGATTTTCGGATTTGAAGCAATCCTCTTTTCATTCGGAAACTATAGCGTCAAGATTCGGCGTTATTACGTTCGCCAGAACCTGCCAGTTGAAGGAATCCGCGAAGCTCTCAAGAATCTCTTTCGTAATCGTTGTGTCGCTGTCAAGGAGCACCTCCTCGCTGCCGTCAAGAACATTCACCGTCACAAAGGCGTCGCCCAAATCCGTGATGATGAGCGCTTTATTCGTTGACAGTGCCAAGGTCAGCGTGTAATCTCCGACGTTGTATTGCCACTCGTCGTATTCGTCCGCGTCGCCTATGTAGAGCGTGACGTCGGTAAATGTACCCTTGACGCTGCGGCGAAGCTGATAGCCTATATTGCCGTTCTCCGCCGCGTAATCCCCATCAACCGCGAAATGACCGTCCTCGTAGATGTAACCGTAGTATTTTGCGTGACCGTCCGATAAAAACTCTCCGCCGACAGCCTCGACAAGCTCATCGTGCGACAGAATTTCCATACGAGTGTGTTTTTTAAGCCCGTACTTCGCGAGTATCTCCTCCAGCTTGTCAGCCATCTCCTGATTGTAGACTGGGTAGCAGGAATATTCCTCATCAAATTCGGTAGGCTCGTTTGTCAGACCGCTGAGGTCGCAGCTTTCATAGTACGTCGTCCACTCCAGAACCGCCTGAGATTCCGGCGTATCGTTGTAGCCCTGAAGCGAGAGTGCGTCCCTCGTCTCGACCGTCGGGATAACCGGCTCCTCCGTCGCGCTGTCATTCTCTGCTTCACCGCTGTCTGTCGATACGCTGTCGCCGGTGTCACTGCGAACGTCTCTGTTTATCACGGCATCCTTCAGCCCAAAGAAATTTGCGGCGTATGCTCCGGCGCATAAAAGCGCGAGAGTACACACGGCAGCCGCTATCAGTATGATTTTACGTCCAATGTTAGTGTGTTTCACTTTCAAATAATCCTCCTTTTTCACGGAAACAGAGGTATGAACCTGAGAGAACGTCTCTTTGTACAGTTTTTCAAAATCCATTTTATGTATCCTCCTCCGTGAGAATAATTTTAAGTCGTTCGCGGGCGCGTGAGAGCCTTGTCGTGACAGCGGATTCTCTGATACCAAGAATCTCCCCTGTCTCCTTTACCGAATATCCCTCATAATAGTACATATACAGAACCGTTCTGTATCGCTCCGGCAAACTCATAACCGCGCTGAAGAGGGCAAGCTGTTCCTCTGTCTCAAAGTTCACCGCGAGCGTGATATTTTCAATAGGTGTATTGTCATGATGTTTACGGGAACGTGTCTCGTTCGCGCACCTGTTGAGCGTAACTCTGATAAGCCAGCGTTTGAGATGTTCATCGTCTTTGAACCGTTTTGCTGTGGTAAAAAGCTTCAGCAGCACATCCTGAACTATATCGTCCGCGTCCTCTGGATTCCCAAGATAGTTCAGTGCGATTCTGTATACTGTGTCCTTGTACCGTTCAGCGTATTCTGTAAAGTTTTCTCCGCTCAAAGCTTTACGCACCCCCATATATAATCAAAATCGGAACAAGCCTCAAATTTGATGGTGTGCAAATCAGCGCACAAAAGAGCGCGCACGAATTTGCGGATATTGTTTGACGGTAAAACCGCTGAAAACCTTTTCGCGCCGCGTTTAGCTGAAGCTGTGAAGCGCGGGATTTTCGCGTTCCGTCTTTTCTGAAAGCTGCTTTCACTATTAAAACACGCGAGGAGAATATTTTGTCACAGGGAGAATAAAATATTTTTATATACAAAAATCAGGAGTCTATTTCAGGCTCCCGATTTGTATTCTATATGATAATCACGCCGAATTGTACTCACTATGTGCGCTGTTTCAGTATCTTCATCGCCTCAGCATATCCCGCGAATCCCTTGCCTTTAACAGTAGCTATACACGCTAAACGTATATACGACACCTTACGGAAATCTTCTCTCTCGTCGGGGTCGGATATATGCACCTCAACAGTCGGCACACCGACAGCTTTCACAGCGTCAAGAAGCGCGACAGATGTGTGAGTATACGCGCCGGGGTTTATGACTATGCCGTCAAAAACTCCGTGCGTTCCCTGTATAGCGTCAACTAAATCACCCTCATGGTTCGACTGATAGAAGCTCACCTCAATATCGAGTTTGTCAGCTTCTTCTTTTATATACGTTTTTAAGTCCTCGTATGTGCTTTTTCCGTATATATCAGGCTCCCGTATTCCAAGCATATTGAGGTTGGGACCGTTAATTACAAGTATCTTCATTGAACTTCCTCCAAATTTCAGCCGCCGCAAGCTCTCCGGTTGCGTCAGTATCAACGGCGCAATCTGACATACTCTCATACATTCCCTTGCGCCGTTCCCAGAGCTGCTTTACCTTCTCAATGCCGCCGCTCGACAGTGGGCGGTCATCTGTTTTGAGAAGCTCTAAGGGCGTTTTGAGCCAGTAAACTGTTCCGTTCTGACGCATACTGTACATATTCTCCGAACGCTCCACCGCTCCGCCGCCTGTAGCGACTACCTGACCGCCGACTCTGAGAACATCGCGCATTGCGTCAGTCTCAATCTCACGGAACGTGTTCTCGCCGTCAGAGCGTATTATTTCTGACGGTGAGCGTTTCTCACGATTCGTTATGTACTCGTCAATATCTACGAACGGTCTGCCGCTGAGTTTCGCGATTTCACGACCCACAGTTGTCTTGCCGCAGCCTGGCATACCGATAAGCACAATGTTTTCTCGCTCACGCCGCAGCATATTTAAGCATTTATTGATGAGTTCATCGTCGATACTTGTATCAAAGAACAGCTCATCCGCCGCCTTTGCCTGAGCGACAAGCATGGAAAGCCCGCTCGCCGACGGTACACCGCACTCCAATATTAAGCGCGTTCTGAGAGGATTGTAGATTACGTCTAATACACCCTCAATGCTGTGTTCTTCAAAAAACGAACGAGGCAGCGGTGATAATTCGCAGTCGGGGTACATTCCGACAGGAGTGGTGTTTATTATAAAGAGGTTCCCGGTTTGTCTGTTGAGGTTCCCGTAATTATTCTCACCCGAACGCGATATGACGATAGTTTCACCCGCTCCGAGCGATTTCAGTCCAGCCTGAACAGCTTTTGACGCGCCACCGGAGCCGAGAACAAGAACTTTTTTGCCCCTCACATCAAACCCCGCGCTCTTCATAGCGTACTCAAATCCGTACTTGTCGGTGTTATACCCGATTAGCCGCCCGCCACGATTCACAACGACGTTGACCGCGCCGACAGAAACCGCGCTTTCGTCAAGCTCATCACAAAGTCTCATAGCGTCAAGCTTATAGGGTATAGTTACGTTGACACCGCCAATGTTTGGCTGACGCAAAAAGCCCTCAAGCGCGTCAGGTTCAACCTCGTACAACCTGTAATTATGACATCCAAAGTAATTGTGTATCGGAACGGAAAAGCTGTGACCGAGTTTGCGACCTAAAAGCCCGTATAATTTTTCCATGGCTCATGTCTCCATATAGTTTCCAAGGTAACGGAATGTTCTGCAGGTGTGTTCAAGATTTTCCAGCATACCGACAACCTTTGGTTCGAGAACGCTGCCTTCAAGCTCTAAAAAGAACAGAAATTCAAAATCGTGTCCCACCATCGGGCAGCTTTCAAGTTTTATCAGGTTCAGCTCCAACGCTGAAATGTCGGCTAAAACATCGTAAAGTGTACCCGGTCTATGTTCGCACGTCAGCATGACATGTATACGGTTCGCGCCGGGGTATATTTTAGCGTCTTTCGTTATGCAGATAAAGCGGGTGTAGTTGTTGTCACTGTTCTGAATCTCCACGCCCTCTATTGGTTTCAGACCGTACAGCTCCGCGCAGTTGCCGGAGGATATAGCGGCGATACCCGGTTTATCCGATTCAGCCGCGTATTTTGCCGCCATAGCGGTATTATCGCACGGCACTATTTTCACATTGTTGAGAGATTTCAGAAATTCGCTGCACTGTCCAAGAGCCTGACTGTGAGAATGTATCTCGCGTATATCCGACAGCTTCGTTCCCGCTTTTGCCAGCAGCTCATGGCGCACACAGAGACGGTGAGTTCTCACTATAGTGACATCTTTCTTTTGCAATAGCTCATAGACAGCTCTCACGGAGCCGTTGGAGCTATTCTCAATCGGAAGTATGCCAAAGTCACAAAGCCCGCTCAATACAGCGTTGAAAACTCCCTCGAACGACTTGAAATATACAATATTCCCGCGTGGAAATATTCTGTCAGCCGCCATTTGAGAGTACGCACCCTCAACGCCCTGACACGCTATTGTACCCTCACGCGGAAAGACGCTCTCGGTATTCGCGAGTGCTTCGTTAATCTTGTCGCGTACACGCGAGCCGCTTTGTGTAAGACTTGACTGATAAGAGCGGCTAAGCTCCATTATCATCGTGTACAGTCTGTGCGAATAAACCCTGAGTTCGTCGGGACTTTGCGACATCACCCATTTCAGAATATCTCTCTCACGTCCGCGATTTATTATAGGCAGATTGTTTTCCTCTTTGTACTCCGCTATCTCCTTTGAAAGTTCCATGCGCTTTAAGAAAAGCGGCAGAAGCGCGGCATCTATCTCGTTTACCTCATCGCGCATTTCGTTAAGATTCATATATATGTTATTCTCCTTCAATACACATATCAAGCATAACGCAAGCTGTCACAGCCTCTATTACCGGAACAGCCCTTACCGCTATGCAGGGGTCATGACGACCTTTAACAGTAAGTTCAGTCTCTTCGAGCGTCTCCAGATTCACAGTTCTTTGCGCTTTTCCGATTGAAGCCGTGGGCTTGATTGCGGCTTTGAGTGTTATCGGCATACCCGTAGTTATACCGCCGATTATACCGCCGCTGTCGTTCTTCTCTGTGCGAATGTTGCCGTCTTTAATTATGAACGGGTCGTTATTTTCACTACCGTGCCTTGATGCGCCGCAAAAGCCGGAACCAAACTCTACACCCTTGACAGCCGGAACACCGAATAACGCCGCCGCCAGCCGGTTTTCCACCCCGTCAAACATCGGTGAACCGATACCCGCCGGAAAACCTGTAACAGCGCACTCGATAATACCGCCAACTGAATCGCGTTCGTTTGCCGCTTCTTCGATAACAGCCGCCATTTTCTCCGAAACTCCGTCAGCTATCGCGGGAATACGCATATTGTAAAGAGTCTCGAATAGCTCCTTTGAGGGATAGAGAGGGAACGGAGAATCTGTCACGTTTCCAACTGAATAGAGGTGCGCCCCGATGTGTATTTCGCGCTTATTAAGAAGCTGCATGGCAAGACCTCCCGCGACACACAGCGGTGCCGTGAGCCTGCCGGAGAAGTGACCGCCCCCGCGCATATCTACACTCTCACCATAGCGCAGACGCGCTGTGTAGTCAGCGTGTGACGGGCGAGGTTTTACAGTCAGCTCCGAATAGTCCTTGGAGCGCGTGTCGGCGTTTTCGATTACGGCGCATATGGGAAATCCGTTGGTAACGCCGTTGGTAATGCCGGAAATAAACGTAGGCACATCGGTTTCGTTACGAGCAGTCGCGAGTTTTCCGAGATTGCCCGGTCGCCGCCTTTCAAGAAACGCCATGAGCTTATCCATATCTATTCTCAGTCCCGCCGGAAACCCGTCTATTACCACGCCTGTTCCTTTTCCATGCGATTCACCGAATACAGAAACTTTGAGACACTTTCCAAATTCAGATGACATCAGCAATACCTCCTGAAAGTCTGAAAACATCGAAAAACGATGGGTACGATTTGTTGACTGCCTCCGCGCCGTGAATGACAGTTTCCCCGTTTGCGAACGCGCCCGCGATTGCCGCCGACATTACTATTCTGTGGTCACCCCATCCATTTACATTGCCGCCGTGGAGTGAACCGCTACCATTTACAATAAGCCCATCGGGAAGTTCAGTCGCGTCGCCGCCGAGTGAGTTTATCAAGTCCGCCGCCGCTTTCAATCGGTCGCTCTCTTTTATGCGAAGTCTCGCGCCGCCGGTAAAGTGTGTTTCCCCGTAACTGTACGCCGCGGCTATTGAGAGTATCGGCAGAAGGTCGGGTATATCCGATATGTCTATAGTCTGACCCGTAAGCGCGTTTTGTTTTACCGTAACAGTATTATTACAGCGCACTTCCGCGCCAAAATCGGCAAGCACACGGCATACCGCTCTGTCACCCTGCGCTGAATCTAAATCAAGCCCCGCAACAGAAATCTCGCCGCATATAGCACCGGCTGTCAGGAAGAACGCGGCGTTTGACCAGTCGCCTTCGGCTATTATAATACCGTCAGGGGCTGTAAAATGTTTATCGGCTACTATCCAGCCGCCGGATGTCTTCTCAACCTCAACGCCGAATTTTTTCATCGCGTTTATTGTCATGGTAACATATGCTGAGGATTGCAATTTTGTCGTGAGCCGTATCTCGCCGCCGCCAACCTGCGGGAGCGCAAGCATAAGACCCGTTATATACTGTGAGCTTACGTTTCCGGGGAGCGCGTACACATTCCCGCCACGCAGTCTGCCGGATATTGTGAGGGGAAGCTTGCTGTTTGAAAACGATACTCCATTTTTTGACATAACGTTAAGAAGCTCGCCTATCGGTCTTTCGGGGAGTCTGCCATGACCGGTAAACTCCGCGCTGTCGAGTATCGACGCCGCAACAGGCAAAAGAAACCTCAGCGTTGAGCCGCTCTCTCCGCAGTCAGCCTTGCAGTTTTTAACAGTGCCGCTTATTGGAGTTACGCGGAGTACACCGCCGTCATTCTCCACAGACGCGCCCATAGCGGCAAGACAGCGTATAGTGGCATCCATATCATCGGAGCGGTCTTTTATAAGAAGTTCTGACGGCTTATCGGCTAAAGCCGCGCATATAAGGAGTCTGTGAGCGTCAGATTTTGAAGTCGGTGCGTGTATTGTTCCTCCGAGCGGGTGAGGAGTGATTTTAATATCCATATCACTTCTCCAAGCCGAGAGATATTATCTCGTGAAGCTGCTTAATCGGAATCGTCCTGAGTACGCATTTTCCCACACGCTCAGGAACGACTATCGTTATCTCACTGCCGCTGCGTTTCTTGTCTCCAAGTGCGGCTTTGTAAAGGTTGTCCGCGTTGTAATCGACCGACACGGGAAGATTGTTCCTCTCAAGCACACGCGCTATTCTGTCGGCTGTGCCGCTTTCAGTGGTTCCAAGTTTCTCACCGGCTCTCGAAATCATCACCATGCCGACAGCAACAGCGTGACCGTGCGGAAATGTGTAATTGCTCAGTCTCTCGATTCCGTGACCAATGGTGTGACCGAGATTGAGGAAACGTCTGTCACCGGTATCGTACTCATCATGTTCAACAATGTCACCCTTTAATCTGACGCAGCGTGAGATTATATTCGGGAGATTTTCTTTTACGTTGCCGTTTTCAAATATATCAAATATTTCTGTATCAAACAAAACGCCGTACTTTATGCTCTCAGCGGCACCATCGGCGAATATCTGCGGAGAGAGCGTTCCAAGCGCGTCTGTATCGCACACGACAGTGACGGGCTGGAGGAATACACCGGCTAAATTTTTACCCGCTTTCAGGTTCACAGCGGTCTTGCCGCCAACGGAGGAATCCACATCGGCAAGCAGTGTTGTTGGAACCTGCGCGTACTTTATGCCGCGAAGATACACGCCCGCCGCGAAGCCTGTCATGTCACCTGTGACGCCGCCGCCGAGTGCTATCGCAATATCACTTCTTGTTAAATGTTCAGAGGCGAAGAACTCAAGCATATCGGATATTGTACCTATGTTCTTACTCTCTTCACCGTGCGGGAAAGTGAACGCCGAAACTGTGAAACCTGATTTTTCAAGGCTTTTCACGCATCTATCAAGGTAAAGTCCAGCAACTGTGTCATCGGTGACAACCACGGCTTTTCGTGTCCGGACTGCTTCGGCTATAAGCTCCCCGCAGCGGTCAAGCAGTCCCGCGCCGATATTTACATAGTAGCCTCCATGGACGTTTATTCCTATTCTTTCCAATCAAAAGCCTCCCGCTGTAGCTTTCAGCTCTCTGCCCTCTTTGAGAAGCTCACGGAGCCTGTCATTGTCCTCGGATTTCAGTGCGTCAAGATACTCATTAAGGTGCGATATAAAAAGCTCAAGTTCGGATGTCAGCATATCACGGTTCGCGGAGAACAGTTCCGTCCACATATTCTCGTCAAGTCTCGCGACACGAGTCATATCCTTGTAGCTTCCCGCTGAAAAGCCCATCTGATGCTGCGCGGTCGGGGATTTAACATACGCGCTTGAAGATATATGCGCGAGCTGTGAGGTGTACGCGATTATTTTGTCGTGTTCAACAGGGTCGGTGAACGTCAGGCGTTCAAAGCCTATTTGCAGGAAGAAGCTTTTCAGTTCATCAAGCATAACAATATCCGTGTTCTTGTCCGGAGTCAATATCATCGCCGCGCCATTGAAAAGCTCTGTGTCGGAGTTTTCAAATCCCGCGCACTCCTTGCCCGCCATCGGGTGACCGCCTATATAACGGAATCCGTATTTTTCGGCTATCGGAGCGATTTTCGATACTATCGCACGCTTCACGCCGCAGAGATCAACAAGAAGGCAGTTCTTGGGAATCTTTTCCGCTGTTTTCTCAACCCATTCTATGAGTGCTTTTGGGGGAATCGCGACAAACAGCAGCTCACACTTAGGGTAAGTCACATCGTCAAGAATCGAGTCAACCGCGCCAGTCATAAGAGCCATTGACATTGTTTCAAGGTTGGTATCCACGCCGTAAATTTTGCAGTCCGTTCTGAGCTTGATTGATTTTGCCATAGAGCCGCCGATAAGTCCAAGACCGACTATACCTACGTTTTTCATGCCGCGTTACCTCCGTCACTTATTGCTTCTTTAATAATAAAGAGCCGCTTCGCGAGTTTGTCGAATGCTTCCGGTTTCAGGGACTGCGGACCGTCGCAAAGGGCGTGTTCGGGGTCGTTGTGTACTTCTATAATAAGTCCATCGACACCTGCGGCAACTGCGGCGCAGGAGAGCGGCGCTACAAGCTCCCACTTGCCGGATGAATGGCTCGGATCCATAATAATCGGAAGGTGCGTGAGTTTGCGGAGAACCGGTGCAGCCGATATATCAAGAGTGTTTCTTGTGTAAGTCTCGAATGTGCGTATTCCGCGTTCACAGAGTACGACATTTTTGTTGCCGCCCGCCATGATGTACTCCGCGCTCATAAGAAGCTCCTCATACGTTGCGGAAAGACCGCGCTTGAGAAGTATAGGCTTATCGACTGTGCCTAAAAGCTTCAAAAGCTCGAAGTTCTGCATATTCCTTGCGCCGACCTGTATCATGTCAACATCGTCAAAAAGCTCAAGCTGCGAGGCATCCATAATCTCAGTGACTATTGGAAGACCGGTTTCCTCTTTGGCGAGCTTCAGGAGTCTGATTCCCTCATCGCGCAGTCCCTGAAATGAGTACGGCGATGTGCGAGGCTTAAACGCTCCGCCCCTGAGTATTGTCGCGCCGCTTTTTTTGACAGACTGCGCCACGGATATTATCTGCTCCTCAGATTCGACTGAACACGGTCCCGCTATGAGCGTCAGACTGCCGCCGCCGATTTTTACGCCGCCGACATCCACAACTGTGTCTTCGGGGTGAAACTTGCGGTTCGCGCTCTTGTACGGCTCTTGTATGCGCTTCACGTCCTCAACTATATCGAGGGCGTTTATGAGGTTAATATCTAAAGATGCTGTGTCGCCGACCAGACCGAGTATAGTCTGATGAATACCGACTGTCGGGTGTATCTCGATACCTTTGCCCTCAAGCCATGTTATAAGGCTTTGAAGCTGCGTCTTGTTCGGGTTTTCCTTTAATATGACCACCATGTTTTATACCTCCAATAATTTTACATCGCGAATTGCGGATATGCGTTCGACTTTTGGCAAAAATAAAAATCCCGCGGCTGACCGCGAGATTTGAAGACAATATAAATACTTCACTTCCCGTTATTAAGTCAGCACAAATAGACCTTACCGTAAAAAGCGGTAAAGCTCCAAAAGTAGTAATAATAACGGGTAGCGGATGTAATCATGTTATAATCTCCTCGGAATTATGCAGGATTTTTATTCACATATATAATACCATGAAAGAAGTCAAATGTAAATAGATATTATAATGAAAAGTGATGATGTTTTCACGGGCTTGCTTTGTCGATTTTGACAAATACTCGGCGCGGGACGCTAAATCCGGTCGAAGCATGGCGGCTTGAGGAGATTCTTAAAAGGCTCTTGAGTATGTGCTGTCGGATGTTTAGCCCAGCGTGTGAAAATTTCGGCAGGCATAGAAAGCCGAGAACGGCGCAAATACTGACCATATCTTAGGTATTGCTAAGCCTGAAGTCGCGGCATTACACCGCGAGAAAAGCCGCGTCGCTTCTTATCGGGCGAGACTGCGCTGACAGTGAGAGGCGATTATTAACATCTTCTAAAATTTTAATCCTTTCCATGCCAGATTCCTCACAGAAACTGTCAAAGTTCACAAAAATAACATGATTTATTTGTGCAATTCGCGGAAAATTAAAAAAAGTATTGCATTTTCAAAAATATATGTTAAAATTATTTCAGCTTTAGGGGATTTCTGTGAAACGGCAGACTTCTCAGAATCTCCGGAGCCTGACGGATCGCGGTCATTGATTCGCGGTCAAAAATCTTTAAAAGGAAATGGGGAAAGAAAATGTTAGCAATTAACTGGGATGACGTATGGAATGTCGTGGGTCAGGTCAAGACACACCTTATCGTCATTATAGC